>CAMCJM010000158.1 GCA_945874835.1 Pseudomonas synxantha | reverse complement strand
GCGATGCACAGGGGTTGCCTCGAATTGACTGATTAACGAGCCTTGGCTTTTTGAAAAATCGGTTACGCAGCGCTCTGGGCTAGAAAACATGATTTGTTCAGCGTTTCCCTAGTTTGCGCCGCGCATCCGGGTACAGGTCGGCGATCGGCTGAGTGTCCAGGCTGATGCGTTCGCGCTCGTTACGCGACAGGCGGGTTTCACCGCTGAGCAGGGCGAGCAGTTCGTCCTGACCATTGCCGGCGACTCCGGCGATGCCGACGATCTCGCCGCTGCGCACCTCCAGGCGGATCTGGCTGAGGGTGCAGCCGAACGGGTCGGCGTTGTGCCAGCTGAGGTCGTCCACACGCAGGCGCGGCAGACCGCCGTCAGCTTTCGGGTAGCTGCTTTCCATGCCTTCGGCGTCGCCGACCATCAGCCGCGCCAGTTGCAGGTCGCTGCACTCAGCCGGTATGCAATGCCCCGATACCTTGCCGCCGCGCAGCACCGTGGCGCTCTGGCACAGCGCGCGCACCTCGCCGAGTTTGTGGCTGATAAACAGAATGCTGCAGCCTTCGGCCGCGAGACGGCGCAGCGTAACGAACAGTTCGTCGGCCTCCTGCGGCGTGAGTACCGAGGTGGGCTCATCGAGGATCAAGAGTTTGATGTCCTGCATCAGGCAGCGAACGATCTCGACCCGTTGCCGCTCGCCGATGGACAGGCTGTGCACCAGTCGGCCCGGTTCCAGGGCCATGCCGTAACGCTGCGACACTTCGCGAATCTTCGGTTCCAACTGTTTCGGCGTACCGGCATCCGTGCCCATGGCCAAAGCAATGTTCTCCGCCACGGTCAGCGTCTCGAACAGCGAGAAATGCTGGAACACCATGCCCACACCCAGGCGGCGCGCCATGGCCGGGTCGCGCATCTTCAGCGGTTCACCCTGCCAGCGAATTTCGCCGCTGTCGGGTTGGGTGACACCGTAGATGATCTTCATCAGCGTGCTTTTGCCAGCACCGTTCTCGCCGAGCAGCGCATGGATCTCCCCAGGGGCGATGCTCAAATCGATACGGTCATTGGCCAGGCAGCCGGGGTAGCGCTTGCTGATACCGCTTAGCTGCAAGCGTGGAATAACAGGGGAACTGAACATGGACAGAGGCTCGGAAATGACAACTGCCCGAGCTAAAGCAAAAAGCTGGCCAGTGGGTCAGAGAAGCCATGGTGGCCGTGTTACTTGCAGGGTGGATGCAAGGCGGCGCGTGCAGGAGGCTTTAGCGTGGTGCATAGCTTTTAAGAGGGTGGTGCGTTTTGGTGCATTGCTGATTGCATAGAGCTGGCAGGAGGCAGTTCGCGGCTAAAGCCCCTCCCACGGGCACCGTGCGTCTGTGGGAGGGGCTTTCGGCTCTGGCATCCTGCTTCGCCCTACCTCCTGCCTCCATGCAGTCGTAGCCGCGACAGAGGTTATTGCAGTTGCAGCTCAATCCGTCCACGGCTGATATCCGCCAGCAGTCTTTGCAGCTCGGCGACTCGCGGCGCGGGGATGGCCAGTTGCAGCTCAGCCCCCGTGGCGTCGTAGTGTTCGCTCTCCAGCAGACAGTCGAGTTCTGCTAGGCGCGCTTTGAGCTGCGGCAGTTCGGCAAACAGGCAATGGCAGCGGTACGACACGCGGGCGATCAATTCGCGGCGCGGGGCGGCTTGCAGGCATTTATTGGCGCTGCCGCCGTAAGCGCGGGCCAGGCCGCCGGTGCCGAGCTGGATGCCGCCGTAAAAGCGAATAACCAGCACCGCCACCTGATCCATCTCCTGCGCTTCAATCGCTGCGAGTATCGGTCGGCCAGCGGTGCCGCCCGGTTCGCCGTCGTCGCTAAAACGGTACTGCTGGCCCACCTTCCACGCCCAGCAATTGTGGCTGGCGCTGGCGTCGCTATGTGCGCTGATAAACGCCTGCGCCTCAGCCGCGCTGTTAACCGGCGCGGCGAGGGCAATAAAGCGGCTTTTGCGAATCTCTTCGCGGTATTCGCAAGGGCCGAGCAGGGTGAGGGGCATCAGGCGTCTTTGGCAGGTGGCGTCAGGCCGCAGCCCTTGAGGATGATGGCGATCAACTGGTCGGCGGCTTCGTCGTAATCGGCCTTTACCAGTCGGGTGCGACCGGTGACGCGGCAAATTTGCGAGGCGAAGTCCGCATAGTGTTGGGTGCTGCCCCACAGCAGGAAAATCAGGTGCGCGGGGTCCACAGGGTCCATCTTGCCGGCGTCACTCCACGCCTGGAACACGGCGGCGCGGCCACGGAACCAAGCTTGGTAATCCTGGCTGAGCATCTGCGAGAGGGTTTCACCGCCGCTGATCACTTCCATGGCGTAAATGCGCGAGGCTTTGGGGTGGCGGCGGGAGAACTCGATCTTCGCGCGGATATAAGCCGTCAGCGCCTGGGCCGGGTCGTCGTCCACGGTCAGGTTGTTGAAGGTGCTGTCCCACAGTTCAAGAATGTTGAGCAGCACGGCCTGATACAGGCCCAACTTGTTGCTGAAGTAATAATGCAGGTTGGCCTTCGGCAGCCCGACGTTCTGCGCGATGGTGTTCATGCTGGTGCCTTTGAATCCCGTGGCGGGCGAACTCTTCTTCGGCGGCCTTGATGATGGCTTCTTCGTTTTTCTGCCGAATGCGGCCGGCGGGTTTGCTGGTTGAATCGGCTCGGTGCGCAAGTACTTCAACGGTCATGGGCGGTTCCGCAGTGGTCAGGTTTTTGTCGCTGCACTGATACCCCAGTGCTGGCTGGGTGACAAGTCGCTAGGGATTTAAAAGCACAGTGGCGGATGATTTTTACGGGATTTGCACCGTAAATGTGCAGGTTTTTAGGGTTTTCCCCGTCTTTGGCCTCGGGCTGCGCCTACCAGCGGGCTACAGCGTTGGTCGCTCAAACGGCTTAGCTGCAGTTCGCCAGCGCCTCCAAGAAGCTCTCCAGCACCAAGTGCGGGCGGCGACCTTTACGGGTGACCGAGGCCAGGCTGATGTCATAAAAGCGGCTGGCCGGTTTCAGCACGCGCAGGCGGCCCTGCTGCACCCAAGCCTGCGCATAGTGATCAGGCAAATAGCCGATGTAGCGCCCGGTGAGAATCAGAAAGGCCATGCCTTCACGGTCGGAGGCGCTGGCGGTGCAGTTGAGCGCTTGATAGTGGCTCTGCGCCTCGGGCGGCACGCGAAAGGTCGGGGCGATGGCTTCCTGCGCGTTCAGGCGTTCGTCGTCCAGTTGCTGATCATCGACATAAAACAGCGGGTGGCCGACCGCGCAGTAGAGCAGCGAGCGCTCGTCGTACAGCGCCTGGTAGTCCAGCCCGGAGAGCGCCGTCACCTGCGGCACCACGCCGATGTGCAGGCGGCCGTCGAGCACGCCTTGCTCCACTTCGCTTGGCGGCGTCATGCGGATGTGAATGTGCACGTCCGGGCCGCGCTCTTTCAGGCGTGCCAGCGCATGGGTGATGCGCATGTGCGGCACCGTCACCAGATTGTCGGTCAGGCCGATGTTCAACTCGCCGCGCAGGTGCTGGTGCAGGCCGTTGACCTCCGTGCGAAAGCTCTCCAATGCCGTCAGCAGTTGCAGGGTGCTCTGGTACACCTCGCGGCCTTCTTCGGTCAGGGCAAAACCGGCGCGGCCACGTTGGCACAGGCGCAGGCCAAGGCGCTGCTCCAAATCGCTCATCTGCTGGCTGATAGCCGAGCGGCCGATGCCCAGGGCGCTTTCAGCGGCGGAAAAGCCGCCGCACTCAACCACGCTGCGAAACAGCTTGAGCAGACGGATATCAAAGTCACTGACCTGGGCCAGCGGGTCGGGGCGGCGGGTGCTCATAGAGGTGGCTCGTTGTCTGGGCTTTGTTTAGTAAATGGATAACTAAAGATAAGAAGAGTCGTGTTTTTCTGACTCTAAGCCCGTGGCACCTTTGCTGGCAACAGATTCGTTTTCTCTGTGGGAGGGGTTGGGCGATGAATCCGCTTCAGCCGCGACAGCTGTTAACCCTCGCGGCTAAAGCCCCTCCCACAGTACCTAAATCGCTCAAGTCGCCGATACGCGAGGCCCCCATGAACATGCCGCAGATCGAAGTCCCATCCTTGGCCAGTCAGCTCAAGCTGGATGCGCACTGGATGCCGTTTTCCGCCAACCGCAACTTCAAGCGCGACCCGCGTTTGATTGTCGGTGCCGACGGTAACTACTTTATCGATGACAAGGGCCGTCGCGTGTTCGACAGCCTGTCTGGCCTGTGGACCTGCGGTGCCGGGCATAACCGTAAAGAAATTCAGGAAGCCGTGGCCAAACAGTTGGGCACCTTGGACTACGCGCCGGGCTTCCAATACGGTCACCCGCTGTCCTATCAGCTGGCGGAGAAAATCACCGAGCTGACGCCTGCCGGCCTCGATCACGTGTTCTACACCGACTCCGGATCCGAGTGCGCCGACACCTCGGTGAAAATGGCCCGCGCCTACTGGCGCCTGAAAGGCCAACCGAGCAAAACCAAATTTATCGGCCGCGCCCGTGGCTATCACGGTGTGAACATCGCTGGCACCTCGCTGGGCGGCATCGGCGGTAACCGCAAGATGTTCGGCCAGATGATGGACGCCGATCACCTGCCGCATACCCTGCAGTCGCACCTGGCCTTCACCAAGGGCATGGCGGCCACCGGTGGCGTGGAGTTGGCCAACGAACTGCTGAAACTGATCGAACTGCACGACGCGTCCAACATCGCCGCCGTGATTGTCGAGCCGATGTCCGGTTCCGCCGGTGTGATTGTGCCGCCTGTTGGCTACCTGCAGCGCCTGCGTGAGATCTGCACCCAGCACAACATCCTGCTGATTTTCGACGAAGTGATCACCGCCTACGGCCGTATGGGCAAATGGACCGGTGCCGAGTTTTTCGGTGTGGTGCCGGACATCATGAACACCGCCAAGCAGGTCACCAACGGCGCGATTCCACTGGGTGCGGTGATCGCTTCCAGCGAGATCTACAACACTTTTATGAACCAGGCGATCCCCGAGCACATGGTCGAGTTCGGCCACGGCTACACCTACTCGGGTCACCCGGTGGCGTGCGCTGCTGGCCTGGCGACGCTGGAGTTGCTGCAGCGCGACAACCTGATCGAGCAATCGGCGGCCCTGGCACCGATCTTTGAAGAGAAGCTGCACAGCCTCAAAGGCAGCAAGAACGTGGTCGACATCCGCAACTGTGGCCTGGCCGGCGCGATCCAGATCGCCCCGCGTGACGGCGACCCGGTAATCCGCCCGTTCGAGGCCGGCATCAAACTGTGGAACGCCGGCTTCTACGTGCGCTTCGGCGGCGACACCCTGCAGTTCGGGCCAACCTTCAACACCAAGCCCGAGCAGCTGGACAGCCTGTTCAACGCCGTTGGCGAAGTTCTTAGCACGCTGGATTAACAAACACCGATCACCGTAGGGCGGATGGCGCTTTTTCCATCCGCCGCAGGCAAACCTCAAGGTGGATGGGTGAAGCGTCATCCACCCTACGGGAACACCCCAATTTTCCTGCAGGTGCCAGCTGTTCGGCGCCTGCAAAAACAAGATCCGTTATTAAGGAATTGCCATGACCCTCGTTACCCACCTGATCAACGGCGAACTGATCGCCGGCACCGGCCGCACGGCAGACGTCTTCAACCCGGCCATCGGTGCCGTCAGCAAGCAAGTGGCGCTGGCCGACCGCGCTACCCTGCAACTGGTCATCGACTCGGCCAAGGCCGCCTTCCCGGCCTGGCGCAACACCCCGCCGGCCAAGCGTGCGCAGATCATGTTCCGCTTCAAGCAACTGCTGGAGCAGCACGAAGCCACCATCGCCAAGCTGATCAGCGAAGAACACGGCAAAACCATCGAAGACGCCGTGGGCGAACTCAAGCGCGGCATTGAAAACGTCGAATTCGCCTGCGCCGCCCCGGAAATCCTCAAAGGCGAATACAGCCGCAACGTCGGCCCGAACATCGACGCCTGGAGCGACATGCAGCCGCTGGGCGTGGTTGCCGGCATCACCCCGTTCAACTTCCCGGCCATGGTGCCGCTGTGGATGTACCCGCTGGCCATCGTCTGCGGCAACTGCTTTATCTTGAAGCCGTCCGAGCGCGACCCCAGCTCCACCCTGTACATCGCCCAATTGCTGATCGAAGCCGGCCTGCCGAAAGGCGTGCTCAGCGTTGTCCATGGCGACAAAGAAGCCGTAGACGGCCTGATCGAATCGCCGGACGTCAAAGCCCTGAGCTTTGTTGGCTCCACGCCGATTGCCGAATACATCTACAGCGAAGGCACCAAACGCGGTAAGCGCGTCCAGGCTCTGGGCGGCGCGAAAAACCACGCCGTGCTGATGCCCGATGCCGACCTGGACAACGCCGTCAGCGCACTGATGGGCGCGGCCTACGGTTCCTGCGGCGAGCGCTGCATGGCCATCTCCGTGGCCGTGTGTGTGGGCGACCAGATCGCTGACGCGCTGGTTGAGAAGCTCACTCCGCAGATCAAAGCCCTGAAAATCGGTGCCGGCACCCAGTGCGGCCTGGACATGGGCCCACTGGTTACCGCTGCGGCGCGTGACAAGGTCAAAGGCTACATCGACGCCGGTGTGGCCCAGGGCGCACGCCTTGTGGTCGACGGCCGTGATCTGGTCGTGGCCGGTCATGAAGACGGTTACTTCGTTGGCGGCACGCTGTTCGACAAGGTGACCCCGGAGATGACCATCTACACCGACGAAATCTTCGGCCCCGTGCTGTGCATCGTCCGCGTCGGCAGCCTGGAAGCCGCCATGCAGCTGATCAACGACCACGAATACGGCAACGGCACCTGCATCTTCACCCGCGACGGTGAAGCGGCGCGTCTGTTCTGCGACGAAATCGAAGTGGGCATGGTCGGCGTCAACGTACCGCTGCCAGTACCGGTCAGCTACCATAGCTTCGGCGGCTGGAAGCGCTCGCTGTTCGGTGACCTGCACGCCTATGGCCCGGACGGTGTGCGCTTCTACACCCGCAAAAAAGCCATCACCCAGCGCTGGCCGCAGCGCGCTTCGCACGAAGCGGCGCAGTTCGCCTTCCCAAGCAACGGCTAAGTAACACCCAGGGGCTGATCGCAGGATCAGCCCCCTTTTTGGATCTGTTTAACTCTGTGGGAGGGGCTTTAGCCGCGAAGCGCTGTCGCGGCTAAAGCCCCTCCCACAAAAGCCTGCAGTGCATGCAGCGCTTAGGATGGAGCGGGCCGCGCAGGTTGAGCGCAGCAAGACCCATCGAGCAACAACCGCTTTACGCAACAAACCAGCCGCGCGGGCGCGGCGTTGGTGCAGTGACCGCAGGTTACGGCACCCCTTGGGTGAGCGGGTTCAGGGTTTCCTGACCCGCAAGCCCGCTCTCCCAAGGGCAGCCCACTTCAATTAACAAGGGCCAGCTTACGGGCGTGCGAGCTAGAGAAAAACCAGGCGAGAACGGCTGAGAAAGCGGAGTTTACGAGTTGTAAATGAGCATTTCGAAGCCGTTCTCAACGCAGTTTTTCCGACGCGCAGCCGGTCGTAGGCGGTCCTTAGAAGAGGACTCCTTGCAATGAATAAACCCATGATTTGTAGTGGTCAAGTTTTCCCGGACACCAAGATAGGTGTTTTATCGACCGATTCCCGCTCAAAGACGGAGGGTGGTCGGTAGCCCAGTTTTGAATGCAGGCGGGTGCTGTTGTAGAAGCCCACGATGTAGTCGGTGATATCCCGAGTC
>CAMCJM010000157.1 GCA_945874835.1 Pseudomonas synxantha | reverse complement strand
GGCGCAGAAGTTCTGGTGCGCGGTGCGGCCAAACTCGCTGCCCAGTTTGGCATTCCGCCACTGATTATCGGCCTGACCGTGGTGGCCTTCGGCACCAGCGCACCGGAAACGGCCGTGAGCGTGCAGGCAGCCTTTAACAACAGCGGTGATCTGGCGATCGGCAACGTAATTGGCAGCAACATTGCGAATATTTTGCTGATTCTCGGCATGACGGCCTTGGTTGCGCCACTGATTGTCTCGCGCCAGCTGATTCGCCTGGACGTCCCCATCATGATCGGTGCCAGCCTGGTGGTTTACGCCTTGGCCTGGGACGGCAGCCTCAGCCGTCTGGACGGCTTCATTCTGCTTGGCGGCATAGTCAGCTATACGGGCTTTTTGATTATCAGCTCGCTGCGCGACAAGAACGCAGGGGAAGACGATGAGTTTGCTAAAGAGTTTGGCCTTGATGAACCCGCCAAACCTTATGCCTGGGTGATTAATCTGGGGCTGATCATTGCTGGCCTGGTTCTGCTGGTCACGGGTTCTAACTTCCTGGTCGACAGCGCCGTCACCATGGCACGCGCCTGGGGTATTTCGGAACTGGTGATTGGCCTAACCGTCGTTGCCATCGGCACATCGCTACCAGAGCTGGCCACCTCGATCATGGCCGCCTTGAAAGGCGAGCGCGATATCGCGGTGGGCAACATTGTCGGCAGCAACATCTTCAACCTGCTCTGCGTACTGGGCCTGGCCTCAATGGTTTCGCCACAAGCCATGAGTGTGGCGGCTAATGCACTGGCCTTCGACTTCCCGGTCATGATCGCCGTGGCCGTGGCCTGCCTGCCGATCTTCTTCGCCGGTTACCGTATCAATCGCTGGGAAGGCCTGCTGTTCCTCGCCTACTACGTGGCCTATACGGTCTACCTGGTACTGTCGTCGACCGGCCGCCCATTCGCCGAGGTGTTCGGTGACGCGATGCTCGGTTATGCCCTGCCGCTGACTGCCGTCACACTGCTAGTGATTGCCGGTCGCGCCTGGCAGAAGCAACGCACACAGGTGCTCTAACATGAGTGACAACCATGCCCGTGGATTGAAGGTACGCCGCGAGGTGATGGGCGACGCGTTTGTCGACCGCGCCTTGGACAATGCCACCGCGTTCAGCCAGCCACTGCAGGATTTCGTCAATGAGCACGCCTGGGGCGGCGTGTGGACCCGCGAGGGGCTTGATCGCAAAACCCGCAGCCTGATCACCCTGGCCGCATTGACCGCCCTTAAATGCCCGCAGGAACTCAAAGGCCATGTACGTGGCGCATTGAACAACGGCTGCAGCGTTGAGGAAATCCGCGAAACACTGCTGCATTGCGCCGTTTACGCTGGCGTGCCGGCCTCCATCGACGCCTTCCGTGCAGCGCAGGACGTGATCGACGATTACCAGCGGTAAGTTGGTGTTGGTCGTGAGGCCCGTTGCTCGGCACCGGCGGCGGCCTGGCTGATTGCTGGCAACCGTTGGGCTTCGTCGCAAGCTCCTCAACCCAACCTACGGGAGACCGACTGCGACAACGAGCAGTAGGTTGGTGTTGAGCGCAGCGAAGCCCAACGACCAAACCCTGGGCGTGGCGCTAGATCCACCCCGCCCACTGCAGCACAAACAACCCCAGATTAGTGGTGACCACCGTTGCCAAGGTACTTAGCACGATGATCGCGGCCGCCAACTGGTGATTGCCGCCCACGGCTTTGGCCATAACGAAACTGGCCGCCGCCGTGGGGCTGGCGAAATACAGAAAGAGAATCGCCAGATCGGCCCCACGAAAACCCCACAGCCAAGCGCCCAGGGTGGCCACCAGCGGCAGCCAGAACACCTTCATCAGGCTTGAGCTGATCGCCATGCCACTGCTTTGGCGCAGCGATTCCAGGGTCAAGGTGCCGCCGATGCAGATCAACGCCAACGGCAGGCTCATCTGCGCAAAATACTCAGCCGAGGTCAGCAGCCAGTCAGGCAGGGCAATCTGCCACAGCGCAAACGGAATGGCGGCCAACACGCCGATGATCAACGGATTACTGAGGATGCTTTTGCTCAGGCTCCAGACATCTGTTTTCGCCTGCGGGCTGTAGATGGCCAGGATAATCGCCGACAGCGTGTTGTAACTGAGGATCACCACCCCACCAAGCACCGCGCCGACCGACAGGCCGTAATCACCGTACATGCTGGTGGCCAGCGCCAGGCCGATGATGCCGTTGTTACCGCGAAACGCGCCCTGGGTGTAAATGCCGCGATCCGCCTCCGGGCAGCGCAAAATCGCCCAGCCCCACGCCAACAGAAAACAGCCCAGCGTCGCCAGCACGAAATACAGCAACAGCGCGGGCTTTAATGCGGTGCTCAGGTCGGCCTGGACAATCCCGAGAAACAACAAGGTCGGCAGTGTGCCGCGAAACACCAGGGCCGACGCCGTGTTGATAAAGGCTCCATCAATCAACCCCAGGCGTTTGAGCAGCACGCCGAGAAACAACATCGAAAAGACTGGAGCGGTGACGCGGATGGTTTGTTGCACAACCGCGAGCATGAAGCCCCCACTGGCGGATCAGAGAGGGGCTGATGGTAACAAGGCTGTGCGCCAGAAAGCTTCCGGCAGGCTTTCAGCGAGCACATTGTTGAGGCGTCAGCCGGGCTGATGGGTCATTCGTTTAGCGACGCACCGGACGCTTCTGCAGTTTGCGCTGCAAGGTGCGCCGGTGCATGCCGAGTGCGCGAGCCGTGGCGGAGATATTGCCTTCATGCTCGCTGAGCACGCGCTGAATGTGCTCCCACTGCAGGCGGTCCACCGACATCGGGTTGTCCGGCACCAAACTTTCCAGATCGGCATGCTGGGTCAGCAGTGCGGCCAGTACATCGTCAGCATCCGCCGGCTTGCACAGGTAGTTGCAGGCACCGCGCTTGATCGCCTCCACCGCCGTGGCAATGCTCGAATAGCCAGTGAGGATGACCACACGCATTTCTGCATCCAACTCCAGCAACTTAGGCAGCAGCACCAGGCCAGAGTCGCCGTTCATTTTCAGGTCAACCACGGCGTAGTCCGGCACATCCTGCTCGGCCAGGGCCAGGCCTTCTTCCGCAGAACCGGCGGTAGACACTCGCAAGCCACGGCGGCTCATGGCCCGTGCCATAACGCGGGTAAAGGTCGGGTCGTCATCGACCAGCAACAGGTGAGGCTGATCTTCACCTTCGAACAGCACTTCATCACTCATTCGGTAACTTCCTTAGGCTCGGCCATAGGCGCGCGGCAGTTTCAGCTCGGTGAGCGTACCGCCTTCTTCGTGGTTATACAGTTTAACGGTGCCACCCGCACGGGTGACGCTGGCTTGACTGAGGAACAAGCCCAAGCCAAAGCCTTTGCCCTTGGTGGTGAAAAACGCCCGCCCGAGTTGTTCGGCAATGGCCAGCGGCACACCGGCACCAAAGTCGCGAATACTCAGACGCAGCCACTGGTGATCCCAATCCAGGCGGATATCCAGTTTCTCCGGGCAGGCATCGGCGGCGTTGTTGAGCAGGTTAAGTAACGCCTGGGTCAGATCGGCCGGCGGCATCATGCGCGGCGGCGCACCACGCCCCAGGCATTGATAGCGATAACTGGCCTCCGGACGCATCAGATGCCAGCGGTTGAGGGTGGTTTCCAGCCACTCCACCGAAGACATCTCGACCACGGCCTGACGCCGATCCGCCTCGGCGGCCCGCACCAACTGCTGCAGGGTTTGCTTGCACAGCTTGACCTGCTCCTGCAGCACCGCCAGATCCTCCTGCAAGGTCGGCTCCTGATGCTCGCGGCGCAATTCTTTGATCAACACACTCATGGTCGCCAATGGCGTGCCCAACTCGTGCGCCGCACCCGCGGCCTGCGTCGCCACGGCCAGCAGTTGTTGATCACGCAAGCCCTCCTCGCGCCGCTCGGCGCGCAACTCATCCTGACGGCGCAACTCTTCGGCCATCTTGGCCACGAAGAAGGTGATCAGCCCGGCCGCCAAGGCAAAACTCAGCCACATGCCGTAAATCAACAGCACCTCTCGCGGCCCGGCGGGCAAATCGAGCGGATGCGACCAGACCAGCAAAAAGGTGTAACCGCCCAAGGCCAGTCCGGAGAGGGTGATGGTGTACAGCCAGGGCAACGTCGCCGCTGCAATCGTCAGCGGCACCAGGTAGTAAGAAACAAAGGGATTGGTCGAGCCACCGGAGTAATACAGCAGCAAACTGTGGATGATCAGGTCGCAGGCTAACTGCACAGCGTATTCAAGCTCGGTTACCGGCCACGGCCCACGCAGGCGAATTGCCATCAGCAGGCACACCACCAGCGAAATACCCAGCGTCACGCTCAGTTCAAGCCAGGGCAACGGCAACGTACCCGACTTGTACGCCAAGCCCACGGAGCCCGCTTGAGCAGCCAGCACCAAGATGCGGATCAGGGTTAATCGCCAGAGGTTTTGCCGGCTCGCCGACAGCAGCTGAACAGGTGCGAGCATAGGATCTCCAGGGTGCATGATCGCCCGTTACATGAGCTGCAGGAGTATAACCAACGCACCACCGGCCAAACTGCGGCAACGCGCCGCAGCATTGCCAATAAACAGCCAATTGCAACTTGGCTTAACCCGTTTGGTCAGATGCCTTCGTCTACACCCTGGAATGCCGCGCATCCACCGATGCGCACCTCACTTAAGGAGTTGCCATGTCGCCTAAATCCCCATTCGCCAGCGCACTGTTGCTCAGCGCGTGCACCCTGTTCAGTGCCGCAGCAGTGGCCGCCGAGCCGCGTTACAACCAGGTTGCGCTACGCGCCGAAGTCAGCCAGGACATCGCCCATGACCTGATGCACGTAACGCTCTACAGCGAGGCTCAGGGCAATGACCCCGCCGCCCTCGCCGGGCAAATCAGTCAAACGCTGAACGCTGGCATCGCCCAGGCGAGAAAGGTCAAAGGCATCAGCGTGACGTCGGGCAACCGTCACAGCTACCCGATTTACGCCGAACCCACCGCGAAGCAAAAAGGCCCGCAGATCAGCGCCTGGCGTGAGCGCGCCGAGTTACGCCTGGAAAGCACCGATTTTGCGGCACTGTCGAAGCTGACCGGCGAACTGCTGCAGAGCCTGAACATGGGCAGCATGAGCTTCAGCATTGCCCCCACCACGCGCAAGGCTCAGGAAGACGCCCTGCTCAACGATGCCGTGACCGCGTTCAAAGCACGCGCCGAACTGGCTACCCAGGCCCTTGGCGGCAGCGATTACAAGTTAGTCCGACTGGATCTCAACAGCGGCGGCTTCAATCACCCGGCACCGATGCGCATGGAAGCCATGAAAGGCGCAGCCATGATGGACGCAGCGGTGACGCCGGACATTGAAGCGGGCAGCAGTCAGGTCAGCATTAATGCTGACGGCGTGATTGAAGTGCAGATGCCTTGAGGACCAGCGAAAAGTTTGCTGAACGTCGACCCTGCTGCGTTAAAAACAGGCTCGGAAGGCCGCGCGCGGCTAACGCGCGTTAGCGCGACCCGAAATGCTCATGTATAGCCCGTACACTCGCGCGCGCGCCCAGCCCGCTTGATTCGCTGCGCTCACCCTGTGGGTCAGCCTACGGCTGTTACTGCGCTGCGCTACGTGCCTCGTCTGCCTTGATCAGCCGGAGGCTGTTACTAACGTAGCGCCTTGCATGGCTCTAGCTCGCAAAACTTTGAGCAGGCCCCAGATAGAAGCATCAACTGCTACAAACAGCAGCAGCGCCGTTATCCGACGATAGCGGCGCTTTGCTATGTTTTTCTCGCACTTTTATAGATATGCGACACCCACATACTGTTGCGTCGCCATTACCGTTCTCTCTGCGACATGCCCCTTGCCTACGGCATACGCCCTGCATAGCTTCTCCCAAGGTCTCCACAAGAGGCCCCTCAGGATCACAACCACAATAACTATGAGGTCACTATGCGTAAGAACGCCGTCATCCAGGCTTTACTCGCCGCTGGGCTGATCGCCAGCACACCACTTGCCAGCGCCGCCGGCAACCTGGTGTTCTGCTCCGAAGGCAGCCCCGCCGGATTCGACCCTGGCCTGTACACCACCGGCACCGATTTCGATGCTGCAGCGGAAACCGTGTTCAACCGCCTGAGCCAGTTCGAGCGTGGCGGCACTGCAGTCATCCCCGGCCTGGCCGAGAAGTGGGACATCAGTGAAGACGGCCTGAGCTACACCTTTCACCTGCGCCCGAACGTGAAGTTCCATACAACCGAATACTTCACGCCGAGCCGCACCTTCAACGCCGATGACGTGCTGTTCACCTTCCAGCGCATGCTCGACAAGGACCATCCGTTCCGCAAAGCCTACCCGTCGGAATTCCCCTACTTCACCGATATGGGTATGGACGCGAACATCGCCAAGATCGAAAAACTCGACGACATGACCGTCAAGTTCAGCCTCAACGAAGTCGACGCTGCATTTATCCAGAACTTGGCGATGAGCTTCGCCTCGATCCAGTCCGTCGAATACGCAGGCAATCTGCTCAAGGCCGGCAAAGCCGCTGACATCAACCAGAAGCCTATCGGCACCGGCCCTTTCGTGTTCAGCCGCTACCAGAAGGACGCGGTGATCCGCTTCAAGGGCAACAAGGAATACTGGCAACCAGATGAGGTGAAAATCGACAACCTGATCTTCGCCATCAACACCGACGCCTCGGTGCGCATGCAGAAGCTCAAGGCCGGCGAATGCCAGGTCACCCTGTTCCCACGTCCGGCGGATCTGGATGCGCTGAAAAAAGACCCGAACCTGGACATGCCCGAGCAGGCCGGCTTCAACGTCGGCTATATCGCTTACAACGTCACCCACCCGCCGTTCGATAAACTCGAAGTGCGCCAGGCGCTGGACATGGCGGTGAACAAACAAGGGATTATCGACGCGGTCTACCAGAGCGCTGGCCAACTGGCGGTCAACGGTATGCCGCCGCCCCAGTGGTCCTATGACGACAGCATCAAAGATCCGGCCTACGACCCGGAAAAAGCCAAGGAACTGCTCAAGGCCGCCGGCGTCAAGGAAGGCACCGAAATCACCCTGTGGGCCATGCCCGTGCAGCGTCCGTACAACCCCAACGCCAAGCTGATGGCCGAAATGCTGCAAAGCGACTGGGCCAAGGTCGGCATCAAAGCCAAGATCGTCAGCTACGAATGGGGCGAATACCTCAAGCGTGCCAAGGCCGGCGAACACGACGCCATGCTGATCGGCTGGAGCGGCGACAACGGTGACCCGGACAACTGGCTGGGCACCCTGTACGGCTGCGACGCAGTCGACGGCAACAACTTCTCCAAGTGGTGTGATGCCGACTACGACAAGCTGGTCAAGTCCGCCAAGCGCGTGACCGACACCGCCGAGCGCACCGAGCTGTACAAGCAGGCTCAGGTAATCCTCAAGCGTGAAGTACCGATCACCCCGATCGCCCACTCCACGGTCTACCAGCCGATGAGCAAGAAAGTCGTGGACTTCAAAATCAGCCCGTTCGCGCTGAACTCGTTCTACGGCGTCGGCGTCAAGTAACCACCCTGGCAATAAAAAACGGCGGCCAATGGCCTAATGCCGATCAGTTAAGCCTCCCTGCTTGACCTTTGGCCGCAAGAAATCAAAATCCGATGCCTGTATTGGCATCGGATTTTTTATGCGTCTCGCTCGAGCACTGGAACTGACTCACAACATCGCCTCTACCCCCAAGTCAATC
>CAMCJM010000156.1 GCA_945874835.1 Pseudomonas synxantha | reverse complement strand
CGCCCCGACGGTTGGCGGATTTACGCGGCAGTATCGGCCTGCTATTCATAAAAAAGCGGCCCAGGCCATCGACACCCAGGACGGTGAAGATGTCCAAGACCCGCTACCCAGTTGACCGCAAAGCTGCTCCGCTTAAGTGAACAGCATTGTGCTAACCAGCGGGGCTTTTTTTGGCGCGCGGTTTTAGGGCAGAGCTTTTTCTGCGTAGGGTTGGCTGGCAAGCCCGAGTTGAGCGCGCAAGCTTTCCATGTCGAACATGGTGCAGATTTCCTGGATTTCGTGGCTCGGCGTGAGCGTCCAAAAGGCCATGGCGGAAATGCTCAGCACCTTGTCGCTGGGCGGGTAGCCCAAGGCCGGCTTCTGGATGGTGCCGATGAGCGTGCTCCAGGTCACCACTTTGAAGTCTTCGGCTATGCATTCTTCAACCACGACCTGCAGGTCAGGCATGGCGTCACGTATCTGCAACACCATTTGGCTGAACGCCGCGCTGTTGAGTGGCTGGCCGATGAACGAGCTTTTATAGAGGAAGTCCGGGCTGTGGAGTTGCTCGACCAGCGCGGTGCGACCTCGATTCCATGACAGGTCGATATGGTGGCGAACTCGTTTCTTGCGTTCTTCCAATGACATTCGTGTCTCCCTGACGGCTGAGTGGCAAGTTGTTGCGCACTTTAGCAGCCGTCTCGGAGTGGGCGTATTGGCCGAAGCGCTGAGGCGCTGGCGTCAAATACCGATCACAGCAGGCCGCTGAGTTTCATGGCTTGATAGCCTGCGTAAAGGGCCAGTGCCGCGAACGCAGCGGCGGCCAGCCGGCGAATCAATGTCAGGGGAAGGCGCTCGGCGGCAAAGTTACCTGCCAGCACCACGGGTACGTTGGCAATTAGCATGCCTAAGGTGGTGCCGATCACCACCATGATGAAGTGCGGGTATTGGGCTGCGAGCATGACAGTGGCCACTTGCGTCTTGTCACCCATCTCGGCGAGGAAAAATGCGATCAGCGTGGTCAGAAAAGGGCCGTAGCGCCGGAAGCTCGAGTTCTCGTCGTCATCCAGTTTGTCGGGGATCAGCGCCCAGAGCGCCACGGCGATAAAGCTGGCGGCCAGAATCCAACTCAAGGTGGCGGGCGAGAAGAACCCGGCGACCCAGTTGCCAATAGCGCCAGCGGCAAAATGGTTGGCCAGTGTGGCGACGACGATGCCCCAGATAATGGGCCATGGCTTGCGGAAACGGGCTGCAAGCAGCAGGGCGAGCAACTGTGTTTTGTCGCCAATTTCAGCCAAGGCAACGATGAAAGTTGGAACAAGAAGGGATTCGAGCATCAGGCTTCCTAAAGGGGCGGGTCGACACGGCTATGACACGTACAGCCTTCCCGCCCCGGGTAAGGTGTGCGTGTCATAGGTCTTGTCAAACCGCAGGCCACAACAGAGTGGGCCTTGGGTCGCACGCACCATGCTCTGCTGAGCAAGTATGTTGACGCGTGCCGGGCAAGCGGGCGCTCGCGGGAGACTACTCCCCTAGGACGGGCGCATTCTGCCCGCGCAGAAACTCTGGGGCAAGCATTGGTTTAGCCTTTAAGGGCGCGATAGATGCGAAAGCCTTTGGCATCTATCAGAGTCCGGCATGGGCCTAGGTGTTGCTCGATCAGCGGTGGGTATTTGAGAAAGCTGTTGGCCACCAGGCGCAACTCGCCTTTGCTGGCCAGGTGCTGACTGGCCTGACGCAGCAGGTGTTCGGTGGCCTGGTAGTGCGTGTGTATGCCCTGATGAAAGGGTGGGTTGCTGAGGATGGCGCTCAGGCCCGAGGGCGCGGCGTCAATCCCGTCACCACTGATGACCTCGGCCTGCAGGTCATTGGCGGCCAGGGTCAGGCGGCTGCTTTCGACAGCAAAGGCATCGACATCGAGAAGCGTAACTTGGCTGTCCGGGTAGCGGCGTTTCAGCGCCGCGCCGAGCACGCCCGCGCCGCAGCCGAAATCGAGAATATGTCCGCTCGGCAAGTCATTAAGGTGTTCAAGCAGCAGGGCGCTGCCGACATCTAGGCGGCCGTGGCTGAAAACGCCGGGCAGGCTCAGCACGTTGAGCGGGCCGTCGGGCAGTTGCAGTTGATAGCGTTGCGCCAGGCTATGCAGATCCGGCACAGCGGGCGCGTGCTCAATACGCACTTGCCAGAGCTGGCAGTGGCGCGCACTGTCAAGCTTGCGCGTCTGCCCAAATGCGCCCAGTTGTTTGGCTGCGCGCTCTATACCAGCCCGTTTTTCGCCGACCAAAAACAGCTCGCGGCCCGCCAGCCTTGCCGCCAGTGCATTGAGCAGGTAGTCGGTCAGTTCGCGCGATTTGGGCAGAAAGACCACGGCCGCCTGGAATTCACGCTCACCTGGCTGTGTGCCAAAGTGGCAGCGTTGTGCGAAGCGGCTCGCGACTAGTGCGTGCTCCCCGGCGTGCCAACTCCAGCCGTGGGCGGAGGGTAAGTGGCTGAGCAGATCATCCGCAGGCAGCCCGGCAAGCAGCAGCGGGCCGCTGAACAGTTCGGCTTGGCGCAGCAGTACTTCGCTTCGCGGGTCCATAAGCGCTCCTTGAAAAAAGTCGCGTAGAGTAGGGCGTGATGGCGTTTCAGCGCAAACCGAGTGCGGTGTTAGCAGGCTCTAATTGACGACCCGTATGGCCGCGCCATTGCAGAATGCGTGAGCATTTTCCACCAATTGGCCAACGATTCGTTGCCTTGCCTCCCGGCTGCCCCAGGCGCTATGCGGCGTGATGATCAGATGGGGGATATCGCGGGCTAGCAGTGGGTTGCCGTCTTTTGGCGGCTCCTGGCTTAGTACGTCAGTGGCTGCACCGCCCAAATGTCCGGCGCGAAGCGCATCGGCCAGGGCGTGCTCATCAATCAAACCGCCGCGTGCGGTATTGATAAGAAAGGCTGATGGCTTCATCAGGCTGAGTTCGCGGCTGCTGATCAGGTGGTGGGTGTGTTCATTCAGCGGGCAGTGCAGGCTTAGCGCATCGACCTGTGCCAGCAATTCGTCCAGCGGCACGCGGTCTGCGCGGGGAGGTCTGCCAGGTAGTTGTCCCAATAGCACGCGCATGCCAAAGGCTTCTGCCAGGCGGGCAACAGCGCTGCCCAACTCGCCATGGCCGAGTAGGCCAAGGGTTTTGCCGTGCAGCTCGACGATCGGGTGATCCAGTAGACAGAACTGTTGGGCCTGCTGCCAGCGCCCGGTGCGCACGTCCTGCTGGTATTCGCTCAGGCGTGTGGCCAGCGCCAGAAGCAGCATCAACGTGTGTTGCGCCACCGACGGCGTGCCATAACCCTGACAATTAGCCACCACGATGCCGTGAGCGCGCGCGGCCTCAAGGTCAATCGGATTGGTGCCGGTGGCCGCCACTAGAATCAGCTTCAGCTGCGGGCAGGTGGCGAAGACTTCGGCTGTCAGCGGGACTTTGTTGCTGATGGCCACCTCAACACCCTGCAGGCGCTCGATAACCTGCGCCACCGTGCTGTTGGGGTAGAGGTGCAACTGCGCAAAACAAGCGTGCAGGCTGGATAAATCCAAATCGCCCAGGTCGAGCGAGCTGTGATCAAGGAAGGCGGCGCGGAGACTGTTACGCATCAGCTGTATCTGTCCTGCTGGTTGAGGCGAGGGGTAGAGTGATCAGCCTAACAAATCATCTACTGTTGCGGAGCGTTCATGTACTGGCCTGAGTTTTTTACCGTCGCCCTGATTCATCTGTTGGCTGTAGCCAGCCCGGGGCCTGACTTTGCCATTGTGGTGCGTGAGAGCGTGGCGCACGGGCGGCGTGCGGGTGTATTCAGTGCACTGGGTGTGGGCTGCGGGATTTTTATTCACGTGGCCTATTCGTTGCTGGGTATTGGCTTAATCGTGTCGCAGTCGATTGTGTTGTTCAATGCTTTGAAATGGCTGGCGGCGGCGTACTTGGTGTACATCGGGATCAAAGCATTGCGGGCTAAGCCGGTCAGTGCTGGCGAGGCTGAGTTGAATCGTTTTGAGGGTGCGCGTACGGCTCGCGCGGCCTTTACAGCCGGCTTTGTGACTAATGGTCTAAATCCCAAGGCGACGTTGTTCTTTCTGTCGTTGTTCACGGTGGTGATTAACCCGCACACGCCGCTGCCTGTGCAGGCCGGCTACGGTGTTTATCTGGCGTTGGCCACGGCGCTGTGGTTTTGCTTGGTTGCACAGTTATTCAGCCATAAGCGGGTGCGTGCAGGGTTTTCACGGCTGGGGCATTGGTTTGATCGGCTGATGGGCGTCGTGTTGGTGGGGTTGGGTGTGAAGCTGGCATTTAGCGAATTACGCTAATCAATCTGCTGAAATGAAAACGCCCCGATTTGCAGGGCGTTTTCATTCTGTGCTGTTACTCGTCTTTGCCTTTGCTGCGCATGGCGCGCTGCACTTCGCGATCGGCGTCACGCTCTTTCTCGGTGTGGCGCTTGTCGAAGTCCTTCTTGCCCTTGGCCAGGGCTATTTCGCATTTGATCAGATGCGCCTTCCAGTAAATCGACATGGCCACGCAGGCATAGCCTTTCTGCTGTACGGCACCGAACAACTTGTCCAGTTCGCGCTTGTTGAGCAGCAGCTTACGCGTGCGGGTAGGGTCCGCTATCACGTGGGTGCTGGCGGTTTTCAGGGGGGTAATGTGGCAGCCCATCAGCCAGGCCTCACCGTCTTTGAGCAGTACGTAGCTGTCGACCAGTTGGGCCTTGCCAGCGCGCAGACTCTTCACTTCCCAACCAGACAGGACCAAGCCTGCCTCAAAGCGGGATTCGACAAAGTAGTCATGCATCGCCTTCTTGTTTTGCGCGATGGTGCCTTGCGGGTGTTTCTTTTGTTTAGCCATAGGGCGCGCATTATAGGGAGTCGGCAGCCTATGCGCTATGCGTGCAATGCGCTATGCGCTATGCGTGCAATGCGGCAAAACGCGTATGGATTTACGCAGGTTGGCGGCTGTGCTTGAGCCGTTCTGGTGAATCCTCGACAATGCACGATCATTTTTTCGTAAAGCGGATTAGCCAAGCATGGCGAACGACAAGGTTTCAATACACGGCGCGTGGGCCAGTCGCTGGGTTTTTATTCTGGCGGCAACTGGCTCAGCCGTGGGTTTGGGCAATATCTGGAAGTTCCCCTACATGACGGGCATGTATGGCGGCGGTGCATTCGTGATGATGTACCTGGTGTGCATCTTTATGGTGGGCTTGCCGATCATGTTGGCTGAGACGCTGATTGGTCGGCGTGGTCGCCAGAGTCCGGTGAATGCGCTCAGAACGCTGGCGATTGACTCGGGCGCCTCGCCTAAGTGGTCTTGGGCGGCGCTCATGGGCATGATCGCCGCCTTGCTGATTTTGTCTTTTTACAGCGTGGTGGCGGGGTGGTCTTTTGACTACATCTTGAGTATGGGCAGCGGTGAGTTTACCGGTGTCAGCGGTGGTGCAGCAGGCGCAGCTTTTGGCGCGCTGACGGCTGATCCAGTGCGTCTGACGCTCTGGCATACGCTGTTTATGGTGATCACCGCTTTTGTCATCGCCCGTGGTGTGGTGGCTGGGCTTGAACGCTGTTTGCGGGTCATGATGCCGCTGCTATTTGTGTTGCTGCTGGTGTTGCTGGCTTACAGCATGACCACCGGCCACTTTATGCAGGGTTTCCATTTTCTCTTTGATTTCCAGCCGGAGCGATTGCTGGATGGCGTGCTAGCCGCCATGGGGCATGCTTTCTTCACGCTGAGTGTCGGTGTGGGCGCTATCATGGTGTACGGCGCCTATATGCCGAAAAACGCATCGATTGGCGGTACGATTTTGACTGTTGGCATTCTCGACACCTTGGTGGCGTTGACTGCCGGCTTAGCGCTCTTTCCGATTGTTTTTGCTGCGGGCCTTGAGCCCGGCGCTGGGCCTGGACTTATGTTTGTCACCTTGCCTGTGGCGTTCGGCAACATTGCCTTCGGACAGTTGATGGGCACGGTGTTCTTTGTGCTGGTGCTGATCGCTGCCTGGACGTCATCCATTTCAATGCTGGAGCCTGCGGTTGCTTATCTGGTTGAGCGCACCCAGCGCAGCCGAGTGCTCGTGACCAGCGTGCTCGCCCTGTTGTGCTGGGTGGTGGGCATGGGGACGGTTTTATCTTTCAACCTGGGTGCTGAAGCCAAGTTTTTTGTCTTCGCTGATGATGGCTTCCATCTGTTCCAGTGGGGCGCTGAAGGCGGTCGAAACTTCTTTGACACCATCGATTATTTGACCAGTCGCATTCTTCTGCCGCTGGGTGGCTTGGCCTTTGCGATTTTTGCGGGCTGGGTGCTCAAGCGCGAAGTGGTGCGCGACGAGTTGGCGATGAAAAGTCCACTGCTGTTTAGTGTTGTCTACTGGCTTATTCGTGTTGTTGCACCCATTGGTGTGCTGATCGTGTTTATCGCTGAGTTGAGCAAGTGATGCTCGGCGGCCCGTTTAAACAAGTGATTGTTAAATGAGTACTCATATTCAGCGTTCTGCGCTGCTGCCTTATCCGGCTCGTGCGCTGTTTGACTTGGTTAACGATGTCGCGAGTTATCCGCAGTTCCTGCCTTGGTGTGCGGCCAGTGAGGTGCTGGAGGTGAGTGAGACCCACATGCGTGCCCGCCTTGAAATTGCTAAGGGTGGCCTGAGTCAACGGTTTGTCACCGCTAATACGCTGGTGCCAGGCGAGTTGATTAAGTTGAGCCTGGTCGAGGGGCCGTTTTCTCAGCTCTACGGCCACTGGCAGTTCAAGGCGCTCGGCGATAAGGCCTGCAAAATCAGCCTGGATCTGACGTTTGATTATGCCGGGCCATTGGTGCGCGCCACCCTTGGGCCGCTGTTTAATCAAGCAACCAACACCTTGGTTGATGCGTTTTGTCAGAGGGCCAAGCAGCTCTATGGATAAGCCCAATATCGTCGTTGAGGTTGTTTATGCCCTGGCCGAAAAGCAAAAAATACTTCGCCTGAGCGTGCCGCACGGCACTACCGTGCGCCAGGCGGCTCTGCAATCTGGTATGCAGGTGCATTTTCCTGGTCTGGACCTAGCGCACTGTCCATTGGGGATTTTTGGTAAGGCGGTGAGCAAGCCGGATGAGCGTTTACTGGAAGACGGTGAGCGGGTTGAAATCTACCGTCCGCTGATTGCCGACCCTAAAGAGGTGCGTAAACAGCGTGCCGCAAAAGCCGCACAAGCACGCACGGACGAGGCAGAAAGATAGCGTATTGTTTTTTTGCGCAAATAAAAAAGCCCAGACAAGTCTGGGCTTTTTTATTCACAGAATATTACTGCGGTGTGCTTTCCAGGGGCTCTGGCACCGGTATCGGTACTACTTTGACGTCGTCCACTTCACGCTGAATTTGTTCAAGCAGCGAACCTGCCGCAGGCTTTTCTTCGACCTGAACAGCGGGGCGTGCGAGAGCAGCGCTAACGCCGCTGTCTTCACCCAGAATCGCCTGGTCGCGGCTCACACCCGGCATAAAGTCACCGGACAAACCCACGAGCTGGTCGTCTGCGTTGAAGTTAATGCTGACGCGCTCCTGCAGGCGCTTACCGCCGCCCGGCTGGATACTGTAGAGATAATCCCAGCGATTGGCGTGGAACGTGTCGGTAATGAGCGGGTTACCCATGATAAACCGCACTTGTCGGCGGGTCATTCCTGGCCGCAACTGGTCTATCATGTCCTGCGTGACGACATTGCCCTGTTGAATGTCGATTTTAT
>CAMCJM010000155.1 GCA_945874835.1 Pseudomonas synxantha | reverse complement strand
CTGAAGCATTACCGGCGGATTGCTACGCGTTTTGAGAAAAAGGCCAGTCATTTCAAGTCTATGCTGGCCTTCGCTGCAACCCTGTTGTGGCTCCGCTGATACGTCAACAGAACCTAGGGTGGGTCACCCAAAAGCCCATCATGCCCATGGCCATTTGCACCATCTCGTCAGCATGCGGGTGGTACATAAAGGTGCCAGGCCGGCGCGCGACAAATTCGTAGACAAAGGTCTTGCCTACCGGAATCGCCGGCTGGTTCAGCCCGGCAACGCCGTCCATACCGTTGGGCAAACGCTGGCCGTGCCAATGGATGCTGGTATGTTCGGGCAGCTTGTTAGTCACGAAGATGCGCACCCGATCGCCCTCCACCACCTCGATGGTCCGCCCCGGTGACTGGCCGTTATAGCCCCACAAATGGGCCTTGTAGCCCGGCGCTAATTCGCGCACCACAGGTTCTGCAACCAGGTGGAACTCTTTGACGCCGTTGTTCATGCGCCACGGCAGGGTCCAGCCATTAAGGGTGACCACCGGGTTATAGGGCCGGCCGTTCTGCGGTTGCAGCGGCGGCTGGGTGTCGGCGCTGCCCTGGGACACCGCCTCCGGTATGCCCGCCAGGGATACCCGGCTGACCGCCGAGGTGGCCACAGCCGCGGTAATCGCACTGGCACCGAGAAAGAAATCACGTCGTGAAACCATGGGGAATAGTCCTTAATCAGTGCCCGGCGGGCTCGTCAGTGGCGGCCATAGCCGGAGTGCTCGGTGACAGGCTGGGCGCGCCCAACAGGGCCATGTCCAGATCCGCCTTGGCGATCCAGAAGTCGCGTTGCGCCTGCAGGTAACCGTCGACCGCGAGGATTTGCTTGCGGGCATCGGCGAGCAGCTCAAAGGTGCTGATAAACATGCCGTTGTATTGCAGAACATTTTCCTCGGCGATCCGCGCGCGCAGCGGCAGCACTTCGTCGCGGTAATGACGGGCGATATCATGGCTGGCCTGGTAACCCAGGTAGGCCTCGCGTACCTGGGAGCGCGCGTTGATTGCCGTGGCGGCCGCACGGTTAAGCATTTGCCGGTATTGCGCCTCGGCTTTAGCCACCTTGGCCCCGCTCCAGTCGAACAACGGCAACTCCACGCTGATCTCATAACCGCGTTGGGTCGGCTCTTCATTGGAGCGGTTATTCGCCACGCCCAGCTCCAGCACATTGATAAAGCGCGTGGTCTTGCTCAACCCGAGGTTCTTCGCCAGGCGTTCGGCGTCCAGACGCATGACTTGGATATCAAGGCGCTGCGCCATAGCCATGCGTTCGACATCCGGCAACTGCTCAGGCTTAGCTGGCAACTCAGGCAGACGCTCGGGCAGGCTGAAGTCGATCTGCTCACCCCACAGCCCAAGTAGACGCGTCAGTTGCTCACGACTCTGCACGCGGGCTTGTTGCGCACGGATCAGGTTGAGCCCGGCATCGGCATAGAAGCTCTGCTCCTGGGCACGCTGCAAGGTGCTGTAGTTGCCCACTGCGGCCAACCGCCGGGCCAGCTCAGCCGACACCTCAGCCGCCTGCATAACCTGCTGCATATAAACCAGGCTTTCCTGCGCCGTCACCGCACGGTACCAAGCCTTGCGTGTCTGGCTGGCCAACTCGAACAACGCCAGGCTGGTCTGCCGCTGCACTTGCTCGAAGCGCTTGGCCTCAGTACCCGAGGTCAGCGGCATGGCGATCAGCCGCGCCAGGTTGATATGCAGGCCACGCTCATACTCCACCTCGCCGCCCTTCTCCATACGACCGAAGGAAAAGCCAGGGTTGGGGATACGCCCGGCCTGCACACGCTCGGCCTCGCTGATACCCAGCGCATCGAAGCTTGCCTGCAAGTCGCGGTTATTCAGCAAGGCAACCTGCACGGCGGCATCCACCGTCAGCGGCTCGGCCAGCAACTCGGCGACCCGCTCGGCCACCTGACTACGCTGCTCCGGGGTTTTCACCCAGGTCACCTGTTTGTCCAACTGCGCCTGGCTGGCCTGCTCGACCTGAGTAAAACCGCCATCCTGGCTAAAGCTGGCGCAGCCGCTCAGTAGCACAACCAACACGCCAAGCCCTACGCGGCTGGTCATGCCACTCGTTTTAGTGATGGCCATGGTGCGCCTCCATTGGCTTGCTCAGCGGCTCAGCGGGCTGCTGCGCCGGGGTTGCCTGGGTCTCGGTCTCCTGGGCATACGGTTCCTGAGCATAGGTGCGCCAGCCGCCGATCCGGCCGACCAAATCATTGGCCTCGCGCCAGTCGTGCAGCGGCTGCTCAGTAAAACCCTGATAGGCCTTAAGCGGCGATTGATAGTGCAGAGCCGGCGTGGCGGCCTGGGCGTCCAGCGGGTCGGGCGACTCGGCCCAGCTGCCGGCCGGCAGCAACCATGCCAAGCAGATAAACGCCTGCCGGCGGGCAAAGAAAAATCGCATCATCGAAGAGTCTCGCGTGCAGCGGCGTTGCCTGCACTGCGCAGGTAAACACCGACAAATAGCTAAATACGCGTTAAGCGGGCCTGGGCAACAACAGCGCCAGGTGCGTCACGCACGGTTTGGCTTAAGCGAGAAACAGGCGTGGGGGTCTTTCGGGGGTTTCGCCGATAAAGCCGACAAACTGATCCAGTCGCGCCAGGGACGGCTCGACCGCTTGCAACGGAGAATTGCTGGCAACCACTGTGCTCAGGGCCGCCGTGCCAACACAAAAAGCGCAGAGGCTGCACAGGCTGTTATCGGCAATAGGCATGGACTTGCTGGCGTTGTCGCTGGCGTGATGTTCGCCATGAGCCGAAGCCTCAACAGGCTGAGCCATGACCATCGCGCCCGGATGGTGCGCCGCCATTTGCGGATCAACCTGGGCCATCGCCCCGCTCTGCTGGGTTACCGCGCATAACTGCATACTGAGGGCGGCCATGCTCTGCGCCGGGAGGGCGAGCATTAGCATCCAAATCAGAGCGGTACGCAGGGTGCGCATGGCGATAGGCTGTCTTCTAACAAGGGTTGATTGACCGGATTATCCACCGATTCAGCTGTTTGTCCATCGCCGACAAATGCCGGCGCTTGATTTGCCCGCAGCCGAGCATCGACATAACTCGCCAAGCCCATGGGCAAATAGCCGCCAGGCTGGCTATGATCGAACCCCATGACCAGCCCACCCCTCTTGCGTCAACCCTGCCCTCCTGGCGCCTGCGATTGCGGGCGTGAACAGCTGCTGGAACAAACCGGTAGCGATGCACGCATTCTGCTGCTGACCCGCAACGAGGAAAAACGCTTGCTGGAGCGCCTGGAAAATCTGCAAAGCCTGAGTGATCTGGAAAAACTCCAGCAACGCATCCACGCGCAACTTGGCATTCGGGTGCATGTCGCGCCCGGCCATAACGAAGTGCGCAGCATGCGCGGCATCAAGATCGAGATTGATGAGCACCCGGGCCTCTGCCGCAAAACCCGCCAGGCCATCCCCAGCGCCATCCGCCGCGGCCTGGAGAACAACCCGCAGATCGCCTATGACCTGCTTAACGCCAACGACTTGTTCCGCGACCTCTGACCACCAATCGGCAACCCCGCACCTCACGCGCACAGGCGATGCCGCCAAACACTGCGCCTGCTTCTGTCCTGATTTTCACCAGGCCGCTTGCGGCATGCTCACGGCTGTGTAGAATCCCGCGCCCGAAAATGAGGAGACAACACGTTGGCCATTCACTATTACGCGTCACCGGAAAATGTTGCATGCGGGCGCACTGGCTCGAACCTGAGCAGCACCCAAGACACGACTCAGGTGTCATGCAAACTCTGCCAGCGCAGCTTGGAAAAGGGCGTTACAGAACCCGTGCGTAAAACACCCACCCTGGCTGAACTCAGGGCCGCCGCCAAAGCGGCCAAGGCAGCCTTGGTCGCGACTGAAACAGCCAAGCCAACGCTCAGCCCACGTGCCGTATGGCAACAACACCTCGAGCAACTGCCGGGTAAAAACCGCCTGCCGCGCGGCGTTGCACGACAGGTGTTTATCTAAGCGTTACTGACCTTGACGGGCACTCACGCGTGCCCGTTTCAGCTCGATGAGCAATGCTGTTTCAGCCACTGGACAGGCGCAGGCAAATCTTCGGCACGGCGTCGTAGAGGCATGAATAATGGGAAAGGCCTTGCCCGCGCTCGACGCTCGATGGCGGCTGGAGTGACTTGGCTAGACAGTCAGACATTGCCATGGGCGACCAGTTGTCGTCAGTACCGTGCCATAGATGAACAGGCACTGCGCAGTCAAAGATGCCATCTGACCAGGACGCCAGAAACTGCTCAACATCCCTGACGTACCCCGTTATGCCGCAAGCAAAGCATGCTTGCAGCACGGATGTGATGAACATTTTGAACTCAGGCTGACTGACGAGAATTCTGTCATGCCCCGCAGCACTGGCGAACAGCATGCGCAACAGTACGCACGGCACGCGCGCGGCTAACAACGCCTGCCAGCGCGAAAGTAACCGGAACAATGCAGGGTGCCGTTTAGCGAGGGTGAAGACGGCCTTGCCGGCCATTCCATCGAGAAACTCGCCCTGATCAAGGGGGGCAACCGCTGAAATCAAGTGCAGACTGCCCACCTGCCTCGGCATGTAACGACGGACTTCCAGTGCTACATGGCTACCCATGGAAAAGCCGACAAAGTCGACCGAAGCACCCTGAACCACCTCATTTATCGCGCGTGCGATGTGCTGGTAGTAAGCGGCGCTGCGCAAGGATGGATCAATCGAAAATCGATCAAAACACAGCACGCGCAGCCCATGCTCCCGCGCTGGTCCCTCGAACAGCGAAGCTTCTATGGGCGAACCGGGTACGCCGTGAAAATACACAACCGGCTTACCCGTCGAATTTCCATATTCAGTGAACGTCATCAGCCTGTCCCTTCCATAGCGAGAAGCTGTTTTACCCCTAACGTACTGGTAATGCGCTGAGGCTAACTGCCGCATGCTGGTTTGCATTTGGCGTGCGGTGAGCCTTCCTTTCAGTTCGCCTAACGCCCCCGCCGTGCCAACAGCATTACGCGTCACCGGAAAATGTTGCATGCGGGCGCACTGGCTTGAACCTGAGCAGCACCCAAGACGTTACTCAAGTGTCATGCAAGCTCTGCCTTCGCAGCGTTGAAAAAGGCGCAATTGAACCTGTAAGCAAGACACCCACACTGGCTAAGCTTAGAGCCGAAGCAAAAGCTGCCAAAGCTGCCCTCGCAGCTGCTGAGATGGCGAAAGCGGCCCTACCATGACCCCTCGCGCCGAATGGCAGCAACACCTGGAGCAACTGCCGGGTAAAAATCGCATCCCGCTCGGTGTAGTTCGGCAGACATTTATCTAACCGACTACCTCCCCCGCCGCCACCCACGACCTGCTGCGCGATGCATGGTAAGTGCTACCGAGGCTGCTTTAGCCGTGGGCAGTTGGGGCACAATTCAACTCCTGGCAGCACGTAACGGATGCAGCACAAACGACGCTGCCGCCAGGGCCGTACCTGACCATCTGCGTGCTCGATATCGATATAGCGAATTGGCGCATACAGTGGGTTGCGCGAGCCATCAGGGCGTTGCGCGGCGCTTAGCAGGCGCTGACCATCGAGCAATAGCTCAGGTTGCTCGCTGCGTTTTTGCAATTGCCCGAGCCAAGCCTCGAAGTAGTTGCCGGCATTGCTCCAGAGTACCTTCGCCGACACTCCGGTATGGGCGCAGAGCGCCTGAATAAACGGCTGCAGATTGTCATCAAGCAGATGGGCGAAACGCTCGAAGGGATTTTGTGGCGGCGGCAGCGGTTCGCACGACCCAGGCAGTTTGAACACCAGCGGCAAGCCTTCGCCATCGACAATGATCGCCAGCTGTTCGAGCCGCAGCGGCATGCGTTGGTCCAGCAGCAGCGCCGCACTGATCACCGGCGGAAGCAGACGCATAAAGTACTGATTGGCCCAAATCGATGCCAAACCGCGCTGGTCGGCCGTCGCGAATTGCGGACGGAAGCGCATCATTAATTCACTCAGCATCTGCGGTTGAAGGAATTGCGCGCCACTGATTGCCTCGCGCGGATCACCGGCCGCCACAAAAACATTGCGGTAACGCGCCAGATCGCCACTAAACAGCGTGGCCAGCTCGGACAACATCTCTCCTTCCACGGAGGTATCCGTTGAGGTCGCGGGAACAGCCGCTGCAGACAAATTAGCCGCCTCAGCAGCAGCGCCCTTCTTGGAAATATCCTTGGCGTGCAATGCCGTCATCCGTCCAAAAAACACCAATACTAACGCTAACGATTAGCATTTGCGAAATACTGATTCATTCCTTAAGATGCAGCCCGCGCCCAATCTAGAGCGGTTATGCACATGGATGATGTAGGACAGTCGAAAGCAGCCGTGCATCTGGCGATGCTGATAAACCTGCTTTCCATCGGCAGCCTGATGATGGTGATGCCTCTGGGTCCAGACATTGTGCGCGAACTCGGCATGCAAGCCAGCCATATTGGCTATATCAGTGGCGGCGCCACGCTCGCCTCGGCCCTGAGCATGGCCCTGGCCGCGCCCTGGCTGGATCGTCTGCAGCGCAAAAAAGCGCTGGTGATCCTTCTAACCCTGCGTTTCGCCTTGCTGATGGCCTGCGCCCTGACCAGCAGCGCCGAGCAGCTGATTCTGCTGTTTGTGCTCTCCGGCTTGGTTGCCGGGCCCATGGGCGCGCTGCTGATGGCAAGCATGCTCGACATCATCCCGCAGGCCGAACGCGGGCGAAAACTTGCCTATATCGGCATGGGTTTTTCTCTGGCGGCCATTTTGGTGGTGCCCCTGGCCCTGGAGCTAGCGCTGCGCTGGAGTTGGCAAGCGCCCTTTATCGTCTTCGGCGGTCTGGGCCTGGCGCTGGCGTTGTTGTGTCACCTGCTGTTGCATATCCAGGTCAGCGCTTCGCGGCCCAGCGGCTCGGTATTGCCGCTGCTGAAATCGCCGCTGTGCCTGGGCGCTCTGGCGATCACCGCGCTGCAGATATTCGGCCACTTTCTGCTGGTGCCGCATTTCTCCAACTACTTCCAGTTCAACCTGAATTTTCCGCGCGAGCAGATCGGCCTGCTGTTTCTCTGCGGCGGCCTGGCCAGCCTGGCGGCCATACGCCTGGGTGGTATCTGGATCGACCGCGGCCAGGCGCTGACGGTGATTCTGCTCAGCAGCGGCGGCTTAGCACTGACCACGCTGCTGGGTTTCGCCATGCCGATTGGCCTGTCGATTTACCTAGTCTTCGTGCTGTTTATGGCCGCCAGCGCGGTGCGCACCAACAGCAGCATGACCATTGCCGCCGCGATCCCGCCGCCGCATCAGCGCGCCGCCTTTATGGCGTTTCAGGGCACCGTCAGCAATGTCGCTGCCGGGCTCGGCAGCCTGTTTTCGGCGCTCTACCTGAGCACCGGCGCAGACAACCAGCTTCAGGGCTTCAACCAGTTAAGCGGCTTTTATGTGGTCGTCGGAATACTCACGGGGGTGGGTATGTGGTTGCTCCAACGCGGTATCCGGCGACGCGACGCCGCCAGCCACACCGCAGGCATAACAACACAGGCGGGCTGAAACCGCCGATCACCAGTGATCAGCTGTAAACGAGTCAACACCTACTCAAATGGAACCTGTCATGTCTTTTGTCAGAAACATCAATCGCCGTCGCGCCATCTCGGTGGGCGTACTGGGTGGTCTGCTGCCTTTCGCGGCGCTGGCCGACAACAGCGTCACCCTGGAAGACAGCAT
>CAMCJM010000154.1 GCA_945874835.1 Pseudomonas synxantha | reverse complement strand
CCACGTCGTGGAGTGCCTGTTCGGCAAACTGAAGCATTACCGGCGGATTGCTACGCGTTTTGAGAAAAAGGCCAGTCATTTCAAGTCTATGCTGGCCTTCGCTGCAACCCTGTTGTGGCTCCGCTGATACGTCAACAGAACCTAGGCACACGCGCAACCGGCAGGTGCCCCGCCTGCCGGCACGCCGGGCGATTTGCAACGCACTGTTGCCAGGCGCAGTAGTTTCGCCAACGGCCTGTTAGAATCCCCCTTCTCCAGCCGCACCCAGGCGGACTTGTAGCCCGGCCACGCCAGCGCTCACCCTGCGCAGAAGTCGCCCGCACCCGGCAAATGATCATTCGCGTTTGCCTTGGGTCTGAACCCGGCTCAACATACCCAGCAGCAGCCCGCGCCCGTCCAGACGCGTTGTCTGGGCCTCTGTGATCTGATTAGCCTTTGCAGGATTGACCGCCATGCCTGATTACCGCTCAAAGACCTCCACCCACGGCCGCAACATGGCCGGCGCTCGTGCCCTGTGGCGCGCCACCGGGATGAAGGATGAGGATTTCAAGAAGCCAATTATTGCTATCGCCAACTCCTTCACCCAGTTCGTGCCCGGCCACGTGCATTTGAAGGATATGGGCCAGCTGGTTGCCCGCGAGATCGAGCGCGCCGGCGGCGTGGCCAAAGAATTCAACACCATCGCAGTCGATGACGGCATCGCCATGGGCCACGACGGCATGCTCTATTCACTGCCGAGCCGCGAGATCATCGCCGACTCGGTGGAATACATGGTCAACGCCCACTGCGCCGACGCCATCGTCTGCATCAGCAACTGCGACAAAATCACCCCCGGCATGCTGCTCGCCTCCCTGCGCCTGAATATCCCGGTGATCTTCGTTTCCGGCGGGCCGATGGAAGCCGGCAAAACCAAGCTGGCCAGCCACGGCTTGGATTTGGTCGACGCCATGGTCATTGCCGCCGACGAGACGGCCTCCGACGAGAAAGTCGCCGAATACGAACGCAGCGCCTGCCCGACCTGCGGCAGTTGCTCCGGCATGTTTACCGCCAACTCGATGAACTGCCTGATGGAAGCCTTAGGGCTGGCCCTACCGGGCAATGGTTCGACTCTGGCCACCCACAGCGACCGCGAACAATTGTTCCTGCAAGCCGGGCGCACCGCGGTCGAGCTGTGCAAGCGCTATTACCAAGACAACGACGAGTCGGCCCTGCCGCGCAACATCGCCAACTTCAAGGCCTTTGAAAACGCCATGACGCTGGACATCGCCATGGGCGGCTCGACCAACACAATCCTGCACCTGCTGGCCGCCGCCCAGGAAGGCGAGGTCGACTTCGACCTGAAAGACATCGACCGCCTGTCGCGCAAAGTGCCGCAGCTGTGCAAGGTGGCACCGAATATCCAGAAGTACCACATGGAAGACGTGCACCGCGCCGGCGGCATCTTCAGCATCCTCGGCTCGCTGGCCCGTGGCGGCCTGCTGCACACCGAGCTGCCGACCGTGCACAGCAAAACCATGGCCGAGGCCATCGCTAAATGGGACATCACCCAAACCAGCGACGAAGCCGTACACACCTTCTTCCGTGCCGGCCCGGCCGGTATCCCAACGCAGACCGCATTTAGCCAAAGCACCCGCTATGACACGGTGGATGACGACCGTGAAAACGGCTGCATTCGCAGCGTTGAGCACGCTTACTCGCAAGAAGGCGGCCTGGCCGTGATGTACGGCAACATTGCCGTGGATGGCTGCGTGGTGAAAACCGCCGGTGTCGATGAATCGATCCACGTCTTCGAAGGCACCGCGAAAATCTTCGAAAGCCAAGACAGCGCCGTGCGCGGCATTCTCGCCGACGAAGTGGTGGCCGGCGATATCGTCATCATCCGCTACGAAGGCCCGAAAGGCGGCCCGGGCATGCAGGAAATGCTCTACCCCACCAGCTACCTGAAGTCCAAAGGCCTGGGCAAAGCCTGCGCACTGCTCACCGACGGCCGCTTCTCGGGCGGCACCTCGGGCCTGTCCATCGGCCACGCTTCGCCAGAAGCCGCCGCCGGCGGTGCCATCGGTTTGGTACGCGAAGGCGACAAAATCCTCATCGACATCCACGCGCGCTCAATCAATCTGCTGATCAGCGACGACGAGATGGCCAAGCGTCGCGCCGAACAGGACGCCAAAGGCTGGAAGCCCGTTGAAAAGCGCCCACGCAAAGTGACCACCGCGCTAAAAGCCTACGCCCTGCTGGCCACCAGCGCCGACAAAGGTGCCGTGCGCGACAAGGCCCTGCTGGACAAACTGGTGCCGTAAAACAGCACCACCCCACAAATGCCTGGCCTAGTGCCAGGCTTTTGCGTTTCGTGGTACACCCATCCGTTGGCATTCGAGCCCTCTGAGCGCGAATGCCTAAGCCTGGCCCAACCCGCACACCCACTTGCCAACAGGAACACACATGAGCGGCCCACCCCTCACCGTTGATAACCTCCCAGACAACTGCCAGGCCGTGCTCTTCGCCCTGGTCACTGTTTTTCCCGGCAAGGGTAAGACGGCGCTGCTCAAGCTGCTCAGAGCAATGAACACCCAGGACGACAAAGGCAAACTGCTCGACGCAAGCAAGCTGCCAATTCTGCTCGACACCCTGGGAAAACTCGGCTGGCTGATTATCGAACGGCGTAGCTCGGGAGAGCTGTTCTGCCTGCCCGCTCAGCAGCGCACGCAGGTGCTGCAACAACTGCTCCAGCACCCACAGTGCAACGCCTGGCTGCATTGCCTTCAGCTCGATATTCCAGCACACCAGCCTTGGCAAGCCCCCAACCAAGGGCACGCACTACAGTCACTCTGGCTGGACCTGCTCAACCCCGAAAGCAAACTACTGCAAGCGTCCCTGCTGCTCTTCGCCCAGCTGATACCCAGAGCCCAGCAGCTAAAACTGCACCCCTTCACCATCCTGCAGCGTGACACCGCCGGCCAGCAGGTGTTCGAGCACCTCAGGCAAGAGGCACGCCAGCTGTTGCTGGAAGACTTCCTGGCCCTGTGTAACGCCCCGCTGATGCCGGTCGGCCAGGCCTACCAGCTGGGCTTGGCGCATTTCACCACGCGTACGCTGGACACCACCCTGGGCCTGCAGCTATTGCTGCAGGCGTTCTGGCGCGGCGACTGGAGCACCCTGGAAAAGCTCGGCGAGCATGGCCTGGACATGATGCAACAAGCCATCCAGCACCTGTTAAGCGGGCAGACCGAGGCGGTAGTGACGCTGATCGACGCCTGGCTCAAGGAGGTGCGCAAGCAAACCAAGAAACGCAAGATCGACCTGCCGCCCACCCTCAATGCCCTCTACAGCCTGGCGCTGATCGGCATGCCCGAACAGCGCCAGTCGGCCAAGCTCGCTCAGGCGCTGGACAGCGGCATGAGATCCAGCTACGACGCTGCTTATCACGGCCTCTCTCTTCTATATGACCGCTTTCAGGGCAGCAACCTGGCGCTGCAAGGCAACCTGCATGAGCTGCCCCAGCAGCTGAACGGCATCCACGGGCTGCTTCAGGCGCTGGCGCTGTACTGGCTGGATGAACCCATGGCCCGACAAAAAGCCTGGAAAAACCGCCTACAGGAGTACCGCGACGAGCTCAGCGAGCAGGGCTATGCCTGGCTGGCGGCAGAGTTCGATGCGTTGCTGGCGGCGCAGTTCAACCAACCCCGAAAACTCGCCGCGCTGCACCAAAGCGCCAACCTGCAACCTTTGGTCAACCTCTACCAGCGCCAGGAAACCTGGCAGCACGCCCTCACTGCCTTGAGCCAGCTCAGGCCGGGCAAGACGGCGAGCAGTTCGACCGTCGCCAAGACCTCGCGCCTGGCTTGGTTTATTAACATCGACGCGTATATGCATAACGTCGAGCCGCGCGAACAGAAGCTCAGCGCCAAAGGCCAGTGGAGCAAAGGCCGCGCCGTGGCGCTCAGGCGGCTGGTGGAAGAAGGCGATGCCATGGATTTCCTCTGCGAACAGGATCGCCAGGCCATCCGCATGATCCAAAGTAGCCACGCCTATTACGGCGGCATCCATTACGAGCTGCCGGACGAACTGGCCCTGCCGCGCCTGGTCGGCCATCCAGCGCTGTACCGAAGTGATGCGCCGGAGGTACGTATCGACCTGGTAAACGGTCAACCTAGCTTGCGCCTGCAGGTGCAGGGCGAACAGATCAATCTGCACCTGGACCCTGCCGGTATCGGCGCAAAGGACGGGATTATGCTGTACAAGGAAACCCCCACCCGCCTCGTGATCTATGCGGTCAGCCGCGAGTTGCAGCAGATCGCCGATATCGTCGGCGATGGCCTGAGCGTTCCGCAATCGGCCAAGGCGCAACTGGTCGAGGCCATCGGTGCCATCGCCCCGCTGCTGCCGATCCATTCGGATATTCCCGAGCTGGCTGGCCACCTCGACAGCCTGCCCGCCGATGCCACCCTCTATGCCCACCTGCTGCCCCTCCAGGCCGGCCTGCGCCTGCAACTGCTGGTGCGCCCACTGGCCGAGGGCAGCTGGTTCCGCCCCGGCCACGGCGCGGAAAATCTGTTCGGCGAGCGCGACGGCAAGGCCATTCAGGTTTGTCGCGAGCTGAACGCCGAACGCCAGGTGCTGCAGCAGGTGCTGGAGAGTTGCCCCGGCCTGGCCCTGGCCGAGAGCGATGGCCAGGAATGGCAACTGGAGCAGCCCGAGGACGCCCTGCAGGTGCTCAGCGAACTGCAAGCCCTGGACGGCGAACGCCTGCAGTGCGTATGGCCGGAAGGCGAGCGCATGCGCATCAAGGCCAAGCGCGGCATCAGCCAGCTCACGCTCGGCCTCAAGCAACAAGGCGACTGGTTTATGTTGCAAGGCGAAATCCGGCTCGAGGATGGCAAGGTGCTGCAACTGCGCCAGTTGCTGGAGCTGGTCAAGGCCAGCCCTGGGCGCTTCCTCAAGCTTAACGAGCATGACTGGCTGGCACTCAGTGAAAACCTGCACAAGCGCCTGAGCGAGCTGGCCCATCTGGCCGACAAGGTCACCGACCAGGGCGCCCGCCTCAGCTCCCTGACCGCGCCGCTGCTGGCCGATCTGGCCGGTGAAGTCGGCGAATTCAAGGCCGGCGTCCAGTGGCAGGCCCATCTGGACAAGCTCGAATCGCTGCGCACCTACCAACCCAGCCTGCCCAGCACCCTGCAGGCAGAGCTGCGCGACTACCAACTGGAAGGCTTCGCCTGGCTGGCGCGCCTGGCCCACTGGGGCGTCGGCGCCTGCCTGGCCGACGACATGGGCCTGGGCAAGACCGTACAGACCCTGGCCCTGCTCCTGCTGCGCGCCGGTTCCGGCCCGCAGTTGGTGGTAGCACCGACCTCGGTGGCGCTCAACTGGCACGCTGAAAGCACCCGCTTCGCCCCAACCTTGCGCCTGCATGACTACCAGCAAAACCGAAGTCTGGAAGGCCTCGGCCCGCTGGACCTGGTGATCGTCAGCTATGGCCTGCTACAACAAGACAGCGCAGCCTTCACCGCCCAGCACTGGACCAGCGTGGTGCTGGACGAAGCCCAGGCGATCAAGAACGCCCAGACCAAACGCTCGCAAGCGGCCATGGCCCTGCAGGCCGACTTCCGCCTGATCGCCACCGGCACGCCGCTGGAAAACCACCTGGGCGAGCTGTGGAACCTGTTCCGCTTTATCAACCCCGGCCTGCTCGGCAGCCAGGACAGCTTCGCCCAGCGCTTTAGCAACCCCATCGAACAGGGCGATGCCGCCGCGCGCCGGGCGCTCAAGGCGCTGATCCAGCCGTTTATCCTGCGCCGCCTGAAGAGTCAGGTACTCGACGAGTTGCCGGCCCGCACCGAAATCACCTACAAGGTGCCACTTTCCGAGGCTGAAGCGCATCAGTACGAAGCCCTGCGCCAACAGGCCGTGGAGAGCATCAATCAGCTCGCGCCGGATGCCGGCAAACCCTTTCAGGTGCTGGCGGAAATCACCCGCCTGCGGCGTTTCTGCTGCCATCCCTCGCTGGTGCTTCCCGGCAGCCCACTGGCCGGCAGCAAGCTGCAGGCCTTTAGCGAAATCGTCGCAGAACTGCTGGAGAATCGCCACAAGGCCCTGGTGTTCAGCCAATTCGTCGACCATCTGAGCATCGTCCGCGCCTGGCTCGACCAACAGGGCATCAGCTATCAGTACTTAGATGGCGCCACCCCAGCCAAAGAACGGCAGAAACGCGTCAATGCCTTTCAGGCCGGCGAGGGCGATATCTTCCTGATCAGTCTCAAGGCCGGCGGTAGCGGCCTCAACCTGACCGCTGCCGACTACGTGATCCACCTCGACCCCTGGTGGAACCCTGCGGTGGAAGACCAGGCCAGCGACCGCGCACACCGCATGGGCCAGCTGCGTCCGGTGACCATCTATCGCCTGGTCACGGAAAACACCATCGAGGAGCAGATAGTCGCCCTGCACGGACGCAAACGCGACCTAGCCGACAGCCTGCTGGAAGGCGGCGAGCTGAGCGGCAAACTGGACGCCGACGCGCTACTGCAACTGCTGCGTGGCGCCTGAATAGCCCTGTAATACGAGCTAGCAGAGCCCTGTAGGGTGGGCATGGCGAAGCCTTGTCCACCGTTGGAGATGGCCATGGCGGACACCCCTGCGGCATGGCCGCCATGCGCTTGAATATCCCGGTAGTGTTCGTTTCCGGCGGGCCGATGGAAGCCGGTAAGACCAAGCTGGCCAGCCACGGCTTGGATTGGGTCGATGCCATGGTGATCGCCGACGACGAGAAAGTCGCGGCACGCGACAAGGCCCTGCTCGACCGCCTGGTTGACTGATCACAACACCGCAACATCCAGGCTCAGCTCCGTGCTGGGCCTTTTTTTGCCCGTAGGAATGCCATCTATAGTGAGAAGGCCCGCTGACCGGAGTGCTCCATGACCAGACCCCTGCTGCTTATCCTTCTACTGCTTCTCGGCGCTTGTTCGCCACCAGGTAACCCGCCACTACGAATCGCCATAAGCCCATGGCCGGGGTATGAGTTTTTATACTTGGCCGAACAACTCAAACTGTTCGAGGCTGAAGGTGTCGAGGTGCAGATTGTTCAGTTCAGCTCGCCCATCGACAGCCGCCGCGCTTATGCGACGGGGCAAGTGGATGGCTTCTGCTCTTCGCCCGACGGTGTACTGATTATTCGCGAACAGAGCCAACGCCAGCCTCGTATTGTTTATGTCACCGACTACTCCAGTGGTGGCGATTTGATCGTCAGCCGTGCCGGCATCACTCATGTTGAGCAGTTGGCCGGCAAGCGGGTAGGCGTTGAGCCGGGCACCATCAACAACTTCGTACTGGCCCATGCACTGGAGAAGGCCAATTTGGCCAGTGATAGCGCACAACGGGTGTACCTAGCGCAAAGCGACATGCTCAACGCCCTACTGCGTAATGAAATCGACGCCGCCGTTACTTACCCACCCTATTCAATTGCCATACTTAAACAGCCGAACGTCCAGGAGATATTCAGCACCCGACAAATTCCTGGAGATATCCTCGATGTCATCGCCCTCGATGCTGAGGTTATAGCCACCCGCAAAGACGACGTGCACGCCATGCTGCGGGGCCTGGAGGCGGCCTATGAGTATGCACGGCAGAATCCGCAAAAGGCCTACACCATCATGGCGACGCGCGAGGGCATCACTGTCGACGAATTTCGCAACAGTATTCTTAACGATCTGCACCTGCTGCGAGCCGTTGATCAAGCCTTTTACCTCGGGCCCGATCAACGCCTGTTTGCGTATTTCGGCCCACCGTGACCGGCTGTTTCGGTAGATCGTGACCGGCCATTTCGCTAACGCGTGACCGCTCATTTCGCTATCAGCGTGACCGATTTCCAGCCTGCTCCGAAACAGGCGGTCACGACTTACCGAAATGGCCGGTCA
>CAMCJM010000153.1 GCA_945874835.1 Pseudomonas synxantha | reverse complement strand
CGCCCCGACGGTTGGCGGATTTACGCGGCAGTATCGGCCTGCTATTCATAAAAAAGCGGCCCAGGCCATCGACACCCAGGACGGTGAAGATGTCCAAGACCCGCTACCCAGTTGACCGCAAAGCTGCTCCGCTTAAGTGAACAGCATTGGCCGCTGGCTGGGTCTTGCTGGTAGGCCTCGGTGTTGCCTATGTGATTTCCGGCGACTACGCCGGCTGGAACTTTGGTCTAGCCCAGGGCGGCTGGGACGGCATGTTCCTCGCTACCCTGCTGATGGCCCTGATGTACCTGTGCATGTGCTTTTCCCTGGCTGAACTGTCCTCGATGATCCCCACCGCGGGCGGCGGTTATGGCTTTGCCCGCAGCGCCTTCGGGCCCTTGGGTGGTTTTCTCACGGGTACGGCGATCCTCATCGAGTACGCCATTGCCCCGGCTGCCATTGCGGTGTTTATCGGCGCCTACTGCGAGTCGTTGTTCGGCATTGGTGGCTGGGCGATTTACCTGGCCTTCTATGTGTTGTTTATCGGCATCCATATCTTTGGTGTCGGTGAAGCGCTGAAGCTGATGTTTATCATCACCGCTGTGGCCGCGATTGCCCTGGGCGTGTTTATCGTCGCGATGGTGCCGCACTTCTCGGTGGCCAACCTGCTCGACATTCCGGTGACCGAAGCCGCCGGTGCCAGCAGCTTCCTGCCCTTTGGTTATGTCGGCGTGTGGGCGGCGATTCCCTTTGCCATCTGGTTCTTCCTTGCCGTTGAAGGCGTGCCTCTGGCTGCCGAAGAAACGCAAAACCCACAGCGCGATATGCCACGCGGCCTGATTGGCGCGATGCTGGTGTTGCTGGCTTTTGCCCTGTTGATTCTGGTGGTGGGCCCAGGCGGTGCCGGTGCCAACGCACTGATGGCGTCCGGCAACCCGTTAGTGGAAGCCCTGACCATCGCTTACGGCGAATCGACCTGGATGAGCAGCTTCGTCAACCTGATCGGCCTGGCCGGTCTGATTGCCAGCTTCTTCTCGATCATCTACGCCTACTCCCGACAGATTTTTGCCCTGTCGCGCGCCGGCTACCTGCCGCGTTCGCTGTCGCTGACCAACAAAAACAAAGCCCCCGTACTGGCGTTGATTGTGCCGGGCCTGATCGGCTTTGCGCTGTCGCTCACCGGCCAGGGTGATCTGTTGATTCTGGTCGCTGTGTTCGGTGCCACCATCTCCTATGTGTTGATGATGGCCGCGCACATCACCCGGCGCGTACGTCGTCCGGACATGCATCGTCCGTATCGCACCCCAGGCGGTGTCGTCACCTCGGGCATCGCTCTGGTGCTGGCTTGCGTAGCCGTGGTGGCTGGCTTCCTCGTTGACCCACGGGTAGTAATTGGCGCGGCGATTATCTATGCCGTGCTGATCGCCTACTTTGTCATCTACAGTCGCCATCATCTGGTGGCGGGTACACCAGAAGAAGAATTCGTGGCCATCGGCAAAGCTGAAGCCACGCTCAAGTAATACCGCCACGCCACGGCCGCACAGCAACGCGGCCGTGGTGCGGTGTTTTGGAGACTGCCAATGTCCAGCTTTCACCACACGGTAGGCGGTGAAACCTACCGGTTCAACAGCCTGGCCGAGGTTATGGCCAAAGCCAGCCCGGCGCGCTCCGGCGACTTTCTCGCCGGTGTAGCGGCCAGCAATGCCGGCGAGCGCGTGGCCGCGAAAATGGCGCTGGCCGATATTCCGCTCAGCCACTTCTTGAATGAAGCCCTGATTCCCTATGAGGCGGATGAAGTCACCCGCCTGATTATCGACACACACGATGCCCACGCCTTTGCCCCGGTCAGCCACCTGACGGTGGGCGGCTTTCGCGACTGGCTGCTCAGTGAACATGCAGACGAAGCGGCCCTGCGCGCCTTGGCACCTGGCCTTACGCCAGAAATGGTCGCCGCCGTGTCGAAGATCATGCGCGTGCAGGACCTGATTCTGGTGGCGCAAAAAATCAACGTGGTGACGCGCTTTCGCAACACCGTCGGCCTGCGCGGGCGCATGTCCACCCGCTTGCAACCCAATCACCCAACCGACGAGCCAGCCGGCATCGCCGCGAGCATTCTCGACGGTCTGCTGTATGGCAACGGCGACGCCATGATTGGCATCAACCCGGCCACCGACAGCATCAGCTCCATCTGCGAGATGCTGAAGATGCTCGACGGCATCATCCAGCGCTATGAAATCCCTACCCAGGCCTGCGTGCTGACCCATGTCACCACCTCAATCGAAGCGATCAACCGCGGCGTGCCGCTGGACCTGGTGTTTCAGTCGATTGCCGGCACCGAGGCGGCCAACGCCAGCTTCGGCGTCAGCCTCAAGGTGCTGCAGGAAGGTTACGACGCTGGCCTGAGCCTCAAACGCGGCACCCTCGGCAACAACCTCATGTACTTTGAAACCGGCCAAGGCAGTGCGCTGTCGGCCGGTGCGCACCATGGCATCGACCAGCAAACCTGCGAGACCCGCGCCTATGCCGTGGCCCGCCACTTCAAACCGTTTCTGGTCAACACCGTGGTCGGTTTTATCGGCCCGGAGTACCTGTATAACGGCAAGCAGATCATCCGCGCCGGTCTGGAAGACCACTTCTGCGGCAAGCTGCTGGGCCTGCCGATGGGCTGCGACATCTGCTACACCAACCACGCCGAAGCCGATCAGGACGACATGGACGTGCTGCTGACCCTGCTCGGCGTGGCCGGCATCAACTTCATCATGGGCATCCCCGGCTCCGATGACGTGATGCTCAACTACCAGACCACCTCCTTCCACGATGCGCTCTATGCCCGGCAAAGCCTAGGCCTGAAACCGGCCCCGGAGTTTGAGGATTGGCTGCAACGCATGGGCATTCTCAGTCAGGCCGATGGCCGCCCACGCTTGGGCAAGAACCTGCCGCCCGCTTTCCGCCAGGCCCTGGCACAACTGAGCTGAACCCTTGGAGAACACCGTAATGGCAGACGACACCCCGGCCCAAGGCGCAACGGCAAACCCCTGGCAACAACTGCGTAACCTCACCCCGGCGCGTATCGCCCTCGGCCGCGCCGGCACCAGCATGCCCACCGGCGCGCAACTGGATTTTCAGTTTGCCCACGCCCAGGCCCGCGATGCCGTGCACCTGCCATTCGATCACGCCGCACTGGCCGCAGGCCTGGCCCACCAACATCGGCAGAGCCTACTGCTGCACAGCGCCGCTCAAGACCGCGACACCTACCTGCAACGCCCCGATCTGGGCCGTCGCCTGAGTCAGGCCTCAGCCGAACTGCTGGATCAGCACCGGGAGAACAACCCAGATGGTTACGACCTGGCCATCGTTGTGGCTGACGGCCTCTCCGCACTCGCCGTGCACCGCAACGCGCTGCCGATGCTGGAGCGCATTCAGGAGCACGCCAGCGCCGAAGGCTGGAGCCTGTCGCCCGTGGCGCTGGTGACGCAGGGCCGCGTCGCGGTGGCCGATGAAGTGGCCGAACGGCTGGGCGCGCGCATGGTGGTCATCCTGATTGGTGAACGGCCGGGCTTGAGCTCGCCGGACAGCCTGGGCCTGTACTTCACCTACGCGCCCAAAGTCGGTCTGACCGACGCCTACCGCAACTGCATTTCCAATGTGCGCCTCGAAGGCCTGAGCTACGCCATGGCCAGCCACCGCCTGCTGTACCTGATGCGTGAGGCCTGCCGACGTCAGCTATCGGGGGTCAACCTCAAGGATGAAGCGGAAATGCCGGTGTTGGCCGGTGATGCATCGCCGCGTAATTTCTTACTGAGCTAGCGCAATGCTTCAGCGCACATCGCCTGTCGCTTTGCGTGGGAGGGGCTTTAGCCACGATGGCCTTAGCGCCGTTGCGGTCAATCGCGGCAAAGCCCCTCAGACACGCGCTAAAAACTGCAGGGTGCCGCGCATTTCGCGGGTTTGCTGGCAAACAACTGTTTGGATTGCACTTTCCAAACGCTTTAGGCAGCATCGGGGGAACGTTCACAGGCAGCGCTGCTCTGTTGCCGACGCCATCCACATGATTTGAAGTCGAGGCTCACCATGCGCATTGTCCAAGCGACTCTGGAGCACCTGGATCAACTGACACCGTTGTTTATCAACTACCGCGAGCACTTCGGCCAGTTGTCCTACCCTGACTCCTCGCGCAAGTTTCTGGAAAACCGCATCAGCCGCAACGAGTCCGTGATCTACCTGGCCATGCCAGACGATGACGACAAAATCCTTGGCTTTTGCCAGCTGTATTCGAGCTTCTCGTCGCTGTCGCTCAAGCGCGTGTGGATTCTCAACGACATTTACGTGTGCCAGGACGCCCGCCGCCAACTGGTCGCCGATCGCCTGATCCAGACCGCCAAGCAAATGGCCAAAGAAACCAACGCCGTGCGCCTGCGCGTAGCTTCCAGCATCGATAACACGGTGGCGCACAAGCTGTATGAATCCATCGGATTCAAGCAGGACACCGAGTTCAAAAACTTTGTATTGCCGATCAGCGAAGATCACACCGCGCCGTAATACCGCTCGCCTGGCGTTGCACACAACATCGGCCAGCCGCCACCTCGCCGTAGGTGATTATTGAAAGCCCAGCAGGTAAGCGTTGCCTGCTGGGCTTTATTCATTACAGCCGCCTCACCCCGCCAGACTCAGCCACAAGCCCACGGCTAACTGCACAACCAACAACGCCAGCGCGGCCAAATGCCAAGGCTGGCGCAACCGGCGCGCACGCAGCGAAGGAGCCGGTTGCTGCTGCAAGGGTTGACGCAAAGCCTGCTGAAATTCCGACAAGGCCTCAAAGCGCGCCGCCGCCCTGGGTGCCAAAGCCCGCGCCAACACGCCATCCCAGCCCTGTGGCAGCGCCAAACCAAAGCCAGCCAGAGGCCGATAGGTGGCGTGCACATCAGCATCGGCATGCGCCACCTCGGGCCAACGCGCGCTACACAACCAATAGGCTATCGCCGCCAAGGCAAACTGATCGGCACGCCCATCGATGGCTTGCGCCGTACGCACCTCGGGGGCCAGCGGCAAGGCATCGGCCGGCAGCACCTGCGGGACCACACCGGGCAACAGCGCCGCGTGCTCGGGCAACAGCAGCACACGACCAGCGTCATCCAGCAGAATCGCTCGCGGACCCAGCCACAGCCCTTGCATGCCGCGTCGCTGCAAGCCCCGCACCGCTGTAATCAGTTGTTCGATCACCGCCAGTACCTGCGCCGCATTCATCGGCCCTTGCGTGGCGATGCGCGCACTCAGGCTGCGCATGCCCGCATGCACCGGTTCCAGCAGCCAAAACGTATGCTGACGCGGCACCAATGAGCGCATCACCTGCGCCAAACCAGCCACCGGACTGCGCCGCAACGCCCACTCACGCTGACGAAAAGCCTCGCCCGCTGGTTGCTCAGCCAACCACAACAGCGCCTCACGCCCGCGCTTATCAATGGCGCTGAACAGCCGACCCGGCGGACCGAACGGACACGCCGCCACTAATGTCCAGCCATCCACCTGCAGCCCCGGCTGCGCATCAGTGACCACTGGCCAGGGTGGCGCGTGCGCAGATGCACCCGCTGCATCAACCTCACCCGCCTGCAACAACACCGCCGCACCCGGTGCCTGCAACAACGGCGCAAGCAAGGCTGGCAGGTTGAGCGCACTGCTGGCGGGGCGCAGCGCGCTCACATCACTCACCGCCAGCAGGGGCTGCGGGGCCAGCAGCAGGCGAGCGCCGGGTTGTAGGCTCAAACGATGCTGCACCAGCGCCAACTCGGCTTGCGCGCCCAGCACGCAGCCTTCAAGGCCGACCACCTGCTGCATCTCGCCTTGACTGACCTGCACCAAGCCAATGGCTCCCGCCTGAAGAAAAAGCACCTCAGCGCCTTGCACCAACAGTAATCCAGCATTGAACTGCGGCGCTGGCTGGCCATTTTGCCGTTGACGAAATAACTGCCCGTTAAAACCTGCCAGCACCTGACGCAGCCCCTGCGCCTCGGTCCACTGTATTGGCGTGCTGCAACAATCCGCCAGCAATCCCGCCAAAGCGACCTCAACGTCACGCACCAGATCAGTGCATTCACGCGCCCAAAGCAGCGCAATAAGCAGCGCCGGCGAACGCCCCTCTTTTGCCGGTAGCCAGAGTGAAGCGCAGCGCGCGACCTGATGGGGCAGGTCAAGACCCTGCCCGCAGAGCAGATTGACGGCCGGATGATGCAGACGCTCGATCGACATTGGCAGCCCTCCCAGGTCGCATACACCTCAGCCATTGCAGCCTTTATGCCGACTTGCCCGGCCTTGCCACGCGGCTTAAGGTGGGCACCTTTGGATGAATGAGCTCAGCCCATGTGGTCGCTACGCGCCTGGCGTCGCCAGCGCATCCTCGCCAAGCACCCCGTCAGCCCCGCCGAGTGGCAGGCTGTGCTGCAGCAACTGCCGATTCTCGATGGTTTGAATGACGCCGAGCAGCAGCGTTTGCGTGAGCGAGCCGTGTTGTTTCTACACCACAAGCACCTCAGCGCCCTGCCCGGCGTCGAACTGGACGCGCACGCCCGCCTGCTGCTGGCCGCGCAGGCCGAACTGCCGCTGCTGCACCTGGCCGACCTCAACTGGTATCAGGGTTTTCATGAAATCGTTCTCTACCCGAACGATTTCATCAGCCCACAGCGCCACCGCGACCCTAGCGGCGTGATGCACGAATGGGAGGGCGAGCACAGCGGCGAAGCCTGGCTGCAAGGCCCGGTGATCCTCGCTTGGCCGGGCGTACAAGCCAGCGGCCAGTGGGACGGTTACAACCTGGTGATTCACGAGCTGGCGCACAAGCTGGACATGCTCAATGGCGACGCCAACGGCCTGCCACCGCTGCACAGCAACATGGCCGTGCAGGCTTGGGCCAAGGCCATGCAGAGCGCCTTTGACCAGATGAATGCCGAACTGGACACCAACCCCGACGCTGAAACCACCATCGACCTTTACGCCGCCGAAGACCCGGCCGAGTTTTTTGCCGTCACCAGCGAATACTTCTTCAGCGCCCCGGACCTTCTCAAGCAGGCCTTCCCGGCGGTGTATGCGCAACTGGCGCTGTTCTACCGGCAAGACCCGCTGGCGCGTTTGCAGCAGTTGCACGCCAGCAACCCGGACTATCAGGTCAGAGCGGATAACAACGGGTTCGCGACCAAAGGCTAGGCATCCCGGCGTAGCAACGCCGGGGGAATATGCCTATAATCGCGCCACTTTTTTGGCCCACCCCTCGGGAGTCGCCCCATGAGCTACAGCAAGATCCCTGCTGGCAAAGACCTGCCGAACGACATCTATGTCGCCATCGAGATCCCGGCTAACCACGCGCCGATCAAATACGAAATCGATCACGACAGCGATTGCCTGATGGTCGACCGTTTCATGGCCACCCCGATGTTCTACCCGGCCAACTACGGTTTTATCCCGCACACCCTGGCTGACGACGGTGACCCTCTCGACGTGCTGGTTGTGACCCCTTACCCGGTTGCTCCAGGCTCGGTGATCCGCGCCCGTCCGGTTGGCGTACTGCTGATGAGCGACGAAGCTGGCGGCGACGCCAAGCTGGTTGCCGTCCCGCACGACAAACTGACCGTGCTGTACAAAGATGTGCAGGAATACACCGACCTGCCCGCGCTGCTGATCGAGCAGATCAAGCACTTCTTCGAGAACTACAAAGATCTCGAAAAAGGCAAATGGGTCAAGGTCGAAGGCTGGGCTGGCGCAGACGAAGCCCGCAACCTGATTATCAAGGCGGTCGCGGCTTACCAAAAATAAGCTGGGACTACCCCCTAAAAACCGGCCACAAGCCTAATGCCGATCAGTTAAGCCTCCCTGCTTGACCTTTGGCCGCAAGAAATCAAAATCCGATGCCTGTATTGGCATCGGATTTTTTATGCGTCTCGCTCGAGCACTGGAACTGACTCACAACATCGCCTCTACCCCCAAGTCA
>CAMCJM010000152.1 GCA_945874835.1 Pseudomonas synxantha | reverse complement strand
CGGTTCCGAAATGCTTGAGAAATTCAGGCAGAGATAGACCGAGTTGGAACTGGATACGATTCATGGCCATGACGCTCACCTCAATACTGGTTATGCATACAGCATAGAGGGGGTGATTCAAGGGCCATGACATACCATCTGATGATCGTTGCTAATCAGGAGCCATTTTGCAGGCTGGAGATTTCTCTGACTTGAGCCGGTAGCAGTTCAAATGTCTTTGAATAATTGCGCGCCGAAAGCGACTCTACCGTATGGCTGAATTGGGACAATGGTCGTGTGACCAAGCGCTGTATGAGAAACCACAACAGGCACAAGAGAAACAGCAGCAGGCAAGCAATCCAAAGTCCATCTTGCAGCAAGCGCTCTTGCAAGTTGGCAGTCACGCGTTTCTGGCTGGTAGTAATGTGAAGTGAGCCCAGTGCTTTTTGGGGGGCTGCGCGGCTGGTGCGTTGCAGCTCGCGTGATACGCCGATCAGGTTGGTTACAGCAAGCTTTTCTGCGGCATGCCAATCGGCAAGGGGGTTGCCTTTGTCATCGGTGATGCGGACAGACTCAACCGTTGGGTGATTACCGATACCGCGGGCAATGGCCTGCAGTACATCATATTGATAGTCCCAGATGGCGCTTGCCGCCGCCGGGGCAAAAGTGTCCGCAAGGGCGTTCAGTTCAGTTAAGGCCAACGTGTGGGCAGCTTTGTACTCGCTGACCGCGCGTAATACCAGAACCAGCGCTATCACGCTGATAAACACCAGCAGAAAGCGCATGAGCAAGGCGCCGGCTAAAGACTTTTGTGTCATCAAACCTTGCCCTCTACACATCGCATGGAATTACTCCATCTGTTCAAGCGCTTGATCGACCAGGGCCTTGCCTTGCTCAGCGTTACCAGAACCAATGAGTGCGAACTGTTGTGACCAAAGATCCATGCTGCGCTGAACCCATTTTGGCTTGTCCTCCAGTTCGTTGATCTGCATGCCGTTGCTGATGAGCTGCTGCTTTAGTTGTTCGGTTTGTGCTTCGGTCCACGCCCACTGCGCGGCCACAGCTTCTTGCCCGGCACGTTGGACGATGGATTGTTGCTGCGCCGAGAGGCTCTGGAAGAATGGCTCACTGATCAGTAATGGCCCAGTCCATAAGAACGGACCGTTCTCCGTCAGGTATTTTTGACCTGTTTCCCAGAAGCGCGAGTAAGCAATCACGCTGTAAGGGTTTTCCTGTCCATCAATCACGTTGTTTGTAAGCGCAGCAGGCACGTCGGCCCAGTTCATTGGTAGCACCGTTGCACCCAGGTTTTCGTAGGTTAAAACCATGATTCGGTTTGTGGGCAGACGGATGCGCAAGCCGACCAAGTCGTCTAGGCGGGTAACTGGGCGCTGTGAGTTGCTCATGTGGCGAAAGCCGCCAATCAACCATCCCAGAGCCCTTACGTTATACGTCCTGGCCATCTGCTCATTCAGTTCGCGGGTCATGAGTTGGCCGGTAAACAGCCTTTTGGCTGACTCGCTGTCCTTAAACAGGTAAGGCAGCATAAGAAAGCCCAGCGGTTCGATTTTTTGTGCGGCATTCCCTGCCGCCACCACTGTTATGTGCAGGTTATCGCCTGTGTCTCCTCGGCCCGAAACCAGCATGTTGACATTGACCTCCTCGCCACGAATAGCCGGTCGGTCAGGGTTGTCGCGGTAGTGCACCACAGCCTTCAGCTCACTGTTGGAATACAGGTCGACGAGTTGGGCGAACTTCTGCAAGGCAAATACATGGGGTGAGCCTGCTGGGTTGTCAGTGCTGCAGATAATTGTCAGGGGCTGCGCTTCAGCGTTGGCGGCGCTTAAGAACGGTGCCTGCACGGCCAGCAACAGGCAGATAATGGCCTTTTTGAGAGTCAATAATGCCGGGCGCAGCAGGCACGTTTCACGGCTACTGTTCGCCAATGGTTGAACGCTCGGAAGTATTGCTATGGGAGCCCCCGCTAAGTTGTCTGTTACTGAGCATAGTCAGCTCTGCGCCATCGCATCTGGTTCTGCGCCTGGTGTTTGCAACGGCGAAGGCCTGTTCGATCGTACTGGCTTGTGTTTCAGCTGCTTAGCGCTCAGCCCCCCCCTTGCTCTGCTACCACGCGGGCTGCTCAGAACAAGCCCAACTGCCCGCCTATGAGCGTGGCGAAATCATCTTCGACAAACGGCAGGATGGCGTCGGCTACCGGTTGCAGTTGGCGGGTCAGGTAGTGGTCGTAGTCGATGGCGGCGCTGCGTGCTTCCAGCGGTTGCGGGCCGGCGGTGGTGATCACGTAGCTGATCCAGCCGCCGCGCTGGTATTGCAGCGGTCGACCGTGGGCGGCGTTGAACTCGTCGGCCAGGCTCGCGGCGCGCACATGGGGCGGTACGTTGCGTTCGTAATCGGTGAGCAGACGGCGCAGGCGTTTGCGGTAGACCAGTTGCTCATCCAGCTCGCCGCTTAGGGTGCGCTCGACGTAGTCACGCACATAGTCCTGATAAGGCTGGCCGAGGAAGATGCGCTCATACAGCTCACGCTGAAACTGCTGGGCTAGCGGCGACCAGTCGCTGCGCACGGTTTCCAGGCCTTTGTAGACCATCTTGTGGCCACCCTCAGGCTGGGTGATCAGCCCGGCGTAGCGCTTCTTGCTGCCTTCCTCGGTGCCGCGAATGGTCGGCATCAGAAAACGCTTGTAATGGGTTTCAAACTGCAGTTCCAAGGCGCTTTCCAGGCCGTACTCATCATGCAAGTGATCGCGCCACCAGGCATTCACCTTGGCCACCAGCGCACGGCCGATCTGTGCGGCATCCTCTTCAGCATGCGGGCGCTTGAGCCAGACAAAGGTGGAGTCGGTGTCGCCGTAGATCACCCTATAACCCTCTGCTTCGATCAGCTCGCGGGTGCGGGCCATGATTTCGTGGCCGCGCAGGGTGATGGACGAAGCCAGGCGCGTGTCGAAGAAGCGGCAACCGCTGGAACCGAGCACGCCGTAGAAAGCGTTCATGATGATCTTCAGCGCCTGCGACAGTGGCGTGTTGTGCTCGCGTTTGGCCGCCTCACGGCCCCGCCACACGCGCTCGACAATCGCCGGCAGGCAATGCTCGCTGCGCGAGAACCGTGCACCACGAAACCCCGGCACCGAATGCGCGTCATCCGGCTGGCGCAGGCCCTCGATCAACCCCACCGGGTCGATCAGAAAGCTGCGGATAATCGACGGGTACAGGCTCTTGTAATCCAGCACCAACACCGACTCATACAACCCCGGCTGCGACTCCATGACAAAACCGCCGGGGCTGGCTTGCGGCGGGTTGTCCCCCAGGTTCGGCGCAACAAAACCACGGCGGTGCATCAGTGGCATATACAGGTGTTCGAAGGCTGCTACTGAGCCGCCGCTGCGGTCGGCGGGCAGGCCGGTGACCGTGGCGCGCTCCAGCAGAAAGTCGAGGATTGCGGTTTTGCCGAAGATGCGCGTGACCAGTTCGCAATCGCGCAGGTTGTAGCGTGCCAGGGCCGGTTTGTCCTCGCGGAACATGCGGTCGATTTCGTCCATGCGCTGGTAGGGCGTGGAGATATCTTTGCCCTCACCGAGCAGGGTTTGCGCGACGTTTTCCAGGCTGAACGAAGGGAAACTCCAGGTCGCCGAACGCAGCGCCTCGATGCCGTCGATGATCAAGCGACCGGCGGCGTCAGCAAAGAAGTGACCGTTGCCACTGCCATGCTCGCGCCACTGCATCTCACTGCCATCGCGGCCCAAACGCAGGGGTATGGCCAGGTTGCGTGCGTGTTCGTGCAGTACACGCAAGTCGAACTGCACCAGGTTCCAGCCGATGATCGCGTCCGGGTCGTGTGCGGCCATCCACTGGTTCAGGCATTCGAGCAGCTCGCCACGGCTGGCGCAGTAGTGCAGCTGAAAATCCACCTGCGGCGGTTGTTCCGGCGTGCGGCCGAGCATGTACACGTTGCGCTGGCCGCAGCCTTCGATGGCAATCGAATACAGTTCGCCAAAGGCGTTGGTTTCGATGTCCAGCGAGGCCAGCTTGAGGGTGGGACGATAATCCGTGCAGGGCTTGATTTGCGCCTCGAGCAGCAGGGCCGGATTTTCCGTATCGGGCGTGCCGGTGAACTGCACCGGCGCGGTGATAAAGCGCTCCATCAGGTAGCGCTCGGGCGGTCGCACATCGGCTTCGTAGACGTCTACACCGGCGCGGCGCAGCTGTTTGTCGAGGTCCATCAGGCTGCGGTGCTGCTGGCAATACAGGCCGAGCACCGGGCGCTGGTGAAAGTCTTTGAGGCTCAGCGGGCGCAGCTCAACGCCGCGCTCGTTGTTCAGTAGCGCCTGCGCCCGCTCGAGTTGCGCGGCTGGGATAAACGCCACCGAGGTTTGCAGCGGCAAACGCAGCAAGCGCGGGCCGTTGTCGGTGGCCAACCAGAACTCCACCTGCGTGCCCGCCGGCGTATCACGCCAGTGTCGGGTCAGCAGAAAGCCCTGTTGTAAGTCCACCTGTTGCTCTCAAAGCCATTTTTGATCGGGCAATTCTACGCAGCCTTTGCATGTATGCCTATACAGTATTCGGGTGGCTGCCAAGCGGACACAGACAAATCAACTATTCCGAGTAAAATGCTCGGCCTGATTGACTGCCCGATAGCGAAACCATGTCCCTGCCCAAGCACCACCTCGAACTGCTGAGCCCCGCGCGCGATACCGCGATTGCCAAAGAGGCCATCCTGCATGGCGCGGATGCCGTGTACATCGGCGGCCCTGGCTTTGGTGCGCGGCATAACGCCAGCAACAGCGTGGCGGACATTGCCGAGCTGGTGCAGTTTGCCCACCTGTTCCATGCGCGGGTCTTCGTCACCCTCAACACCATCCTGCATGAGGATGAACTGGAGCCGGCGCGGCAGATGATCTGGCAGCTCTACGAGGCGGGCATCGATGCGCTGATCGTGCAGGACATGGGTGTGATGGAAATGGACCTGCCGCCCATCGAGATCCACGCCAGCACCCAGTGCGACATCCGCACCCTGGAAAAAGCCCGCTTCCTCGACAACGCCGGTTTCTCGCAGCTGGTGCTGGCCCGCGAGCTGAACCTGGAAGAAATCGGCAACATCTGCCGCAACGTCGATTCGGCGGTGGAGTTCTTTATCCACGGCGCGCTCTGTGTGGCCTTCTCCGGGCAGTGCAACATTTCTCACGCGCAGAACGGCCGTAGCGCCAACCGTGGTGACTGCTCGCAAGCCTGTCGCCTGCCGTACACCCTGAAAGATGATCAGGGCCGCGTGGTGGCCTTTGATAAGCACCTGCTGTCGATGAAGGACAATAACCAGACCGATAACCTGATTTATCTGGTCGATGCCGGCGTGCGCTCGTTCAAGATCGAAGGGCGCTACAAAGACATGAGCTACGTGAAGAACATTACAGCGCACTACCGCCGCGAGCTGGATGCGATTCTCGAACAGCGCCCGCACCTGGCCCGCGCTGCCAGTGGCCGCACCGAACACTTCTTCACCCCGGACACCGACAAGACCTTCCACCGTGGCAGCACCGATTACTTCGTCAGCGACCGTAAAGTGGACATCGGCGCGTTCGATTCGCCCACCTTTACCGGCTTGGCGGTGGGTTACATCGAGAAAGTGAACAAGCGCGACCTGATCGCCGTGACCGACACGCCGCTGTCCAACGGTGATGGCCTGAACGTGCTGATCAAGCGTGAAGTGGTGGGTTTTCGCAGCAACATCTGCGAGCTGAAGGGCGAGTTTGAAGAAGACGGCGAGAAGCGCTACCGCTACCGCGTCGAGCCCAATGAAATGCCCGAGGCCATGCACCGCGCGCGCGCGCAGCAGCCGCTCAACCGCAACCTCGACCACAACTGGCAACAGGCCTTGCAGAAAACCTCCGCCGAGCGCCGCATTGCGGTGAGCTGGCAGTGGGCGGTGCAGGGTGATCAGTTGAATGTGAGCGTCACCAGTGAGGAGGGCATTAGCGCCTGTGTCAGCCTGAATGGCCCGTTCGCCGCCGCCAAGGATGCCGAGCAAGCCCGCGAGCAACTGGCCGACGGCCTGAGCAAGCTGGGCACCACCATCTACTACAGCACTGGTGCGCAGATTGACTGTGAGGCCGTGCCGTTTGTGCCTGGCTCGCAACTCAAAGCCCTGCGCCGCGAAGCCATCGAAGCGCTGACCCAAGCCCGCGTCGCCGCTCACCCGCGTGGCGGGCGCAAACCAGTGAGTGTGCCAGCGCCGGTGTACCCGGAGTCGCACCTGACCTTCCTCGCCAACGTCTACAACGACAAGGCCCGCACCTTCTACAAGCGCTACGGCGTGCAACTGATCGACGCGGCCTACGAGGCCCATGAAGAGGCGGGCGATGTGCCGGTGATGATCACCAAACACTGCCTGCGCTTCTCCTTCAATCTGTGCCCCAAGCAGGCCAAAGGCGTCACCGGCGTGCGCACCAAAGTCTCAGACATGCAGCTGATCCATCAGGACGAAGTGCTGACCCTGAAGTTCGACTGCAAACCGTGCGAGATGCACATCATCGGCAAGATGAAGGGCCATATCCTGCATCAGCCACAGCCGGGCAGTGCCGCGAGCAAGGGCGGTGCGGTGGGCTATATCACCCCGGATGATTTGCTGAAGACCATTAAGCGCTAGGGTTGATGCAACCTGTAGGCGCTAGCTTGCTGTGGTTCGGCACTCCGACGATGCTCTTCAGGTAGCCCGGCTGTAATCCGGTGCTATTGCTGGTGGACACGCTTTGCGTTGTCCACCCTACAAATATCCTCCATGGATATCCGGACTGCGCCCCCGCTGATCGGCGGCCAAGAAAATTTCTAGACAAGCTTTGAGTTGCAAATGTACGGTATCGCGTACATATATAGAGGGTCTCCCAATGGACGCCATCAGCTACACCAACGTGCGCGCCAACCTGGCTCAGACCATGGACCGCGTATGCGAAGACCACGAGCCGCTGGTCATCACCCGCAACCGGCAGCAGTCGGTGGTAATGATCTCGCTTGAGGATTACAAAGCCCTAGAGGAAACCGCCTACCTACTGCGCGCGCCCAAGAATGCCAAGCGCCTGCTTGATGCAGTCGCCAGTCTGGAAAGCGGCCAAGGCCAGGAGCGGAGCCTGGCGGAATGAGGCTGATCTTCGCCGAGCAGGCTTGGGAGGATTACCTCCACTGGCAGGACAGCGACAAGAAGATCCTCAAACGCATCAACGCACTGATCAAGGAAGCGGCCCGCACTCCCTTTGCTGGCACCGGCAAACCGGAGGCGCTCAAGCACGCCCTGGCCGGTTATTGGTCGCGGCGTATCAATGACGAGCATCGGATGGTTTATCGGGTGGAAGGCGATGCACTGTTGATTGCGCAGCTGCGTTATCACTATTGAGTCGCGCCGGTTGCCAGCAATGCTTGGTGATGATGGGTATCGCTGTGCTCAACCCATCTTACGCGCTGCTGCGTTGTACGTAGAAATGCCGATGGGTATCGCGCTGCTCAGCACATCCTACGGGTTGTGGATATCCGGGCTACTCGCTAGACAGTGTCCGGGTTGTGCTATCACTATGATGTCAGTCAAATTAACGCAGCATAGTGGAGGGATTCTCATGGGGTGGAAAGGCACGTTGCGTTCAATGCAAGCGGCATCCCGACAGGCTGAGCGCAACGCTCAACGTAGGCAGCGCGAACTAGAGACGCGGCGTAGGGAATACGCGAAGATGGAGGCTTTAGAGCAGGCCGCGTACGAGGTCGAAGTCTACGAAAACCTTATCGATGTTCTTCTTTCAGTCCATCGAGAAAGTGCTGAGACAATCGATTGGGTTGCATGCAGTGAGCGTCAAGAGCCCCCTCAGCCTGACCGTCAGTCGACTAATGAAATCGCTGCTAGCAGCCTGTCGGACTTGAGTCCCGCAGACAGATAGAGCATTGGCTTTTCCGGAAATCAGGCATTTTTTGCCAATTTACCCGGATTTATGCCTGTTTTTTGCTCAATTTCTGATTTGC
>CAMCJM010000151.1 GCA_945874835.1 Pseudomonas synxantha | reverse complement strand
GACAACTGGGTGCGTTCAGTAGCCGTATCCCCTTTGTGGCACTCAGCAGGCTTTGTATATGAGCCCACTCGGTATCGCTTAACTGGCTTCTGTCGGTCATGGCAAAAGCCAGATTCTAGCCGGTGGCTTACGTCAACAGAACCTAGCAGTCCTTTTCCTGATGTGTGCCGGAGCATCTTGTTAACCTGCCCAGTGAAGAGCGCCCCCCATGATCAGCATGTCTTCGGCAAGAATCGCGGGGATAGCTGGGATATTGTTGTGAATTACCTGGACGGCTGCTAAGCAAATTCGCGAACAAGGAAAATGCTGCATCTAAGAAATTTATCTGCCAACAGCACTTTCCTCGTTCGATATGTACAAGCATAAATCGCGTGCCAATGCCCCTTTGCACGATGGTCATGTTTTGCTAACGATGTACGCACTGGTTACATTGTGTACAATGAAAAGCCTTTTATTTGTGACTTTTCACTGACTTACTGCTTGCCAAAGGGTGGGTAGCACGCAGTAGAGTTGTCTCAGCAACCGCCGAATCTTGATCACGCGAGCCACAATGAACGAACAATTGCAGCCCCTTAAGAAGCAGACGCGCGAAGGTAAGATCACCCGCAGCGGGACTCAGGACGATGTCGTTTACGCCCATATCTTCGATGCCATTCTTGAGCAGCGACTAGCGCCTGGCACCAAGCTCAGTGAAGAGGCGCTCGGTGAAATTTTCGGCGTCAGCCGCACCATTATCCGTCGCGCCCTGTCGCGCCTGGCCCACGAAGGTGTTGTACTGCTGCGGCCTAATCGTGGCGCGGTAGTAGCCAGCCCTGGAGCGGAAGAAGCACGGCAGATCTTTTATGTACGCCGCATGATCGAACGGGCGATCACCGAATTGGCCTGCAAGAACGCCAAGCCTGAGCACATTGCCGCGCTGCGTCAGATGGTGATCGATGAGCGCGACTGTTTCGCTCGTGGTGATCGCGGCATGGGCATTCGTCTATCGGGCGAGTTCCACCTGAAGCTCGCGGAAGCCGCCGGCAACCTCACTCTGTTGGGTTTTCTGCGCAGCCTGATTTCGCAGACCTCGCTGATCATCGCCCTGTACGAAAGCAACAGCCGCAAGCATTGCTCGGATGCTGAGCATGACCAGGTGATCGACGCCGTCGAAGCCGGCAATGTGGACGTGGCGGTGGACCTGATGATGCGCCATATGGACAGCGTCGACGCTAAGTTCAACCTGGATGGCGAAACCGCCTCCGATGACCTGCACGCGGTGTTCTCGCACCTGCTGCCGGGCAGCAAGAAGAAAGCCGCAAGTCGCTGATTAGCAATCGAAACCGACCCGTAGGGTGGGTTAGGTGCATATTGCCAATATGCGATGAACCAGCGAAATTCGCTGCACCGTAACCCACCATAGGTGCAGGTGCCTGGTGGGTTACTCGGCGGGCCATTATCGAAGTGTCTGATTATCCGGACTTTGGCGCCGCTAACCCACCCTACGGGATGGGCTATAGCCGCGATAATTGCCGCTAAAGCGCTTTCCAGGGTTTGTCTCAATCGCGGGCGTGGACTGACACGCCAGCAGCAAAGGTTTCCTTAATCGCGCGGTCATCACCCAGCATGGTCAGGGCAAAGAGTTTTTCTTCCAGGGTTTTGGCCTGCTGCATGCGGTAGCTGATCAGCGGTGTGGCGTTGTAGTCGAGCACCACAAAATCCGCGTCTTTGCCGCTTTCGAAGTTGCCCAGCTTGTCATCCAGATACAGCGCGTTGGCCCCGCCGAGGGTAGCGAGGTACAGCGACTTGAACGGGTCGAGCTTCTTGCCCTGCAACTGCATCACCTTGTAGGCCTCGTTCAGCGACTGCAGTTGGCTAAAGCTGGTGCCAGCGCCCACGTCGGTGCCCAGGCCGACGCGCACGCCGTGCTGTTCCAGCTTGTTCAGGTCAAACAGGCCGCTGCCAAGAAACAAGTTGGACGTGGGGCAGAAGGCCACAGCCGAACCGGTTTCGGCCAGGCGTTGGCACTCGTCATCACACAGGTGCACGCCGTGGGCGAACACCGCGCGTGGGCCGATCAGCTTGTAGTGGTCATAGACATCCAGGTAGCCCTTGCGCTCGGGGAACAGCGCTTTTACCCATTCGATTTCCTTGCGGTTCTCGGACAGGTGGGTGTGCATATACAGGTCTGGATATTCGCCCAGCAGCTTGCCGGCCAGGGTCAGTTGTTCCGGGGTGCTGGTGGGGGCGAAACGTGGCGTCACAGCATAGTGCAGGCGACCCTTGCCATGCCAGCGTTCGATCAGCTCTTTGCTGTCGGCGTAGCCGGATTCCGGGGTGTCGGTCAGGTAATCTGGGGCGTTGCGGTCCATCAGCACCTTGCCGGCGATCATGCGCAGGTTAAGCTGCTCGGCGGCTTCGAAGATGGCGTCCACCGATTGCTTGTGCACCGTACCGAATACCAGCGCGGTGGTGGTGCCGTTGCGCAGCAGTTCCTTGAGGAAGATGCCGGCCACGTCGGCGGCGTGGGCCTTGTCGGCAAACTGCTGCTCGGTGGGGAAGGTGTAGGTGTTCAGCCAATCCAGCAATTGCTCGCCGTAGGAAGCGATCATCCCGGTTTGCGGGTAATGGATATGCGTGTCGATAAAGCCGGGGGTGATCAGCGCATCGCGGTATTCGATGATTTCCACGCCCTTGAGGCTGGGCAGCAGGTCGGCGGCGTGACCGACTTTGGCCACCTGGCCGTTTTCGATGACCAGCAGACCGTCTTCGAAATACTCATAGGATTGCTCAACGCCGACCACGGCAGGGTCGGCAATGTTGTGCAGGATGGCGGCGCGGTAGGCTTTCACTGGGCTAGTCATGTAACGCTTATCTCAATCTATGGAATTGGTTGCCCAGGCGCGCGTGCGCCTGGGCAGAGAGTCAGACCTGGCTTCGGCGTGAGGCGGGCAGCAGCTTGGCAACGCTGGGTTGGCCTTTTTTATTCTCTTGGCCAAAGGCGGCGTTGTAGGTGGCGATTACTTCACTGGCGATGGACACGGCAATTTCCACCGGCAGCTTGCCTTTGACCTCGGCCAGGCCCATCGGGCAACGCATTCGCGCCACCACGGCTGGGTCAACGCCGCGATCACGCAGGCGGTGTTCGAACTTGGCGCGTTTGGTCTGTGAGCCGATCAGGCCGTAATAGGCAAAATCGTTGCGCTTGAGGATGGCGGCGGTCAGCTCCAGGTCGAGCTGATGGTTATGGGTCATGACGATAAAGTAGCTGCCGGCGGGCATGCGCTCGACCTCATCGACCACCTCGTCTTCGACGACTTTGTCGACTCCGGCGGGGATCTGCCCGGGGAATTCGTTTTCCCGCGAGTCAATCCAGCGCACCTTGCATGGCAGGCTGGCGAGCAGCGGTACCAGGGCGCGGCCAACGTGGCCGGCGCCGAATACAGCGATCTGCGCCTGCGGTTGCCCCATGGGTTCAAACAGCAGCACGGTGGCACCGCCACAGCACTGACCGAGGCTGGGGCCCAGGCTGAGGCGCTCCAGCCGGGTGTCCTGGTTGCGGCTGCTGAGCATTTCACGGGCCAGCTCCATCGCCTTGTATTCCAGATTACCGCCACCGATGGTTTCGAAGAGGCGCTCGGCGGTGACCACCATTTTCGAGCCCGCATTGCGCGGGGTTGAGCCGCGTTCTTCGATGATGGTCACCAGCACGCAAGGCTGGCCTTGCTGCTGCAGTTCGGCGAGGGCGCTGATCCAGCTCATTTGTTCAGCCTCCAGTTAGGTGGCAGTTGTGCGGGGTGCGGCAAGCAGCAGTTGCTCGGCGACGGTTTCAGTATCGTTAGCGGAATCGGTCGCGGTGTTTGCGCTTTCGTTTCGGTGTGTTTAGTCATGGTTAAGCACCTTCGGCTCAGGTCGTAGCCCGGATGTAATCCGGGAGAGGGCTTCCCCGGATTGCATCCGGGCTACGTTTCAGGCCGGTTCGGCCCCCACGGTCGTGGCCTTGGCCGGTTGCTGGAGTTTCTTCATCTGCTCCACACCCCAGAGCACGCGCTCAGGCGTTGCCGGAGCATCTATGTTTGGTTGTACACGGTAATCAGCCAGGCTGGCCACGGCGTCCTTGATGGCACACCACACGGCGATGCCGAGCATAAACGGCGGCTCACCGACCGCCTTGGAATGGAACACGGTGTCTTCCGGATTTTTGCGGTTTTCCACCAGGTTAACGCGCAGATCCAGCGGCATATCGGCGATTGCGGGGATCTTGTAACTGGCCGGGCCGTTGGTCATCAGCTTGCCCTTACCGTTCCACACCAGCTCTTCCATGGTCAGCCAACCCATGCCCTGAACGAATGCGCCTTCAACCTGACCGATGTCCAGCGCCGGGTTCAGGGAGGCGCCGACGTCATGCAGGATGTCGGTGCGCAGCATCTTGTACTCGCCCGTCAGGGTATCGACTATCACTTCCGAGCACGCTGCGCCGTAGGCGAAATAATAAAAGGGACGACCGGCAGCCTTGTCGCGGTCATAGAAAATCTTCGGTGTGCGGTAGAACCCGGTGCTGGAGAGTGAGACCTGGCCGAAGTAGGCCTTCTGGATCACGTCCTCAAAACTCAGGAACAGGTCGTGCACGCGCACCTGGCTGTTGCGGAACTCGACATCTTCAGGAGTGACCTTGTACTCACGCACCAGAAAGTCCACCAGCCGTTGCTTGATGGTTTCCGCCGCGTTTTTGGCGGCCATGCCATTTAAGTCGGTGCCGCTGGAGGCCGCTGTGGGTGAGGTATTGGGCACCTTGTCAGTGTTGGTGGCGGTGATCTGGATGCGCGAAATGTCCACCTGCAACACTTCGGCAACGATCTGCGCGACCTTGGTATTCAGGCCCTGACCCATCTCGGTGCCGCCGTGGTTCAGGTGGATCGAACCGTCGGTGTAGATATGGATCAGCGCGCCGGCCTGATTGAGGAAGGAAGCGGTAAAGCTGATGCCGAATTTTACCGGGGTCAGCGCCAAGCCTTTCTTCAGCACTGGACTCTTGGCATTGAACGCACGGATGTCTTGGCGACGTTTGGCGTAATCACTGCTGGCTTCCAGCTCGGCAGTCATTTCGTGGATAACGTTGTGTTCTACGGTCTGGTGGTAGTGGGTGACGTTGCGCTCGGTTTTGCCGTAGTAGTTGAGCTTGCGAACTTCCAGCGGATCTTTGCCTAGGCTACGGGCGATCGCATCCATGATCTCTTCGATGGCGACCATGCCTTGCGGGCCGCCGAAGCCACGGTAGGCGGTGTTCGAGGCGATGTTGGTCTTGCAACGGTGACCATTGATGGTGGCGTTGCCGAGGAAGTAGGCGTTGTCGGCGTGGAACATAGCTCGGTCGACGATGGAGCCGGACAGGTCCGGCGAGTAGCCGCAGTTGCCGGCCAGTTCAATCTCGATGCCATGCAGCAGGCCGTTGTCATCGAAGCCGACGTCGTATTCCACATAGAACGGATGGCGCTTGCCGGTTATCTGCATGTCTTCAACGCGTGGCAGGCGCATTTTGGTCGGCCGGCCGGTGAGGTGGGCGATGACCGCGCAGAGGCATGCCGGTCCTGCGGCCTGGGTTTCCTTGCCGCCGAAACCACCGCCCATACGGCGCATGTCGATAACGATCTTGTGCATCGGTACGCCCAGCACTTCGGCCACCAACTTCTGCACTTCGGTGGCGTTCTGCGTCGAGGTGTAAACGAGCATGCCGCCGTCTTCGGTGGGCATCACCGAGGAAATCTGGGTTTCCAGGTAGAAGTGTTCCTGTCCGCCGATATGCAGACTGCCTTGCAGGCGGCGCGGCGCGCTGGTCAGTTCGGCGGCGGAGTCACCGATCTTGTGCTGATGGCTGTCGAGGACGAAATGCTTCTTGCGCAGTGCATCGACCACATCCAATACCGGTTCAAGGTCTTCGTATTCGATGATTGCGGCCATGGCCGCCTTGCGTGCGGTTTCCAGGCTGTCGGCGCCCACGGCGATCACCACCTGGCCGACGTATTCGACCTTGCCGTCCGCCAACAGCGGGTCACCGGCGACTACCGGGCCGATATCCAGTTGGCCGGGAACATCCTTGCTGGTGATCGCAATGGCCACGCCAGGAATGGCGTAGCAGGGCGCGGTGTCGATGCTGATGATGCGCGCATGCGCGCGGTCGCTCATGCGCGCATAGACGTGTAGCTGGTTGGGGAATTCCAGTCGGTCGTCGACATACGCCGCTTCCCCGGACACATGCTTGTCTGCGCTTTCGTGCTTGACGCTCTTGCCGACGCCAGTGGTGATGTCGGCGCGGAAAAGCTCAGCCAGTTCGGCTTGGGTTTTGCTGGTTTTGTGATGACTAGACATAGGCGCTCACCCGGGTTTCAACGTCGGCAGCTTGCAGTTCGAGGAAGCATTTACGCAGCAGGTTCTGTGCGACAAGCAGGCGGTATTCCTTGCTGGCGCGGAAGTCGCTAAGCGGAGTGAAGTCCTCGGCGAGGGCGGCGCAGGCAAGTTCGATCTGTGACTGGTTAAGCACTGCACCCTTGAGCGCGGCTTCACAAGCTGCTGCGCGTTTGGGGATGGCGGCCATGCCGCCAAAGGCGATACGTGCGCTGTGCACCACGCCATCCTCGACCACCAGATTGAAGGCGGCGCAGACGGCGGAAATGTCATCGTCGAGGCGCTTGGACACCTTGTAGGCGCGGAACGCCTGGTTGGCCTGCTGGCGCGGCACGATGATCTTTTCGATAAATTCGGCTTCCTGACGTGCAGTCACCTTGTAATCGAGGAAGTAGTCTTCGATCGGCAGGGTGCGGCTGCTGTTGCCTTTGCGCAGCACGATCTGCGCGCCGAGGGCAATCAGCAGCGGCGGGGCGTCGCCAATCGGCGAGGCGTTGCCGATATTGCCGCCCAGGGTGCCCTGGTTGCGGATCTGCAGGGAAGCAAAGCGGTGCAGCAGTTCGCCAAAGTCTGGGTAGTCCTGAGCCAGAGCGGCGTAGCAATCGGAAAGTGCGGTTGCCGCACCGATTTCGATGCTTTCGGCGGTTACTTCGACGCGCTTCATCGCTTCGATATGGCCGACGTAGATCATCACCGGCAGTTCGCGGTGGAACTGGGTGACCTCCAGCGCCAGGTCAGTGCCGCCAGCCAGCAGGCGGGCTTCCGGGTTGGCGGCGTAAATATCGGCCAGATCAGCCACGGTCAGCGGCAACAGGCAGCGTTTGTCGCCACTGTTGAGCTCGGCAGTATCCTGCGGGGCGATGGCTTTCAGTTGCGCAACGGTTTGCGGCTCAAAGGCGTCGAACTGGTCTGGCTGCTTCTGGCAGCAGGCCTGTTCAGCGGCGTCGATAATCGGGCGGTAACCGGTGCAGCGGCACAGGTTGCCGGCCAGTGCTTCCAGGGTGTCGGCCTTGTCGAAGCCGCTGCTGTTTTTCTGCAGGGCAAACAGCGACATGACAAAACCCGGGGTGCAGAAGCCGCACTGCGAACCGTGGCAGTCGACCATGGCTTGCTGAACGCTGTGCAGTTGGCCCTGGTGCTTGAGGTCTTCAACCGTGATCAGCTGTTTACCGTGCAGCGAAGCAACGAAAGTCAGGCAGGAGTTAAGGCTGCGATAGCGCACGCGCTCGTTATCCAACTCACCGACCACAACGGTGCAGGCACCGCAATCGCCCGAGGCGCAGCCTTCTTTGGTTCCGGATTTACCGAGATGTTCGCGCAGGTAATTGAGCGCGGTGATGTTTGGGTCCAGGGCATGCTCAGTACGCAGCTCCCGGTTGAGTAAAAACTGGATCAAGGACGACCTCCGGGGGTGGCGATTGTTTTTATGAGCACACAAAAAGGTTGCGATTGCTTAGTTGGACGCGGCCCTGAGGTCGGTACGGGGCAAATCTAGATTTAACTGACTTTTGGGTCAATTAATATTTGACTTAAAGGTCAGTTAAATCGGGTCGGCTGCTGAGGTTTCCCCTCAAATCTACCCAAGATCTTGGGCCTGCTGATGCACCTCTTGGCGCAGGGCAAGCTCGATATTGATGAGGCTGGCGGGTTCTTCTTCTTGGCCGTAGCGATACAAATATTCAACACCTAATCGCCACAGTGATAAGGCCCGCTTGCGCTCAATGCTGTTGCTTTGAAAGCGCTGTTCATCGCCTGCCAGGCGGGCCTTCAATCCCAGCAAAAAAACTAAGTAGTTAGCCA
>CAMCJM010000150.1 GCA_945874835.1 Pseudomonas synxantha | reverse complement strand
CTCGATTGACTTGGGGGTAGAGGCGATGTTGTGAGTCAGTTCCAGTGCTCGAGCGAGACGCATAAAAAATCCGATGCCAATACAGGCATCGGATTTTGATTTCTTGCGGCCAAAGGTCAAGCAGGGAGGCTTAACTGATCGGCATTAGGCACAGGGCCGGGTTTGTGTGTTTCAGCGAGGTTTACTTGATCTCGACCGCCAGGCTGTCGTGGATCTTTTTCTCCCAGATCGCCGGGCCGGTGATGTGCACTGACTCGCCTTTGGTGTCGACCGCCACTGTGACAGGCATGTCTTTCACGTCGAACTCGTAGATGGCTTCCATGCCCAGTTCGGCGAAGGCCACTACGCGCGATTTCTTGATCGCCTGAGCCACCAGATAAGCCGCACCGCCGACCGCCATGAGGTACACGGCTTTGTTGTCCTTGATCGCTTCGATAGCAATCGGGCCGCGCTCGGACTTGCCGATCATGCCCAGCAGGCCGGTGCTTTCAAGGATCTGCCGGGTGAACTTGTCCATCCGCGTGGCGGTGGTCGGACCGGCCGGACCGACGACTTCGTCGCGCACTGGATCAACTGGGCCGACGTAATAAATAAAGCGGCCTTTGAGATCGACCGGCAGTTCTTCGCCCTTGTTCAGCATGTCGACCATGCGCTTGTGCGCGGCGTCGCGGCCGGTGAGCATTTTGCCGTTGAGCAGGACGGTTTCACCCGGCTGCCAGCTTTGCACGTCATCCGGGGTCAGGGTGTCGAGGTTGACACGGCGCGCGCTCGGGCCAGCTTCCCAGACAATTTCCGGGTAGGCGGACAGGTCCGGCGCTTCCAGCTCGGCCGGGCCGCTGCCATCGAGGACGAAGTGGGCGTGACGGGTGGCAGCGCAGTTGGGGATCATGCACACCGGCAGGCTGGCGGCGTGGGTCGGGTAATCCATGATCTTCACGTCGAGCACGGTGGTCAGGCCGCCCAGGCCCTGGGCGCCGATGCCCAGTTGGTTGACCTTGTCGAACAGTTCAAGGCGCATTTCCTCGATCTTGTTCTGCGGGCCGCGCGCTTTTAGCTCGTGGATGTCGATGTGTTCCATCAACACTTCCTTGGCCATGACCGCGGCTTTCTCGGCGGTGCCGCCGATGCCGATGCCGAGCATGCCCGGCGGGCACCAGCCAGCGCCCATGGTAGGAACGGTTTTCAGCACCCAGTCGACGATGGAGTCGGACGGGTTGAGCATGGCCATCTTCGATTTGTTTTCGGAGCCGCCACCTTTGGCCGCGACATCAACCGAGAGCTTGTCGCCCGGCACCAGCGAGTAGTGAATAACGGCCGGGGTGTTGTCTTTGGTGTTCTTTCGTGCGCCGGCTGGGTCGGCCAGAATTGAGGCGCGCAGGACGTTTTCCGGTAGGTTGTAAGCGCGGCGCACGCCTTCGTTGATCATGTCGTCAACGCTCATGGTCGCGCCGTCCCAGCGCACGTCCATGCCGACTTTGACGAACACGGTGACGATGCCGGTGTCCTGACAAATTGGGCGGTGGCCAGTGGCGCACATGCGCGAGTTAATCAGGATCTGCGCCATGGAATCCTTGGCCGCTGGCGATTCTTCGCGCAGATAGGCCTCGTGCATGGCCTGGATAAAGTCTACGGGGTGGTAATAGGAGATGAACTGCAGGGCGTCGGCGACGCTCTGGATCAGGTCGTCTTGCTTGATCACGGTCATGCTGGGCGCTCCTTTTTCTAGGGCAGGAGTAGGGCAGGAACTTCTCAGAACGCTGGGGGCATTCCCGGCGCAGGGCTATCAAGGTCAAAGGGCAATGCCAAAGCCCAAGATATAAAGGCGCGGCAGTATAGCGCGCGCACCGGCAGGCGCACACCGCTTAGGGGCTCGACCAAGGTCGCTGATAAGGCTATCGGTTCGATAGCTGCACCCGCTTCGAGATCAGGCGTTCTGTGGTTTTAGCATGCAATTGACGCACGTCGCGCGATCAATCAGAGCCCCTAGGCATTCTGTGATCACAGGCGTAGAGTGGCGGCTTTACGCCAGCATGGGACGGAGCCCATACACCCATGAGCCTAGCCAGCCGAAAGGGTAGTCAGCGGTCATTGCAAAACCTGTTGCGCAAGCGTTTCGGCATGGCCGCGGCGACTTATGCGCTGACGGGATTACTGTGTTGGTTGGGCTTCTTTGCTGGGCTGGTGCCCATCAGCCTGCAGGCAGCCTTTATTGTCTCGGCGTTGGTGGTTGTCAGTCAGCTGATTTTTCTCGGTTTGTTTCTCAGTCATAGCAATCTGCGGTTTTCCGACCCCAGTCTGACCGAGCTTCAGGTCATTGTCGCGCTGGCATGGCAGACGGTACTGATGGCCATCCTCAGCGAGATGCGCGGCACCATGCTGGTGCTGTATATGCTGATCCTCTTGTTTGGTGTGTTCCAACTCCCGCCCAAGGTTTTCGCGCGCTGCGCCTTTTTGGCCTTTTTTGCCTTCGCCGGGCTTAATCTCTATGAAGCCCACACCCTGCAACTGAGCGATCCGCGCATCGCGTTTATGCAGGTCAGTGTGTTGGCGGCTGTGTTGCTCTGGCTGTGCCTGTTTGGCAGTTATGCGCAAGCCATGCGTCAGCGCATGCGCCAGCGCCGGTTTGCCTTGCAGGCGCATCAGGACACCCTGCGCGGGATGATGCGGCAGTTGGAAGACCTGGCGGCCACCGATGAGCTGACTGGCTTGTTCAATCGCCGGCATTTCCTGCGCTTGGCCGGGCGTGAACTGGAAAGTTTACGCAAGGGTCGCCAGCATGGCCTGGCGCTGCTGGACTTGGATCACTTCAAATTAATCAATGATATTCACGGCCACGCGGCGGGTGATCGCGTGTTGCAGACCTTCGCTGCAGTGGCCCGGGCGTGTTTGCGTGATGGGGATGTGGTGGCGCGCTACGGCGGTGAAGAGTTTGTTTTATTGCTGCCCAATACCGACGCCGATCAGTTCACCGCCTGTTGCGAACGCCTGCGTGAGGCGTTCAGTCGTGCCGAACCGCTGGGTTTACAGGTGTCCAACCTGAGTGTGTCGATCGGCTTGACCCTGCTAAGCGCCGATGATGACTTGGATGAAGCGTTGCACCGCGCCGATCAGGCGCTTTATCAGGCCAAGCGAAATGGCCGTAACCGCTGCGCTGCCACCTGGGAAGATGTGGATGCCTGACGTACACGTGGCCGGGCAACAGCTGCCCGTGGCGGCCGCCAGTAACCTCTTGGATAACCTGCTCAATGCGGGCGTTGCTGTGCCTTACAGCTGCCGCGCGGGCAGCTGCCATGCCTGCATGGTGCGTTGCGTAGCGGGTGAGTTGCTGGATGCCAAACCTGAAGCGTTGGATGCGCAACAACGTGAGCAGGGGTGGCGGCTGGCTTGCCAGTGTCAGGTTGTTGCCGATGTGCAGGTTGAGGTGTTTGATCCGCAGCGCGATGGTGTGGCGGCCGTGATTCACGGCCATGACTGGTTGAGTCCGCATGTGCTGCGTTTACGCCTGATCCCTCAGCGACATCTGCGCTACAGCGCTGGACAATCGATTCAAGTGTGGACGCCGAGTGGTATTGCGCGGCCCTATTCGCTGGCCAGTGTGCCAGGCGAAGCGCCGTGGTTGGAGCTGCATATTGATTGCCGGCACTCAGGCGCATTTGTCAGTGCGGCGCGTACTTTTCAGGTGGGCGATACCCTGCATCTGGGCGCGGTACAGGGCGGCGCTTTGCAGTACGACGCCGACTGGCACAGCCGCCCGCTCTGGTTCTTGGCCTCAGGCACCGGGCTTGCCCCGTTGTATGGCGTATTGCGTGAGGCCCTGCGTCAGGGGCATCAGGGCGCGATTCGGCTGTTGCATGTTGCCCGCGAACCGGCTGAACACTATCTGGCCGATGCGCTCAACGCGCTGGCGAGCGAGCATTCCCAGTTGCAGGTCGAGTGGGTGCTGGCGGCCGAGTTGTCGGCTGCTTTGGCCGAACTGCGCCTTGTTTCACGGCAAACCATCGCCTTACTCTGCGGCCACCCTGAGAATGTAGAAACCTTCGCGCGTCGCCTGTTTTTGCTGGGCGTGCCGCGTAATCAGGTTTTTGCTGACGTCTTTTTGCCTCACGCGCGCTGAGTCCTTATTTCTTCGCGCGCAAGGCCTGCCGCGAGGATTCATGATGAGCGAACACCTGCAGATCGAGCGCGAGCAAGGGCTATTGACCCTGCGCATGCACCGTCCCGACAAAAAGAATGCCCTGACCCGCGCTATGTACAGCGGCATGGCCGACGTGTTGGCGCAAGCCGATCAGGATAAAAGCGTGCGCGCTGTGCTGATTACCGGTGGCGAGAGCTGCTTTACCAGCGGTAATGATGTAGCCGACTTTATCCAGGCGCCGCCAACTGGGCTGAACAGTGAAGTGTTCCAGTTTATGCAGGCGCTGTTTGAGTTCAGCAAGCCGGTGGTGGCAGCGGTCAACGGTCCGGCTGTGGGCATCGGCACGACCCTGCTGCTGCATTGCGATCTGGTTTATGTAAGCCGTGATGCGGTGTTGAAAATGCCTTTCGTTAACCTTGGTCTGTGCCCTGAATACGGCAGCAGTCTGATTCTGCCGCGCCTGCTGGGCCATGCCCGCGCTGCTGAGTTGCTGCTGCTCGGGCAACGCTTTACAGGCGAGCAGGCGGCTGCCTGGGGCATTGCCAACGAAGCGCTGAACAGCGGTGCTGAAACCCTGAGCAAGGCCCGTGAGATGGCGCTGCGCTTTCAGCAACTGGCACCGGCCGCGGTGGCAGACAGCAAGCGCTTAATGCGTGCGCCGGGCCGCGACGAGTTGCGCCGGGTGATCGAGGAGGAGGGCGCGCTGTTCGGCCAGCGCCTGCGCTCGCCAGAAGCCATCGAGGCGCTGACTGCTTTTATGCAGCGGCGCACGCCGGATTTCAGTAAGTTCGCTTAAGGGACGAGAATGCCGGTGCGCGCATCGCGCGCCCTATGTAAAGCACAAGGCCGCTCGATTGAGCGGCCTTGTGCTTTGTGGGGGTAGAGCTTAGCCCGGATGCAATCCGGGGGCGGTATAAGCCGCTTGAGCTTCTCCCGGATTTCGTCCGGGCTACAAAAAGCCCGCTCACTGGTCTTAAATGAGCGGGCTGTGGCGTTGCTTGCGGTTTACACCAGTGCTTCACCTACATGCAGCAGCTTCATGGTGTTGGTGCCACCGATGGTGTGGTAGCTGTCGCCCTTGGTCAGGATCACCCAGTCACCGGCTTGCACCACGCCACGCTTGAGTAACTCGTCCACAGCGGCTTGGCTGACCTCTGCCGGTTGCAGCGCAGCGGGGTCGAACGGCACGGTGTAGACGCCACGGAACATGGCCGCGCGGGCCTGGGTTTCGCGGTGCGGGGAGAAGGCGAAAATCGGTACGGAAGAGCGGATGCGCGACATGATCAGTGGGGTGTAGCCACTTTCGGTGAGCGCGATGATGGCCTTCACGCCGGGGAAGTGATTGGCGGTGTACATGGCGGCCAGGGCGATGCTTTCGTCGCAGCGCTCGAACTCGGTGCCTATGCGGTGGCTGGATTTTTTGCTGGTGGGGTGCTTTTCCGCGCCGAGGCAAATACGTGCCATGGCCTGCACCGCTTCTAGTGGATAGGCACCGGCGGCGCTTTCTGCCGAGAGCATCACGGCATCGGTGTAGTCGAGCACGGCGTTGGCCACGTCAGACACTTCCGCGCGGGTCGGCATGGGGTTTTGGATCATCGACTCCATCATCTGCGTGGCCGTGATCACTGCCTTGTTGTGACGGCGCGCGTGCAGGATGATTTTCTTCTGGATGCCGCACAGTTCGGCGTCGCCGATTTCCACGCCGAGGTCACCACGGGCGACCATCACGGCGTCGCTGGCGCGGATCAAACCGTCGAGGGTTTCGTCATCGGCTACGGCTTCGGCACGTTCGATCTTGGCCACCAGCCAGGCGGTGCCGCCGGCTTCGTCGCGCAGTTTGCGCGCGTAATGCATATCGTCGGCATCGCGCGGAAAGGACACAGCCAGGTAATCCAGCTGCATCTCGGCAGCGAGCTTGATATCGGCTTTGTCTTTCTCGGTCAGCGCCGGCGCAGTCAGGCCTCCGCCACGACGGTTGATGCCTTTGTGGTCGGACAGCGGGCCGCCGATGATCACTTCGCAATGCAGAGCATCGACAGTGGCTTCCATCACACGCATGACTACGCGACCGTCATCGAGCAGCAGCTCATCACCGACGCCGCAGTCTTTGACCAGATCCGGGTAGTCGATGCCGACGATTTCCTGGGTGCCAGCAGTCAGAGGGTGGCTGGTGGAGAAGGTGAAGTGGTCGCCCAGTTTGAGTTCAATGCGCTTGTTGGCAAACTTGGCGATGCGGATTTTCGGGCCTTGCAGATCGCCCAGCAGGGCCACGTGGCGGCCATGTTTGGCGGCCAGTTCGCGCACCAGCGCGGCGCGCGCTTTGTGCTCGTCAGGCGTGCCGTGGGAGAAATTCAGGCGGGCGACATCCAGGCCAGCGATGATCAGTTGTTCAAGCACCTCTGGGCTGTTACTAGCGGGGCCGAGGGTGGCGACGATTTTGGTGCGGCGAAAGGTCATGCACAGGCTCCTGATTGGCATCTGTGCGCGAGGCTACTATGCCGCAACCCTGTAGTCATTGTTGCGTTGCACTACTTTCTATTTCATGGTTTCTAGCGATTGAGCGCCTGGTCCAGATGCCGTGCTGCCTTGTTACGCAACTCACTGTTGGGGTATTGCACCAGCAAGCGCCGCAGGTAAGTGATGGCTTTTTCACGATTGGCCTGCGGGTTATCCGGGGCCATGTACATCAGGCCCAGTTGGTACAGCGCCTTTTCCTTGATGTCGGCAGTTATTCCCGGGTCGCTCAGGGCCAACAGGTAAAGCTCCTCGGCTTCACCGACGCGGTTTGTTAAAACGGCGCGGCGTGACAGCAGGGTCATATCCTGATCAAGGCTGTGTTTGTACAGGTCAAGTTGTCGATTGGGTTTCCAGTGAGCCAGCAGTTCTTGTGAGGTTTTGTGCACAGGCTCAAATTCGCGTTCACGAATCAGCACGATACGGGCTTCGGCACGTTCTGCCGCGCGGCTTGCGGGGAACTGGTTGAGCACCCGGTAAAAGTAATTGAGCGCTTTGCTGTCATCGCGCTGCTCGTTGAAGCGGTTCATGTACAGCAGGCCAATTTGGTACAACGAAATGGCACGGACTTCATCGCTGAGTTTTTCGTCACGGTATCCGGTCAGATACAGTTGTTCAGCTTGTTCGCTTTTGGCATCGCGGATGGCTTGCGCACTGTAGGTCAGCAAATCGCCTTCATCCTCAATGGCTGCCAACATGCAGTTGTTCTTAAGTGTCTTGTACTCAACGATTTCTTGGGTGGTGATCTGCGCAATAAATAGTGGTGTGGTGGGCGAGCAGGCGCTCAAAACCAGCGGGCAAAGCAACAACAGCAGGCGGTGCGGTGCGTACATGGCAACTCCGGGGCGCATGGGCCGATGCTTGCCAGTCTAGTCATTCCGCTGTCGCGAGACCAAGCACGGTGCAGCAATACCCATCAGAGGATATGTGCCTGCAGAATTTTCATGTCCAGTCGATACATTGGCCATCAAAGGAGGGGTTTATGCGCATCGTATTAGCTGTGTGTGTTGTGGTCTTACTGGCGGGTTGTAACCGTTATTCATTTGATCGACAGCTCAATCATGCCTATGAGGCGTATGAGCGCGGTGAGTGTGAAACGGTGATTCTGTTGCTCTCCAAGGCTGAGCGTAATAGCCGTTCGCGCCGTTATATGCAGCCGGAAATTTCGCTGCTACGTGGTCAATGCCTAGAGCGGCAGGCTCTATTCGTCGATGCGCTGCAGACCTATCAGTTTATCGTCACCCATTACCCTGCCAGTGAATATGCCTACTGCGCCCGCGCCCGCATGGAAACCCTGCGCCAACTGGGGCATGCGGCTGGTGACGCGGCCGTGAAGGTTACGCCGGTCAAGCCGTGATCACTGGCAGTTTGGGGGCGCAGATGGCTATGCTTGGCCATATCTACTAGGTTCTGTTGACGTATCAGCGGAGCCACAACAGGGTTGCAGCGAAGGCCAGCATAGACTTGAAATGACTGGCCTTTTTCTCAAAACGCGTAGCAATCCGCCGGTAATGCTTCAGTTTGCCGAACAGGCACTCCACGACGTGGC
>CAMCJM010000149.1 GCA_945874835.1 Pseudomonas synxantha | reverse complement strand
CCACGTCGTGGAGTGCCTGTTCGGCAAACTGAAGCATTACCGGCGGATTGCTACGCGTTTTGAGAAAAAGGCCAGTCATTTCAAGTCTATGCTGGCCTTCGCTGCAACCCTGTTGTGGCTCCGCTGATACGTCAACAGAACCTAGCGTTACTGAGTGGGGCGAGGCTGCTCGCCCCATCCTTCCAACAACAATAAGGAAGCTCCCATGCGTCGTATTACCCTCCTCGCTGGTTTGATTGCAGCCGCCATCGGTGTTTCAGCTGCGCAGGCCGCCGACCGTCAGGTCAAGATCTACAACTGGTCGGATTACATCGCGCCAGACACCCTGGCCGAGTTCACTGAAGAAACCGGGATCAAGGTGGTATACGACGTCTTCGACTCCAACGAAACCCTCGACAGCAAGCTGGCCACCGGTCAGTCGGGCTACGATGTGGTCGTGCCGACTAACCACTTCCTGGCCAAGCAGGTGCGTGCAGGCACTTACCAGAAACTCGACAAAACGCTGCTGCCAAACCTCAAACACCTTGAGCCCTCGGTCATGAAAAGCCTGGCAGCGGGTGATCCGGGTAACGTTTATTCCGTGCCTTACATGTGGGGCACCAACGGCATTGGTCTGAACGCCACCAAGGCCCGCGCTCTGCTCGGTGAAGATGTCGCCCTGGATTCCTGGGCCCTGATCTTCGACCCGAAAAATGCCGAGAAGCTCGCCGAGTGCGGGATCTCTATGCTCGACTCCGGTGATGAAGTGCTGCCGCAGGTCTTCACCTACCTGGGCATCGACCCGCACAGCACCCAGCGCGAAGACTTCGAAAAAGCCAGCGCCCAACTGATGCAGGTGCGCCCGCACATCACCTATTTCCATTCATCCAAATTCATTGCCGACCTGGCCAATGGCGACATCTGCATGGCGCTGGGTTACTCCGGTGACATTCTGCAGGCTGCTGCCCGCGCTGAGGAAGCCGGCAACACGGATGAAATCATTTACATCATCCCCACCCAAGGCACCACCATGTGGGCCGACCTGATGGCCATTCCGCGTGATGCCAAGAACGTCGCCGAGGCCCATGAGTTCATCAACTACCTGCTGCGTCCGGACGTGATTGCCAAGGTCACCGACTACGTCGCCTATGCCAACGCCAACAAGGATGCCACCGCCCTGGTTGACGAGAGCATCCGCAACAATCCAGGCGTGTACCCGGCCGATGACGTGCTGGCCAAACTCTACGTGGCCGAAGAGCGCACCCCGGAAGTCCAGCGCTGGATGACCCGCGACTGGACCCGCATCAAAAGCGGGCGCTGAGTTCGAGCTTCTTTTCCTATAAAGTGCCGCCCTTTTTTGTGGCGGCCCACCTGATGAGGATTGCATTGTGCGTATTGCCCACGGGATAACCTTGCTGGCGGCTGCGTTGTTGAGCCTGAGCAACACCGCCATGGCTGGGCCGACCGTCAAGGTCTACAACTGGTCGGACTATATCGGCGAAACCACCCTGGCTGACTTCAAGAAGGCCACGGGGATCACCCCCCAGTACGATGTCTTCGACTCCAACGAAACCTTGGAAGGCAAGCTGCTCGCAGGTCGCTCTGGTTACGACGTCGTCGTGCCATCCAACAATTTTCTTGCCAAGCAGATCAAAGCCGGTGCGTTCCAGAAACTCGACCGTAGCCAACTGAGCAATTGGGACAACCTAGACCCGGCATTGCTCAAGTTGCTCGAGGCCAGCGATCCCGGCAACCAGTATTCGGTTCCTTATCTGTGGGGCACCAACGGCATCGGCTACAACGTCGCGAAAATCAAAGAAGTGTTGGGTGTTGATGAAATCGACTCCTGGGCAACCGTGTTTGAGCCGGAAAATATGCAGAAGCTCGCCAGTTGCGGTGTGAGTTTCCTCGACTCGGCGGATGAAATGATGCCGGCCGTGCTCAACTACATGGGCCTTGATCCCAACACGAAAAATGCGGCGGACTACGCCGAGGCTGAAGCCAAACTGTTGGCCGTGCGCCCGCACGTGCGCTACTTCCACAGCTCCAAATACATCGGCGATTTAGCCAATGGTGATATCTGCGTGGCCGTCGGTTTCTCCGGCGATATCCTGCAGGCCGCTGACCGCGCTGAAGAAGCCGGCAAGGGCATCGAGATCGCTTACAGCATTCCCAAAGAGGGTGCCAACCTGTGGTTTGACATGCTCGCCGTCCCGGCCGATGCCAGCAGCCCGAAAGAAGCCCATGCCTTTATCAACTACCTGCTCGACCCGGCGGTGATCGCTGGCGTGAGTGACTACGTGGGTTACGCCAACCCCAATCTCAAGGCAGGCGAACTGATGGACCAGGACGTGCGCAATGACGAGTCCGTGTACCCGCCGCAAGCGGTGCTGGACAAGTTATTCATCTCGGCGGAATTGCCGGTAAAAGTACAGCGTCTGATGACCCGTAGCTGGACCAAGGTCAAGTCAGGCAAATAACTTCAAGCGTCCGGCCAGCGTGGTCGGGCACTACTTTTGCGGGAGTTTTGTTAATGGCAGTTGCTTCCAGTGCCTATAAAAAGGTCCTCGAGGGTAATCAGCAACCGAAAGAGGTGCTGGTTAAGATCGAGCGTGTGACGAAAAAGTTTGATGAGACGGTGGCTGTTGAAGACGTCTCGCTGACTATCCATAAAGGCGAAATCTTCGCCCTGCTCGGTGGTTCCGGTTCGGGTAAATCGACCCTGCTGCGCATGCTCGCAGGCTTTGAGCGGCCGACCGAGGGTCGCATCTTCCTCGACGGTGTGGACATCACCGATATGCCGCCCTATGAGCGGCCGATCAATATGATGTTCCAGTCCTACGCCCTGTTCCCGCACATGAGCGTGGCCGACAACATCGCCTTCGGCCTCAAGCAAGACAGAATGCCCAAGGCGGAAATCGACGCCCGCGTTGAGGAAATGCTCAAACTGGTGCACATGACCCAGTACGCCAAGCGCAAACCGCACCAGTTATCCGGCGGTCAGCGTCAGCGTGTGGCATTGGCCCGTTCCCTGGCTAAACGTCCGAAATTGCTCCTGCTCGACGAGCCCATGGGTGCTCTGGACAAGAAGCTGCGCTCGCAAATGCAGCTTGAGCTTGTCGAGATCATCGAGCGCGTCGGCGTAACCTGCGTCATGGTGACCCATGACCAGGAAGAGGCCATGACCATGGCCCAGCGCATTGCCATCATGCACCTGGGCTGGATTGCCCAGATCGGCAGCCCGGTCGACATCTATGAAACCCCGACCAGCCGACTGGTGTGTGAGTTTATCGGCAACGTCAACCTGTTCGAGGGCCAGGTGGTCGAGGACATGGAAGGCTACGCGCTAATCGCCAGCCCGGATCTGGAACGCAACATCTACGTGGGCCACGGCGTCAGCACCTCGGTGCAGGACAAGAGCATCACCTACGCCATCCACCCGGAAAAACTGATCGTTACCACCGAGAAGCCGACCTGCGAGCACAACTGGTCGCGCGGCACCGTGCACGACATCGCTTACCTGGGTGGTCACTCGGTGTTCCACGTACTGCTGCCAAGCGGCAAAGTGGTGCAATCCTTCGTTGCCAACGCCGAGCGGCGTGGCGCACGGCCTACCTGGGACGATGAAGTATTCGTCTGGTGGGAGGACGATAGCGGGGTGGCATTGCGCTCATGAACATTATCCGAAGCATCAGCCGCCGCATGCCCAAGGGCCGGCACCTGGTAATCGGGGTGCCGTTCCTGTGGTTGTTCCTATTCTTTATGCTGCCGTTCTTTATCGTTTTGAAGATCAGCTTTGCTGAAGCCGACGTGGCCATCCCGCCTTACACCGATGTCTACACCTGGGCGGAAAACAAACTCACGCTGGTCATCAACCTGGGCAACTACATCTTCCTCAGTGAAGATGCGCTGTACCTGGCGGCCTATTTAGGCTCGCTGAAGATGGCGACCGTCAGCACCCTGCTTTGTCTGATTATTGGCTTCCCGATGGCCTATGCCATCGCCCGTGCCGACAAGGACAAGCAAATGGTCTTGCTGCTGCTGATCATGATGCCGACCTGGACGGCGATCCTGATCCGCGTGTACGCCTGGATGGGTATTCTCAGCAACAACGGCCTGCTTAATGGCTTTTTGATGTGGACCGGGATCATCAGCGAACCGCTGCAAATCCTGAACACCAACATCGCCGTGTACATCGGCATTGTCTATTCCTACCTGCCGTTTATGATCCTGCCGCTGTTCGCCAACCTGGTCAAACATGACCAAAGCCTGTTGGAAGCCGCCGCCGATTTGGGCTCCAGCACGATCAACAGCTTCTGGAAAATCACCGTGCCGCTGGCCAAGAACGGCATCATCGCCGGCAGCATGCTGGTGTTTATCCCAGTGGTGGGTGAGTTCGTGATTCCTGAGCTGCTCGGTGGCCCGGAAACTCTGATGATCGGCAAGGTGCTGTGGCAGGAGTTCTTCAACAACCGCGACTGGCCTGTGGCTTCCGCGTTGGCGGTGGTGATGCTGGCGATTCTGATCGTGCCCATCATTCTGTTCAATCGTAACCAAGCTAAAGAGATGGAGGGCCGACCATGAAGCGTTTCAGTTTTTCAACCTTTATGCTGTGGGCCGGCTTGGCATTCATCTACCTGCCGATGCTGATTCTGGTCATCTACTCGTTTAACGCCTCGCGCTTGGTAACGGTGTGGGGTGGCTGGTCGCTGAAGTGGTACATCGGCCTGCTCGACAATACCCAGTTGATGAATGCGGTGATGCGCTCGCTGGAAATCGCCACCTACACCGCGATTGCTGCCGTAGCGCTGGGCACCATGGCCGCCTTTGTGCTGACCCGCGTGACGCGCTTCAAAGGTCGCACGCTGTTTGGTGGCTTGGTCACCGCATCGCTGGTGATGCCCGAGGTGATCACCGGTCTGTCGCTGTTGCTGCTCTTTGTGGCCATGGCGCAGCTGATTGGCTGGCCTGCCGAGCGCGGTGTCTTGACCATCTGGATCGCCCACACCACCTTCTGTTCGGCCTATGTGGCCGTGGTGGTGTCGTCGCGTCTGCGTGAGCTGGACCTGTCCATCGAAGAAGCGGCCATGGACCTGGGTGCCAAGCCGTGGAAGGTGTTCTTCCTGATCACCATCCCGATGATCGCGCCTTCGCTGGCGGCGGGCGGCATGATGTCCTTCGCCCTGTCGCTGGACGATCTGGTACTGGCCAGCTTCGTCTCTGGTCCGGGTTCGACCACGCTGCCGATGGAAGTCTTCTCTGCAGTGCGTCTGGGCGTGAAGCCGGAAATCAACGCCGTGGCCAGCCTGATCTTGCTGGCGGTGTCTTTCGCCACCTTCCTGGTGTGGTTCTTCGCCCACCGTGCCGAAGAGAAGCGCAAGAAAGCCTTGCAGCAAGCCATGGATGAAACCACCGGTGCCGCGCTGATGAGCGGTCCGGACAGCCGTCGCGACCCATCTCAGGTTCACGCCTGATCGGTTAGCCACGCTGTAACGCCGAGGGCGGTGTTCTGGTCGCAAGCGTGTTTCACGCCTGCTGCCGGAGCACCGCCTTCGGCGTTTCTGCTGCGTGCCTTAAATACCTGTGGAGGGGCTGCCGCCGCGACATCCCTCAACCACGCAGCACGTGCGATTGAGCATGCTTTAGCTCGGTACTTGCCCGTGGCGAAAGTCACGCGGGGTCACGCCCAGCCAGCGGCGGAAGGTGCGGCTGAAGTTGGAGGTGTCCTGATAGCCCAGGCGCTCGGCAATGGCTTCCACGCTCATGCTGCTGTGCAGCAACAACCAGCAGGCCAATTCTTCGCGCACGTTATCGAGTAACTGCTGATAGGTGACGCCTTCCTCACGCAGATGGCGGATCAGGGTGCGCGCCGCCATGCACTCTTCGCTCGCCATCTGCTCCAGAGTCGGATAGCGGCTGGCGCAGGCCAACAGGCGCTGATGGACGCGCTGGCTCAAGCTACCGCCCTTCAACTGCTTGAGTTGATGCTCGCAATCGCGTAGTGCCAAGCGCTGTGCTTCGGCATCACTGGCCAGGCTGGGACAGTCGAGCAAGGCCAGCGGCAGACGTGCTTGCAGACCTGCTGCCGCGAACTTCGATTGCGGGCACAGCGCCAGATACGCCTCGGCCCACGGCGGCTCGGCGAAGGGCCAAGCAATGTTGATCTGCTCGCTCAACGCCTGACCACTGACGGTTTGCAGCAGATTGAGCATGCCCGCCACCATGTGCCCGAGTACGTATTCACGCACATCCTCACTCTGCACGGTTTCATGCACGTGCAAGGTCAAATGCTCGCCCTGTTCGATGCTGAATGTGGCGAGGTTTTCGCGCAGGCTGGTAAAGCGCTGCACCGCCAGCAGCGCCTGTGCCACCGTCGGGCTGGCCATGGCGAGCACACCCAGTGCGCCGTGAGTCGACAACTGCGTGCTGGCCCCCACACGCAGCCCGAGCCAGGGGCACTGACTCAACTCCAGGCCGCGGAGTATTAAGCGGCGGAACTGGGCGAAGTTAAGAAAGCGGTTGTCGCTGTGCAGCGCCGCCCAGTCCAGTCGTGTGCCTTCCAGAATCGCCTGCGGCTCAAAACCGCAGCGCCGTAAATCGGCACACAGCAGGCGTGCATACACCGGATGCACGCAGGGTTGCAGCCAGGCTTGGGCGTCGGACATGGGGCGGCTCCGCAGAGGTGGGTAATCGCATGAGGCCCCGCGGGGTGCGCGGCGTTGTCGCTGCACAATTGATCATTTGCGCGGCTCAAAGCACCCCGACGTTTAGCTGGGTTCTTCACAATTTAGCGTGAATTGGCACCATATGACGATTATCTGCCCGCGTAAACGGTATTGTCCGACAATCCTTGCGGCGCATGCTTGGCGCATAACAAAACCAAGGAGATTCGTATGAGTGCCGTTATGCCCAATGCCATCGCTGACGAAGCGGGTTACCGCGACCGTAAGCGCTATGCCTGGTTTCTGTCGGTGTTTGCCCCTGTGGCCGTGATCGTCGGCCCGATGGCACATCTGCTCGGGGCCACCAGCCAGCTGTGGTTTTTTGCCCCATTGGCCTTTTACTACCTGATCGTACCGCTGATAGACGCCTTCCTTGGTGAAGACCTGAGTAACCCGCCTGAGTCTGCCGTGCCAGCGCTTGAGGCTGACCCGTATTACCGCCTCATCAACTATGCGGTGGTGCCGTTTCTCTGGTTTGGCATGCTGTTCAATTGCATCTTCCTCGCCACCTATGAGCTGCCTTGGTACAGCTGGTTGGCAACCGCGGTGCTGACCGGCTCGATGCTCGGCGTTGGCCTTAATCTCAGTCACGAGTTGGGCCACAAAAAGGACTGGCTGGGCCGTAAAGTCGGCTTGTTCAACACCGCATTGGGTGGCTATGGGCATTTCTCCATCGAACACAACCGTGGCCATCACCGTCACGTGGCCACCCCGGAAGACCCGGCTTCCTCGCAGATGGGCGAAAGCATCTACCGCTTTATGTTCCGCGAACTGCCGGGTGCTTTCTTCCGCGCCTGGGATTTGGAGGCCGAGCGCATGCAGCGTCAGGGCCGCTCAATCTGGAGCCTGGACAATGAAATCGTCCAAGCTGGCCTGGTCACGCTGGCTCTTTACGGCGGTCTGATCGCCCTGTTTGGTCCGGCAATGGTGCCGGTGCTGTTGCTGGTCGCCTTCTGGGGTGCCTTCCAGCTACTACATCGAACACTACGGCCTAGTGCGTAAAAAGCTGCCCAATGGCCGCTATGAAGCTTGCCAGCCTCATCATTCGTGGAACAGCAATCACGTCCTTTCCAACCTGATGCTGTTTCATCTGCAGCGTCACTCCGACCACCACGCTCACCCAACACGGAGCTACCAGGCCCTGCGCGACTTCCCCAATGTGCCTCGCCTGCCAGCCGGGTACACAGGTATGTTCCTCGTGGCCTACGTACCGCCGCTGTGGTTTCGCTTGATGAACTCGCGCCTGATTGCGTATTTCGGCCCACCGTGACCGGCTGTTTTGGTAGATCGTGACCGGTCATTTCGCTAACGCGTGACCGCTCATTTCGCTATCAGCGTGACCGATTTCCAGCCTGCTCCGAAACAGGCGGTCACGACTTACCGAAATGGCTGGTCACGGCTTAGCGAAATACTTCCACCCCGTTGCGCATGACCTGACGCGACCGTCACCCTCGCCCGTTTTTGGGGAGTAGAGGAATGGCGGCGCAGCGAGTAACCATGCGTAATATCAAAGAATGTCTGCG
>CAMCJM010000148.1 GCA_945874835.1 Pseudomonas synxantha | reverse complement strand
CCGGCCATTTCGGTAAGTCGTGACCGCCTGTTTCGGAGCAGGCTGGAAATCGGTCACGCTGATAGCGAAATGAGCGGTCACGCGTTAGCGAAATGGCCGGTCACGATCTACCGAAACAGCCGGTCACGGTGGGCCGAAATACGCAACTGACGATATGAAAAGACAGAATCTGCCGCACTTCGGTTTGTGCGGCAGCGCCCAGACGCCGACCAGCATGGTGGCGCAGGCCACCCACAGCAGCAGGTCGTGGGGCAGGCCTTGTTCTGGCCAGAGCAGCGTCACCAGGCGAATCAGGGCGTACACGCCGACTTTGGTCAACAGCCCGGCAAACACGGCCGATACAGCTGTCAGGGCCACGTGGTAGGTGGCAGGCAGCCAGCCGAACACCGGGAACAGCGCCGCTTTGATCGCAAACGACAGCAGCATCAACAGCAGGGCGGGTGTGACGCCCGGTGGCGCTTCGCCGCTGCGCATGATCATTGCCAGTTCACCCATGTTGAGGGTGCCGCTTGCGCCGTAGACCATGCCAGCCGCCAGCAGAAAGATCAGCGTGGCGAACAGGTTCAGCGCCACATAGGTCATGCTGCCGGCCAGTCGACGTTTACCGCCACCCAGGGCCATTAGGGCAAAGGAGGCGATCAGCAGCACTTCAAACCAGACATACAGATTGAAGATGTCGGCCGTGATAAACGCGCCGCAGATGCCGGTCAATAAGCCTTGCACAAACAGGTGAAAGTCGCGGCCTACCCGTCGGTCATTGTCGCGTGCTACGCCATACAGCAGGGTGACTAGGCCAATCAGGGCACTGATGGCAATCATCACGGCCGACAAACGATCAATCACCAAGCTGATACCAAAGGGTGCCTGCCAACCGCCGACTTGACCCGTCAGCACCGTACCGCCCGCCGCCAGCCAGACCAACTGGATGCCGACCAGCAACAGCAGCGTGGCCCCGGCCAAGCTTAACGCCCTGACCAGTGCCAGATGCCGGCGGCCAATCAGCGCCAGTAGCAGGCAAGTCAGGGGAATCAGCACGGGCGCGACCAGCAGAAAATGATTCATCGACGTGCCTCCACGCCGGTACAGTCTGCTTCATGCTCGCCGGCGTGCCAATCTGGCGCGGGCTGCTCGGTGATGGAGCTGACCGAGTCGGTGGTCTTGTCACCATGCAGTTCACGGGTGCGCTTGAGCAGAGCCAGGGCAAAGATAAACAGGCTGAAACCGATGACGATGGCGGTCAGCACCAGCGCCTGAGGCAACGGGTTAGCGGTGGCTGCATTGTTAGTGGCATCGACAAAGGCAGCCCGCTCGCCGATAAAGCGTCCGGCAGTGAATACCCCCAGATTGATCGCATTGCCCAGCACGGCAATGCCCAGCACCACACGCTTGAGATTGCGGTCCAGAAGCATCCACAAGCCTAGCCCCGCCAGTGTGCCGGTGGTGATTGCGGCGAGCCATTCCATCAGTGACGCACTCCTGTCAGTTTGTCGATCATGTGCACGGCTGAGCCAAATACGGTGAGAAAAACCCCCACGTCAAACAGCAGGGGCGTGCCCAGCGGCAGCCCTCCTGGGAACACCCATAAACCGGTGAGGAAGGCCTGATTGCTCAGTAAACCCAGCACCCCGGCCAGCACCGAGCAGCCCAGGCCGATGCCAATCAGTTGTGCTGGGCCGACGGGCAATACCCGGCGGATTTGCCCATGGCCATAGGTGAGTGCCAGCAAAATCAGGCCGCAGGCTGCCACCAGCCCGCCGATAAAGCCGCCGCCGGGCAGGTTATGGCCGCGCCACAGCAAGAGCAGTGAAGCCCCCAGCATTAACCAGGCGAGTGGCCGTAAGCCCTGACGCAGCAGAGGCGACGTGAAGGCGTCTTCGCCGCGCCCCTCACCGCCAATGCGCTGCCCGCTGCCAAGCAAATTGGTCGCCGCCAGGGCCGAAAGGGCCACCACGAGAATCTCACCCAGGGTATCGAAGGCGCGGAAGTCCACCAGAATCACATTGACCACGTTACTGCCATGCCCGCCCGGTAGGCTGTTGGCCATGTACCACTGTGCGATGTGCCCTGGCAGCGGTTGGCTAACCACTAGCAGCAGTGCCCCGGTTACGCTGAGGCCGAAGAGAATCGCCACCCCGGCGTGCAGATAGCGTTTCCAGGGTCTGCGTGCGCCGCTGGGCGGCATGGTGGGTATTTTGCGAAAAACCAGGGCGAGAAAAATCAGGCTGAGGGTTTCCACCATCAGTTGCGTCATGGCCACATCCGGCGCATTCACGGCGATAAACACCAGCGCCAGGCCCAGGCCGCATGCGCCCAGTGCAGCGAGCAGGGTCAGCCGGCCGGGCAAAAAGGCCGCCGCCACCCCGCCGGCCACCGCCAGCAAGCAACCCACCAGGCCCAGCAGGGAAATCGGGCTGTAACTGCCTTGTAGCAACTGGGGTAGGGCGGGCAGCAAGCCCACTGCCAGCAAGCCACCTACTGCCAGCGCCAGCAAAACCAGATGTTGGCGCAGCGAACCGTGCTGAAAACGCGCGGCTAAAAGCCCGGCGAAGTAGAAAATGCGTTTAAGCAAGCGGTCCCAGATGAGGTCGCCACTGATGTTCCAAACGGCGTTGGCGCGGTCCAGCGCATGCCTGACGCGATCACGCCACAGGTAGAAAAACACCCCGAGCGAAACTGTCAGCAGGCTCGCCAACAAGGCTGGGGTAATCCCGCCCCACAAGTACAGATGAACATCCACCGGCCCACGTGCAATGGCTTGCACCGCCGTATTGACCAGCCAGGTTTCCGGCCAGGCGTTCCAGGCACCGAGCATAAAACCACCGAGGGCCAGCAGCATTGGGCCCAGCCACATCGGCATGCTCACTTCATGGGGGGTAAGGGGGTAGTCGCCTTGCTTGCCAAGGAAGGTGCGCACAAACACCAAGCCTGCGGCGGCAAACAGCAGGGCATTGATCAGGATCATGACCAACGTCACGGCCCAGCCAATAGTGCCCATCTCCATGAGTCCGGTGTATTTGAACTCTTTGGCGATAAAGCCGAAGAAGGGCGGCAGGCCCGCATTCGAGAACGCGGCCAGGGCTACTGCCGCGCCGGTTAACGGCATAAAGCGGATCAAACCGCCGAGACGGCTCAGTTCGCGCGTGCCGGTGGCATGGTCAACTGCGCCCACGGCCATAAACAGCGCACCTTTGTACAAGGAATGCGCCACCAAATAGAGCACGAAGGCTTGCAGCGCATAGCTGGTGTTGGTGCCGATCAGCATGGTCAGCTGCCCCAATACCGTCACCGTGGTGTATGCCAACAGGCGCTTTAGATCGGTCTGGCGGAAAGCCAGAAAAGCCCCCAATACCGCAGTCGCGGCGCCAAAGGTAATCAGCAGCGTGCCCCAACCGATGGAGCCGCCGAGCACCGGATTGAGCCGTGCCAGCAAGTAGATGCCGGCTTTGACCATAGTGGCCGAGTGCAGGTAAGCCGACACCGGCGTCGGCGCGTTCATCGCGTTGGGTAGCCAGAGGTGAAAGGGGATCTGCGCCGACTTGGTAAAGCAGCCCAGTATCACCAGCAGCATGATCGCTGGCAGCAGCACGTGCCCCTCAATCTGCTCGGCGCTGAGTTGTGAAAACTGCCAGTAACCGGTGGCACCGCCCAGCAAAATCAACCCCGCGAGTAACGCCAGGCCACCGCCACCAGTAATCAGCAGCGACTGCAAGGCAGCGCGGCGTGACACGCCTTTCTCATGCTGAAAGCTGATCAGCAAAAACGAAGCGACACTGGTCAGTTCCCAAAATACGAACATCGCCACCAAATCATCGGCCAGTACCAAACCGAGCATGGATAGCATAAAAATCAGCAAGTAGGCGTAGAAACGGCCCAAGTGAGGGTGGCCGTGCAGGTAGCTGCCGGCGTAAAGCACAATCAGGGTGCCGATACCGCTGATCAGCAAGGCAAATAGCAACGACAAGCCATCTAGGCGCAGGCTCAGGTTGATGCCCAGCGCCGGTATCCATTCGACGCTTTGCATCACGGTGCCGCCTTCGGCCACCAGATGCATCTGCGTGATAAACCAGATGAATGCGCAAAGAGGCGCGAGCATAAGCAGCCACGCTGCACGTTGGCCCAATAAGCGGGTCAGCAGTGGCGCAAGCAGAGCCATCAGGGCAATGACAGACAGCAGGTAGAGCACAGTTATCTCCAGTGGCCGCGTGCATTAACAGCAGCAATTAACTGCTACGCAGCCAGCGTGATGAAAGTGAATTGCCAATGAGAATAGAGAAATGCAGCCTGTCGATGCATTCGGCGAGGTTTCAGAACATTGCGCAGGGCGCGCGCTGATATGCTCTGCGCCTGTGTTTACGACTTAAATGAGCAAGTGTTGAGGAGGCAGCGTGGTGCAGATTCAGGGCTATTTCGACCTCAAGTTTGAGGCGCTGAGGGAGGCGTTTGCGGCCCTGTTTGACGACCCGCAAGAGCGTGGCATGGCCTTGTGTGTGCAGGTCGGCGGGGAAACTGTGGTCGATTTATGGGCCGGTGTTGCCGATAAAGAGGACCAGCACGCCTGGCACAGCGACACCATTCTCAATCTGTTTTCCTGCACCAAAACCTTTACTGCCGTCACCGCGCTGCAACTGGTGGGTGAGGGCAAGCTGGAGTTGGATACGCCTGTGGCGCGTTACTGGCCTGAGTTCGCGGCAAATGGCAAAGCAAAAATAACCCTGCGTCATCTGCTCAGTCACCAGGCTGGCTTGCCTGCTTTGCGCCAGATGCTACCCGCCGAAGCGCTGTATGACTGGCCCACCATGACCCATGCCCTGGCTGCTGAGCAGCCTTGGTGGGGCTTAGGCGAGGGGCATGGTTATGCGCCGATTACCTACGGCTGGCTGGTGGGTGAAGTACTGCGCCGGGTTGAAGGGCGCGGGCCGGGTGAATCCATCGTCGCGCGTACCGCCACGCCACTGGGCTTGGATTTCCATGTGGGCTTGGCCGATGAAGACTTCGAACGCGTGGCCATGATTTCTCGCGGTAAAGGCAATTTCGGTGACGCCGCCGCCCAGCGCCTGCTGAAAACCATGATGAGCGAACCCGCCGCCATGAGCACCCGGGCATTCACCAATCCGCCGTCGATCATGACCAGCACCAATAAGCCTGAATGGCGACGCATGCAGCAGCCGGCCGCCAATGGTCACGGCAATGCCCGCAGCCTGGCCGGTTTTTACACGGGGTTGCTTGATGGTCGGCTGCTGGAAAGCGAGTTGCTCAACGAGTTGACCCGTGAACATGCGGTGGGCGAAGACAAGACCCTGCTAACGCGCACGCGATTTGGCTTGGGTTGCATGCTCGACCAGCCCGATGTGGCCAATGCCACCTATGGCATGGGCCCGCGCGCCTTTGGTCATCCCGGTGCCGGTGGGTCGATTGGCTTTGCCGACCCGGAGCGCGACGTGGCGTTTGGGTTTGTTACCAATAATCTTGGACCGTTCGTCTTGATGGACCCGCGTGCGCAAAAACTTGCGCGGCTATTGGCTGATTGTTTGTAGCCGGCTCGGCTAAACTTCCGCTCAAATCAGGCCTGCGCTAAAAAACGCAGGCCGTTAACGACTTCTTGCTCATCACGTGTGGATTCCCGATGCCTTTTAACAAGACCCTCGCCATCGCCTTGTGTGTGTTGATCAGCGGTTGTAGCGCGTTTGAAAAAACAGAGAAGCCAGTCGCCAAGAAAGTGATAGCCATGCCCCCGCCTGCCGTCACTCAGGCTTGGTTGGATGCGTACGAGCCAAAAGTACGCGAAGCCATCAAAGGCACTCACTTTGAATTTGAACGGCGCGAGAATCTGTTGATGGTCACCGCTCCGGTGCAGGGTTCGTTCAACCCGGACCGTCCACACATGATGCTGCCCAGTACCCTGTCGCCACTCAGCCGTATGGCCAAACTGCTGGAGACGGATGAGGCAATCGGCGTGTTGATTCTTGGCCATGCCGACAGCACGGGTGAGGCGAAGGCCAACCATGAACTGAGCCATCAACGTGCCCGCGCGTTCACCTCGATCTTCCGCCTGAGTGGTCTCAAGCAAAACCGCCTGATGGTCAAGGGGCTGGGCTCCGATATGCCGCGTGCGGCCAACGACAGTCATGAGGGGCGAGCGCTCAATCGCCGCGTGGAAATCCTCTTAACCTCAAAAGACACCCTCAACGCTCTGATCGCCAAGTACAGCCAGCCGGCACCGGCCACAGCAGTGGCTGCGGTAAAACCGGTCACCGACAAAAATGCCAAAGCCGTGGCCGCAGTGGGAAAACCGGCCAAAGCGCAGTAATTCCACGCCGCGGTTTTTTGCCGCAGATCAAGCCAAGCACGGCGCTCGCGGTTAAGCTGGGTCACTTCTGATTGAGAGGATCCGTCGATGACCCAAACCCTGGCTGACATGCGCCGTGACTACACCCGCGATGGCCTGAGCGAGGCGCAAGCGCCGCTGGAGCCGCTTGCGTTGTTTGAGCAGTGGTTCGCCGATGCGGTAAAAACCGAGCAACTGCCGGTTGAGCCCAATGCCATGACCCTGGCTACGGTGGACGCGCAAGGTCGGCCGCATTGCCGGGTGTTGCTGCTCAAAGGCATGGATGCTCGCGGCTTCACCTTCTTCAGTAATTACGACAGCGCTAAGGGTCAGCATTTGGCTGTGAATCCTTTTGCCGCCATGACTTTTTTTTGGCCCAGCCTGGAGCGTCAGGTGCGCATTGAAGGGCGAGTGGAGCGTGTCACCGCCGCCGAATGTGATGCCTATTTCCAGGTGCGGCCACTGGGCAGCCGCCTGGGCGCGTGGGCGTCACCCCAGAGCCAGGTGATTGCTGATCGCACGGAGTTGGAGAGCCTGCTGGCCGAAACCGAACAGCGCTTTCTTGACCGTGCCCCACATTGTCCGCCGCATTGGGGTGGGTATCGTTTATTGCCTGAACGTGTTGAGTTCTGGCAGGGGCGCCCCAGCCGTCTGCATGATCGCCTCAACTATCGCCTGCAAGATGGCGCTTGGCTGCGCGAACGCCTGGCCCCTTGATCGTGCAATTACTGGCCGTTGAATTGTTCGGCGGCCTGCTCCAGCCAAGCGGGTAATGCCTTGCGCTTGATGCCAGCCGATTGCGCTTGTTGCAGGCGTTGCAACATGTATTCGCGTTTTGCGGGCGAATCACCGGCCAGGGACAACGCCAGATCGCGGTCCATCCAGCGCTTGATGCGCACATAAAGCCAGCCGTGAAAATACAGCCCGGCCAGCGTAGTGATGGCGACGATAAAGTAATCCATAGCATCCTCATGCAAGTGCCTGACGACTTCATCAGGCCTGGACGCATTTAAGCGGCGCACGCGCTGCGTGGCTACTGACCTGCAACAAGTAAACTTCAGCTTTATTGGCGGGTCTGAAGTTCAGTCGGTTGCTTAAACGCATTAACCCCGTCCGGTGGACACGGTCACAGGCCTTATCGGCCGTGCTTGTAAGCCTAATGCAAGGGTTTTGCTCTATAGTTGCCGCTAACAGTTCGACTACTCAGGCGTCGTAGAAGGCCTGTTCAATTGGAGAAAAGATAATGCGTAAACTGATTGTTCTGGCCGCCTCGTGCGCTGCACTGGTACTGCTCAGTGGTTGTGCCTCCAACCTCACGGGCGATACTTATTCACGTGATGAAGCCCGCGCGGTGCAGACCGTTCGTATGGGCACCATCGAGTCGTTGCGCCCGGTCAAGATTGAGGGCACCAAAACCCCGATTGGAGCCGGTGCTGGTGCGGTTATCGGCGGTGTAGCAGGCAGCGGTGTGGGTGGTGGGCGTGGCAGTGCCGTGGCTGCCGTAGTCGGTGCAGTAGCGGGTGGTTTGCTGGGCGCGATGACCGAAGAAGGCCTAACGCGCACTCAGGGTGTTGAAATTACCGTGCGTGAAGATGACGGCAGCCTGCGTGCGTATGTGCAGGAAGTGGAGGAAAACCAGGTTTTTCGCGTCGGTGAGCGTGTGCGCATCATGACGGTGAATGGCACCAGTCGCGTTTCCCGCTGAGTGGCTGAAAAACCGGATCAGTGCAAACTGGTCCGGTTTTTTGTTGCCTTTTTTAGGTGTGAACTGTTTATTAATCAGCGTTTTACCGATGTATATCGAGGCTGAACGGTATTCCTTGTATAGAAATAATTCTATCCATGACGGCTAGGTTCTGTTGACGTAAGCCACCGGCTAGAATCTGGCTTTTGCCATGACCGACAGAAGCCAGTTAAGCGATACCGAGTGGGCTCATATACAAAGCCTGCTGAGTGCCACAAAGGGGATACGGCTACTGAACGCACCCAGTTGTCG
>CAMCJM010000147.1 GCA_945874835.1 Pseudomonas synxantha | reverse complement strand
TTTCAGATAATCAATGGGTTGTCGAGGATCAATCAGGCCAGCAGATTATCCGCTTTGATGTTGCCGTGGCGCCTAATGAACTGCTTACGGATAATCAAGATCTCTGTTATGCGGTTAAGCTTTCGGCATACCTTGCGCGTGCTGTTACTCATGACAAAAAGACAGGCGGCCTTTTGTCCGGTGCTTCTCAGTATAAATACGTCAATAATATTGTTAACCACGTTCGCTGGCTCAGGCTCCAAGGTGTTAGTCATCTTTCAAGTGTGAATGATGGCGTATTTGCAATTTTTAGGAGTTCAATTGGTAAGCCCTTGTATGTGCGCCTGAATCTTGAAGATCGTTTGCGAAAAAAGCTTGACGAATTGCAGGGTGTTCCTGCGGGTCTTGAGCAATACAAAGTATTCCGCAGCAGGATTAGTCATGTCGAATTTAATACTAGCAAACTATGCGAAGCGCTCGGTGTTAGTGATAGGGTTCTAGGAAGCGCCGGATCACCGATGGTAGTGATGTTAACCAATTTTCGTCAGCATAATGGTTTTTACATTAAAAATAGTATCAAGGATCGTTATGCAGGGGGTAGTGTCAAGAAAGCCGCAGAGACTAGCAGTCAAGACTCAATCCGCAAAGAACTGACGTCTATTTCAAAGCTGTATTGTCAGTGCCAGATCTTCAAAACCCTTTTTCCTGTTAGCCAACGGCTCCCCGAGGATTACTTTCAGAAAAATAATATCAAACCCCAAAAAATATCCAAAATTATGGGCCGGGCCGGGGAGCGTACACGCGATATTCCGCAGCCAATTTTCTTTGAGTTGATGGATCGGGCTATTCGCTGGGTTGTGGATTATTCCGAATCGCTACTTGAACTTAACTCTCAAGCGCTCGCGCAGTACGAGGAGTACGTTAGTGACGTAGGGCGCGGCGGGAAAGAAGTGCATAAGGAGCACTATGCGTCGAAAAAAATGCGCTTCTGGCTTAGCAAACAACTTGAGTGGTTGGATGGCCATCCTGGGAGTCCTTATCCCATAAGCGGGTTTGCAAAAGATACTTCTGCCAGGAAATTAGAATCAGTCTTGCCTGCTGAGCAAATTCTAAATGTTCACGCATTACGTGCTGAAGGATTGACATATCAGGAGATTGGCGAGCACTTGGGTGTGAGTAAATCAACAGCGCATAAGCTTATTACAAAGGGGCGTGCTGCTAGCGGTGCATCGCTTAATAAATGTCTGTATCACTTACTCCCAACCGCCTGCTTGCTGGTTATCTATTGTTTCACCGCCAGGCGGCAATGCGAAGTCGAATCGTTGCAAGCAGGATGCTGTGTGGATACTCCGAACGGTCCGGTTATCCGCATGTACTCTGCCAAGGTTTATCAAGAGCACAAGTATTTTCCGGTCACGAAGCTTGTTGCTAAAGCGGTTAGAGTGCTTGAAGCCCTGACTGAGCCGGTTCGTAATGAAGAAAACCAGTCGTTACTTACTTTCCCAACGCTCGGAGGTGGGGAAGTTAATTATTGGTCAACAGGCAAAATCAACGAATTCGCTGAATACGTCGGGGTTCCAGATAATGAAGGAACTCCTTGGCGGTTTAACGAGCACCAGTTCCGCCGCTTCTTCGCTATGATGTTTTTCTACAAGTTTGAGTCCGGTGATCTTGCAACGCTGTCCTGGCACTTGCGCCACACAGATTTTGAAATGACCGCCAAGTATATCACCGACAAAGACTTCCGCAGAGCTTTTGAAGAGATCAAAGCAGAACGCATTGTGTCATTTGCACAGTCTGCTGGTAATGAAAGAACTGAAGCGCTTTGCGTAAATATGCATAAAGAACTGGGTGATTTTTTTAGATCGTTTGATGCTGTTTCAGAGCGTCGCGCTGAAAAAATGATTGGGAAGGTTGAGGAAATTGGCTACATTCTTAACTTTGTGCCTGACGGTGCATGTTTCGGCCAGACGCCGACCTTGTTAGAGCGCAGTAAGTGTCTCATGGATGATGCTGTTCAAAAATCTTCGGCTTACCGAGGGTCGTGTATTGGATGCCCTAATTTGCTGGGCTTTGAGACTGGCATCAGTGCGGAGGATGTCGGAATGGTTCTTGATCCTGCATCGTCACCGATGCTTAAAGCGTTTGCCGACAGGCAGGAGGCTCACAATGTCTAAACATGTTAGTGAATCAAACCGGCAAAAGACAGAGCTGAAGATACAGCGCAAGCTCAATGGTCTCAAGCAATACATCGAAAACGGGGTGGCCGATTTTCCAGTTCCCAAGAAATTTACCCTCAACTGGTTTGCTGCCTTGGCTTCTGAGCCCTATGAGAGCGTCTCTAAGGGCGGTGGTCAACTTAGGACAGGTTCAGCCACTCACGAGCGTGTGATCTCGTCACTGGCGAGCGCACAGTCGGTTTTGGAGAACGGTAGGGCTGAGCAGGGCATTTGTCTCAAGTCAAAGCGAATTGGCGAGCTTGACGCGAAGGTAAAAAAATATGAAACGATGGTGCCTGGCTTGTCGCAAACCATCGTTGAATTACTTGATCAGGTGCGTGAACTTGAGCAGCGTATCTCCTTGCAACAGGCCCAATGGGCAGGCAAGCAATTCAGTGTCAGCAAGCTCAATGGGGGCTCAAATGTTTGAGCTGTTGCCGACGAAAAATGGACAGCTCATCGTTATTGATGTGTCGGGGGTGCTTCAGCGTCACGTAACGCAATATTTGCTTGATCTTGAAAGCGTTCAGTGTCATGAGAAATCCTATGTTCGTCAGATCGCATATCGACTCAAGGCGTGGTTGAACTGGCTTGGTGAGCGCGATATTTACGATGTCACAGACAGGCTTTTGTGCAAGTATCGTGATGAGCTAAAGATCTCTGGCGACCTTGAAGCAAAAGCTATTAATTACCGAATTTCATCCGTCTGCGCCTTCTATTGGTATGCCGAAAACACGGGATTGTGTCGTGGAGTGATCGGCTCTAACGACATGCTAAGCGGTCGTGTGTTTCGTATCGTCGTAAATCTGGCGACGCAAGGGAGTAGTGCAAACTATAAAATCCCTTTTTTGCTTGGAACTGTTCAGCAGGCAAGAAAGCGTATTCCGTCCGCAGACGAAATTGCAGCCCTGAAAGATGGCATTGCGGATAAAACTTTGGAATGCGGGCACCCGCTCGCCGAAGAAATTAATGTGCGCAATCAATTGATGCTTCGTTGGATGGCGGAGGCAGGACTGAGGCGCTTGGAGGTTGTATCCCTGCCGGTGGGTGCAATTCCACCCGAGGTCATGCCCGAAACCATGGTGATGGTCACTTTGACCAAAGGCACAAAGTTTAGAAAGGTGCGTGACATTGAGGTCGAGTCCTCCCTAATTCAAGAGACTCTTGATTACATTGCGTATGAGCGCCCGGAAATAGTCCGAAAGTTCCATGCTGGCCATGATCCAGGCGTTGTGTTCATAAGCACTCATAATGCAAACGGCGGCACGTTTACTGCACAAGCTATCACCGATCTGCTCGATTCTGTAGATACTGATATTTCTCCGCACGCGCTGCGACGCTATGCGTTGACACGTTATGCTGCGTATCTGTATCGCATTCAGCTGTCGCTTTACAAAGCCGGCGAGATCGCCGAAGTAGACAGGCGTAGCATCGAGTTGCGGCTAACTCAGCAAGCAGGTCATGAGAAAATTTCGACAACATTCAGATCGTATGTCGATGTGGCTATCGCAATGACTTTGTCTGATTCCGGGATCAGTTCGCTCGAAGAGTGTCGCATAGTTCTGCAAACACAGCTTTCGATGATTACCTCCCAGATCGAAGCGGCGAGATCACTTTCAAAAGTAGTGTAAAGGTATCTACGGAGCGGCGTTTTGCAAGGTAGTTGTCGCGTGTGCGTTTCATGCTGCCTTTGATGTTTGCGGCAGTGCCGGTGGCGTCTCGCGTTCCGGATTTGCGCAGCATAAGACTTGATTTGAATTCGGAGGAAATATGGGTATTTCTTATTACCTCGCATGTTTGGAGACTCGGCAGTATGTCTGGGTTGGCAGGCTTGACCCGCAGGGGGAGGTGCCTGTGGCAGACGTCGAAGGCTCTATCGCTATGTTCGCGCTGGAGAATCGGAACAGAACGTTGATCGTCGTGAGCGAAAGCCATCCTATCCTCGAAGAGGGAATGGAGTGGTCGCGTAGGCAACGTAAGAAACGTACCAAGGACAACCATCACAAACTGACGCCGACTGACCTAACCAGCTCCAGTGGACACCCGTTAAGCGATAAACTACAACGAGGTGAACCATGGTAAGAACCATAAGCCCGATGATACAAACCTGCATCCGTCACTCCCAGGCCTGCAAGGAGGAAGCGTTGTCGCTGGCTGCGGATTCCACGCCATCCGGCCACCCAGTCCACGCTTATCCGGCCGGGCATTCCATGTACATCCAGCCATCTTTTCCACGGCCATCCGGCCGGGCAGTCGGAGCGCAGCGACGCAGGTTTTGCATTGTTAGTCTGAGGCGCCCGGCGTCGTCAATTTCTTCGTCCGCTTGCGCATCGACTCGCCCTTGAGATTGATCCGGTAGGCGTTGTGCACCAGACGGTCGAGGATGGCGTCGGCCAGGGTCGGGTTGAATCGCCGATCAGCTCATGCCAGTTGTCCACCGGCATCTGGCTGGTCACCAGGGTCGAGCGCTGGCCGTAGCGGTCGTCCAGTAGCTCCAGCATGTCCCGCCGTTGTTCGGCGGTGAACGGCGCCAGGCCCCAGTCGTCGAGGATCAGCAGATCGGTCTTGGCGTAGCTGCTCATCAGCTTGGCGAAACGGCCGTCGCCGTCGCCGTGGGCCAGGCCCAGCTCTTCCAGCAGCCGCGGCAGGCGTAGGTAGCGCACGCTGTAGCCGTTCCGGCAGGCCTGGTGAGCCAAGGCGCAGGCCAGCCAGGTTTTACCCACTCCAGTGGGACCGCCGATGATCAGGTTGAGGCCGTCACGCAGCCACTGGCCGCCGCTCAGTTGCAGGATCAGCGCTTTGTCGAGGCCGCGGGGGCTGCGGTAGTCGATGTCTTCGATGCAGGCCGAGTGCCGTAGCCGGGCCTGGCGCAGGCGGCTGCTCAGGCGCTTGTCGTCGCGTTCGGTCAGTTCGCGGTCGACCAACAGGCCGAGGCGTTCCTCGAAGCTCAGGCTGTCGATGTCCGGGGTTTTCAGTTGCTCGGCGAGGGCCTTGAGCATGCCGTGCAGGCGCAGGGTCTGGAGCTTGTCCAGGGTCGGATGGGGCAGCATGGTGAGACTCCTTGAGGTCAGTGGTAGTAGCCGGGGCCGCGCAGGTTGGCGTGCTCGTCCGGCAGTAGCGGCAGGTTGGCTTGGGCCAGCGGCAGTCGTTCGAGGCCCTGGCGCAGGATCGATTCGAGGCTCTTGTAGCTGCACGCGCCGAGGCTGAGGGCGCGCAGGCAGGCGGCCTCCAGGCGCTCCTCGCCATAGCTCTTGCCCAGGCGCAGGATGCCCAGGCAGGCGCGGTAGCCATGCTGCGGATGGACGCGGCGTTCGAGGATGTACTGGATCACCCCGGCGGTGTTCGGCCCGGTCTTCTCGGCCCAGTGGATCAGCCGTTGCGGCGTCCACTCGGCATGCTCGCTATGGCTCTCCTGATTAGCAATGAACCTCAGCCGTCCGAATACTCCGCTGCGTGTGCGGCCCACAGTTGGCCGCGGCGACAATCAGGCGTGCATGCAGTGTGCTGAGATCGAATCGGCGATTGAATCGATAGGCGAAGGCCGCGAGGTATTGAGCGGCGTACCTTCGGAAGTCGAATGCATGGTAACTCCCGCTCAGGCTGGTCTTGAGGTTGCCCAGCACGGTGTTGATCCACTGGAACTCGGGCAAATCCTTCGGCTTTCGTCCGGCAACAACGGTTGGCTGATGAACGCATCCGGCCGTAGTGACGGCAGTGAAGCAGACGAGCCCATCGGAGTACACAGTACTGCCGTGGGCCAGACTGGACTGGGCCCACTGTGCGATAGCCTTGAGGCTAAAGCCAGAGACGGGGGTGAGCTTGATGCGCAACGGATGGCCGCCATCGCTGAGCGAGACGGCGGCGACGAACGGCACCTTGTTCTCCGAGCCCCGGCCTGCCTTGCCGCCGCTCCGCTCACCACCGAGGTAGGCGTCATCGACCTGAACAGAGCCACCGATGACATAGCGCTCCTCGCGTGCGGCCATCGCCCGCATCAACTTGTGGTGGATCAGCTAGGCAGTGGGGTAGCTCACCCCCAGTTGTCGCATGAGCGCGAGCGCAGACAGGCCTGTTTTGGCCTGGCTGATGAGGTAAATCGCGAGAAACCAAACGCTCAGGGGCAGTTTGGTGCCCTGCATCACGGTGCCGGCGATCAGCGAGGTTTGATGCCGGCAGGCTTGGCACTGAAACAGCGGGTGGGTTCGTCCGCGCACCCTGGTGTAAGCGGCCCCATCGCAGCGCGGACAATGGAACCCGACCGGCCAGCGCGCCTGCTCCAATGCCACAGCACACTGGGCGTCGGTACCGTAAAGCTTGAGAAACGCGGGCATCGACAGTCCGGGTTGAAACTGGATTCGATTCATTGCCATCATTCCACCTCACGCCAGATGTGCTGTATATGCATACAGCATAGGTCGTGAAGCCATGCATGGCCAGCCTGGCTGATCATCGTTGCTAATCAGGATGGCTCTTGGGCATGTGCTCGGTCAGCGTGCTGTGACGGCCCTTGTGCAGTGAACGCAGGTGGCTGGCGACCCGCTGATTGGCGTGGAAGCATTCGACGGTGCGCGCCGTCAGGCGCACCTCCAGTTGCTTCTTCACCAATTGGTAGGGCACCGAGTAGTAATGCCCGTCGACCTCGACGTGGTAGTCGATGTGCACCCGCGCCTTCTTCCACTCGGCATAGACATAGGGCTGCTCCGGCAGGGGGCGCAGGGCCGGCCGATCCAGGGTGTCGAAGGCCGATTGCCGCGAGCCCGGCAGCTTCTTGAACGGGCGCGCGTTTAGCCGTTCGAGCAGCACGGCGATGGCGCGGTTGAGCTCGTCCAGGGAGAAGAACTGGCGATGGAGCAGGGCGGCGAGGATCCAGCGCTCAACCACCTGCACGCCGACCTCGGCCTTGGCCTTGTCGCGCGGTTTCCGGGCCGGCAACACGGCCACGCCATAGTGCTCGGCTAGGTCGCGGTAGCTGGGGTTGATGTCCGGCTCGTAGCGATGGGCTTTGCTCACCGCACTGCGCAGGTTGTCCGGCACCACGATCTCCGAAACGCCGCCGAGGAAGCTGGAGCAGCGGGCATGCGAGCCCAGCCAGTCCGGCAGCTGCTGCGACCAGGTCGCTTCGGCGAAGGTGTAGCTGGAGGCGCCGAGCACCGCGACGAAGACCTGAGCCTGGCGGATCTCGCCGCTGCGGCGGTCGATCACCGGCACCGTCTGCCCGGCGTAGTCGACGAACAGCTTCTCGCCGACGCGGTGCTCCTGGCGCATCACCACATCCAGCCGTCCCTGCCAGGCGCGGTAGTGGTTGTAGGCGCTGGCCCAACGTGAACACTGTGCCGGCCTAACCTGATACACGGAGCCGAAAAAGGCTGAACACCCTGCTGGTGAAATTGATACGGCTAGCGCTTGGTGAGCTTTCAGGATTCAGCGGACTGCCGGCGCTTCGCTTAGGCGAATAGCTGAGCCCGCTCGCTAGGAGTAGGCCATCCTCATTTCCCAATCTGGGAGCTGACGAATTTTCTGGTAGTGGCGTTAACACAGCCGAACATCGGGTTACCGTGGTATCTCGCATGTACCCGATCCATTTATGCTGCATAGATGCAGGAGCTGCCGCCATGCACGCAACATCCAGAACTCGTACATTTTCGAAGGATCAGAGCGGCGTGATTCTGCGTACGGCACTGAGAATCCTAGAGAAATGGAAGGCCACTACCGAGCAGGAGATCAGTATTCTTCGTGTCTCGCGCAGCAGCATTTCCCGTATTCAGCAGGGTAAGGGTGTTGAGCTCGACTGTGATCAACTAGAGCGGGCCAGCATTGTATTGAATTGCCACGCCAGCCTGCGGCTGGTCTTTGATAACCCCGTGAACGTCTACGGTTTTGTGGGCATGGAAAACCACAACGACTTCTTTAATGGCCGTAAGCCGTTGGAAATCATGGCACAGGGCGACCTGCTGTCCCTGTTCGAGACTTACAAGCGCATCGACGCCTTACGTGGGGGTGGCTGGTGAGCCTATCTACTCGCCCAGTCCTTGGGACGGTCTGAAGTAGCCAGATATTTGGGGCCGATTTCGGCCTCCACCGCTTTTGAATGCGGATTTCGGTGAACGTGACCGCTCATTTCGCTAACAACGTGACCG
>CAMCJM010000146.1 GCA_945874835.1 Pseudomonas synxantha | reverse complement strand
GCTGCCCGGCTGCTTCCAGTACGTCACTCAAATCCTGCGCAATAGACATAAAAAATCCGGAACCTAGTAAGGGTTCCGGATTCTCCTGCTGAACAAGGATTAGTCAACAATCCTTAAGTGAACAGCATTGCGCTCGAAAGCGGCCTTTTTCATGCTCAAAAACGCTTAGGCGTTCTTGGCTTCCCAGCCAGTCAGCTCGGCCAGGGCCTTACCGATATCTGCCAGGGAACGTACGGTTTTCACACCGGCGTCTTGCAGGGCAGCGAACTTCTCGTCTGCAGTGCCTTTGCCGCCGGAAATGATTGCGCCCGCGTGGCCCATGCGCTTGCCTGGAGGAGCAGTCACACCCGCGATATAGGACACAACCGGCTTGGTCACGTGTGCCTTGATGTAGGCAGCCGCTTCTTCTTCAGCCGAACCGCCGATTTCACCGATCATCACGATCGCTTCAGTCTGCGGGTCTTCCTGGAACAGCTTCAGGATGTCGATGAAGTTAGAACCTGGGATCGGGTCACCACCGATGCCGACGCAGGTGGACTGACCGAAACCGGCGTCAGTGGTCTGCTTAACGGCTTCATAGGTCAGGGTGCCGGAACGCGACACGATGCCTACTTTGCCTGGCAAATGGATGTGGCCCGGCATGATGCCGATTTTGCACTCGCCAGGAGTGATAACACCTGGGCAGTTAGGGCCGATCAGGACTACGCCCAACTCGTCGCACTTAACCTTGGCTTCGAGCATGTCGATGGTCGCGATGCCTTCGGTGATGCAAACGATCAGCTTGATGCCGCCCATGGCCGCTTCAAGAATCGAGTCCTTGCAGAACGGAGCCGGAACGTAGATCACGCTGGCGGTGGCGCCAGTCTGCTCAACTGCTTCACGCACGGTGTTGAACACCGGCAGATTCAGGTGAGTGGTGCCGCCTTTGCCAGGAGTCACGCCGCCAACCATCTTGGTGCCGTAAGCGATGGCTTGTTCGGAGTGGAAAGTACCTTGCGAGCCGGTGAAGCCCTGGCAGACAACCTTGGTGTCTTTATTGATCAGGACGCTCATTATTTGCCCTCCGCAGCTTTGACGACTTGCTGAGCAGCGTCAGTCAGGCTGGTTGCCGCGATGATGTTCAGGCCGCTTTCTGCCAGGACTTTAGCACCCAGTTCAGCGTTGTTGCCTTCCAGACGAACGACAACCGGAATTTTCACGCCGACTTCTTTCACAGCGCCAATGATGCCTTCGGCAATCATGTCGCAACGAACGATACCGCCGAAGATGTTCACCAGAACGGCAGCAACGTTGCTGTCGGACAGAATGATTTTGAACGCTTCGGTTACGCGCTCTTTGGTAGCACCGCCGCCTACGTCGAGGAAGTTGGCAGGTTTGCCGCCGTGCAGGTTGACGATGTCCATGGTGCCCATGGCCAGGCCAGCACCGTTGACCATGCAGCCGATGTTACCTTCAAGGGCAACGTAGTTCAGTTCGAACTTGGCAGCGTGGGCTTCACGCGGGTCATCCTGGGATGGGTCGTGCATGGCGCGCAGTTTAGGCTGGCGGTACATGGCGTTGCTGTCGATGTTGATCTTGGCATCGAGGCAATGCAGATTGCCGTCGGCCTTGATCACCAGCGGGTTCACTTCCAGCAGAGCCAGGTCATAGTCCTGGAACAGCTTGGCCAGACCCACGAAGATCTGCGTGAACTGCTTGATCTGATCACCTTCCAGACCCAGCTGGAATGCCAGCTCACGGCCTTGGAACGGCTGAGCACCAACCAATGGATCGATGGTGGCCTTGAGGATCTTCTCAGGGGTGTCGTGAGCGATTTTCTCAATGTCCACGCCACCTTCGGTGGAGGCCATGAACACGATACGACGGCTTGAACGATCAACCACAGCGCCGAGGTACAGTTCCTTGGCGATATCGGTGCAGGACTCGACCAGAATCTGGTTGACCGGCTGACCATTGGCATCAGTTTGGTAAGTGACCAAACGCTTGCCCAGCCAGTGAGCGGCGAAGGCTTGGGCGTCTTCTTTGCTCTTAACCAGCTTCACGCCGCCCGCTTTACCGCGGCCGCCAGCGTGGACTTGAGCCTTAACGACCCACTCGGTGCCGCCGATTTTTTCGCAGGCTGCTGCGGCTTCTTCCGGGGTGTTTACCGCGAAGCCCTTGGATACGGGCAGGCCGTACTCAGCGAACAGCTGCTTACCCTGATACTCGTGGAGATTCATGCTTGTCTACCGTCTTCGTTTAGGTATTGCGCATACGGTGCTGCACTTATGGTGCCGCACCACCTGTGACTGCTTCTGGAGCAATCCGGCTGACATTGCGCGCACAACCTGAGTTGTACGCGGGCAGTCGGCCGTGGTTCTTCCTGTTGAGCTGCACCTTCACCAATACACAGCGCCGGTGAAGGCATCCGCTCAAACAAACAACGACTTAACGCTTGCTGTTAACGCTTTTTACGGTTGGCAATGTGGATGGCATGGCCATTCACTGCCAGAGCAGCTTCATGCAGCGCTTCGGACAGCGTCGGATGGGAGAACACCATCATCCCCAAATCCTCTGCGCTGGTGCCGAATTCCATGCCGATTGCACCCTGCTGTACCAGTTCGGCAGCACTTGGGCCAATCACGTGTACACCCAGAACGCGGTCGGTGTTGGCATCGGCGATCACCTTGACCATACCGCCGGTGTCGTTGGCCGCCATGGCGCGACCGCTGGCAGCGAACGGGAAGGTGCCGACGTTAACGGCAACGCCTTCAGTCTTCAGTTGCTGCTCGGTTTTACCAACCCATGCGATTTCCGGGTGGGTATAGATAACCGATGGGATCAGGTCATAGTTCATCTGGGCTTTGTGGCCGGCAATGCGCTCGGCAACCATGATGCCCTCTTCCGAGGCTTTGTGAGCCAGCATCACGCCGCGTACCACGTCACCAATGGCGTAAACACCCGGTACGCTGGTGGCGCACTGGTCGTCAACGAAGATGAAGCCACGCTCGTCCATGTCGACGCCGCTATCGGCAGCCAGCAAGTCGGTAGTCACTGGGCGACGGCCTACGGCAACAATCAACTTATCAAAAACAATCTTCTGCTCGCCTTCAGCGTCGGTGAAGCTAACAGTCACCTGCTTCTTCTTCACTTCGGAGCCAGTAACGCGAGCGCCCAGACGAATATTCAAGCCTTGTTTGGTGAAGGTTTTCAGGGCTTCTTTGGCAATCTGGTCGTCGGCGGAAGGCAGGAACTTGTCCATCGCCTCAAGCACCGTCACTTCAGCACCCAGACGCGCCCAAACCGAGCCCAACTCAAGACCGATTACGCCAGCGCCGATCACGCCCAGCTTCTTCGGCACGCTCTGGAATTCCAGAGCGCCGGTGGAGTCGACGATTACGTCCTGATCAACGGGAGCCGGCGGAATATCAATAGGCTTGGAACCCGAAGCCAGAATGACATGTGCGGCGTCAACGATCTGCGAGCTGCCGTCGGAGCCGGTCACTTCGACCTGCTTGTTGGTCAGCAATTTGCCGTGGCCTTCGAGCAGGGTCACACCGTTGGCTTTGAACAGGGTGGCAACACCGCCAGTGAGATTTTTAACGATGTTGGCTTTACGGCCGATCATCGCTGGCACGTCAATGGTGACGCCTTTTGTTTCGATACCGTGGATGGCGAAATGATCTTTCGCCTCGTAGTACTTCCAGGAGCTGTCCAGCAACGCCTTGGAGGGAATGCAGCCGACGTTCAGGCAGGTACCGCCCAGCGCAACCTTGCCTTCCTTATTCTGGTACTTCTCGATGCACGCCGTCTTCAGGCCAAGCTGAGCAGCTTTGATCGCTGCTACATAGCCGCCTGGGCCTGCACCAATTACTACCACGTCAAATTTCTGGGTCATATTTCATTCCTTATCGGATAAAACCGGGCGAGCCCTTGTGAGGCTCGCCACGTGCACAGGGATCAGATGTCCAGCAGCAGACGAGCCGGGTCTTCCAGCAGGTTCTTGATGGTCACCAGGAAGCTCACGGCTTCCTTACCGTCGATCAGACGGTGATCGTAGGACAGCGCCAAGTACATCATCGGGCGGATTACAACCTGACCATTAACAGCCATCGGCCGCTGAATGATGTTGTGCATGCCGAGAATGGCAGCTTGCGGCGGGTTAACAATCGGCGTCGACATCATCGAGCCAAAGGTGCCACCGTTGGTGATGGTGAAGGTGCCACCGGTCATTTCATCAATCGACAGCTTGCCATCACGCGCTTTCTTACCGTAAGTGGCAATACCACTTTCGACTTCAGCCAGGTTCATCAGCTCGGCGTTACGCAGAACGGGCACCACCAAGCCACGGTCGCTGGATACGGCAACGCCGATGTCCTGGTAGCCGTGATAGACAATGTCACTGCCGTCGATGGACGCGTTAACCGCCGGGAAGCGCTTGAGTGCCTCGACCGAAGCTTTGACAAAGAACGACATAAAACCAAGGCGTACGCCGTTGTGGGTCTTTTCGAACAAGTCTTTGTACTTGGAACGCAGTGCCATGACTTCGCTCATGTCCACTTCGTTGAACGTAGTCAGCATGGCCATGTTCGACTGAGCTTCGACCAGACGACGCGCCACTGTTGCGCGCACACGCGTCATCGGCACACGATTCTCAACGCGGTCGCCGGTTGCCAGAACAGGTACCGGTGCTGCAGCAGGTTTAGCCGCTACAACAGGCGCGTTCTTCTTCGCTTCAACCGCTGCAACCACGTCTTCCTTGGTAACGCGACCGCCTTTACCCGTGCCGGCAATGCTGTTTGCGTCGATACCATTTTCTTCGGCAATCTTGCGTGCAGCCGGCGAAAGAATTTGATCATCGCCCGCAGCAACGGCAGGAGCGGCAGCCTGAGCAGGAGCAGCAGCGGCCTGAGCAGCCGGCGCAGGAGCAGCAGCGCCGCCCTCACCCAGCGTGCCCAGCACTTCGTTGCTCAGAACTGTGTCGCCTTCATTCTTGATGATTTGTGCAAGCACGCCGTCGGCTTCAGCCAGTACTTCAATTACGACTTTGTCGGTTTCGATGTCGACGATCAGTTCGTCACGTTTAACCGTATCGCCCGGTTTCTTGTGCCAGGTGGCCACGGTGCCATCGGCAACCGATTCCGGGAAAGTAGGGGCTTTGATCTCGATAGCCATTGTGTGTGATTCCTTAAATTCGGTTTGTTCGAGCAGGCGACCCAATTGGCCGCCCGCTTCGCGAAGGCGTTAAACAGTAAAGGCATCAAGCAGGAGTTTTTCCTGCTGTTCAGCGTGCATCGAAGCGTAACCACAAGCGGGAGCAGCAGACGCATCACGGCCGGCATATTCAAGGAACAGCGCTTTCTTGTGCGCTGTCGCCACGCGACGCATGTGATGCTGGCTGCAGTACCAGGCACCCTGGTTCATAGGCTCTTCCTGACACCAGACGATGTGTTTGAGGTTCTTGTACGGGGCGAGAGCCTCGGCAAGATCATCTTCCGGGAACGGGTAGAGCTGCTCAATACGCACGATGGCGATGTCTTCGCGGCCTTCGTTGCGACGTTTTTCCAGCAAATCGTAGTAAACCTTGCCGCTGCACAGCACCAAACGCTCGACCTTCTTCGGATCGATAGCATCGAGTTCCGGTATCACGGTCTGGAAGGAGCCTTCGGCCAGATCTTCCAACGTCGAGATGGCTAATTTGTGACGCAGCAGCGACTTGGGGGTCAATACGACCAATGGCTTGCGCAGCGGACGAATCACCTGACGGCGCAGCAAGTGGTAAATCTGCGCCGGAGTGGTGGGCACGGCAACCTGCATGTTGTGCTCAGCGCACAATTGCAGATAACGCTCCAGACGCGCCGAGCTGTGCTCAGGCCCCTGCCCTTCATAACCGTGCGGTAGCAACATGGTCAGACCGCAAAGACGGCCCCACTTGTGCTCACCACTGGAGATGAACTGGTCAAACACCACCTGAGCGCCGTTGGCAAAGTCACCAAACTGCGCTTCCCAGATCACCAGCGACTGCGGCTGAGTAGTGGCATAACCGTACTCGAAGGCCAGAACAGCTTCTTCCGACAGGAAGGAGTCATACAGGTCGAAGCGCGGCTGACCTTCGTATAGCGCTTTCAGCGGAACGAACGCATTGGCATCTTTCTGGTTATGCAACACCGCATGACGGTGCGAAAAGGTGCCACGGCCAATATCTTGACCGGTCATACGGATAGGGTGGCCTTCAAACAACAGGGTCGCGTAGGCCATGGTTTCGGCGTAGCCCCAGTTGATCGACAGCGCACCGGCACCCATTTTTTGACGATCTTCAAGGATCTTCGCCACCTGGCGCTGAACCACAAAGCCTTCAGGTATTTCCAACAATTTGTTGGACAATTCCTGCAGGGTTTTAAGATCAAAGCGGGTGTCGTGCCGCGCAGTCCAGGCGTGCCCCAGGTACGGACGCCAATCAACAAACAGCTCTTTGTTAGGCTGCTTGACCAAGCTTTTAACCACATGCTGGCCGTTATCCAGCGCCGTGCGGTATTCGTCGATCTTGGCTTGCACATCTTCAACTGATTGGCTGGCGGCCGTAATCAAGGCATCGGCATACAGTTCACGCGTGGTGCGCTGCTTGGTGATTTGCTGATACATGATCGGCTGGGTGCCGCTTGGCTCGTCGGCTTCGTTGTGACCACGACGGCGGTAGCAAACCAGGTCAATGACCACATCACGCTTGTACTGCATGCGGTAATCAACGGCCAATTGAGTGACAAACAGCACGGCTTCCGGGTCATCACCGTTAACGTGCAAGATCGGCGCTTGAATCATCTTCGCCACATCAGTGCAGTACTCGGTTGAACGCGAGTCCAGCGGATTGCTGATGGTGAAGCCAACCTGGTTGTTGATCACAATGTGGATGGTGCCACCCGTTTTGAAACCACGGGTTTGCGACATCTGGAAGGTTTCCATGACCACACCCTGGCCGGCGAAAGCAGCGTCACCGTGCAGGGATACCGGCAGAACCTTCTCGCCAATAGCGTCGTTGCGACGATCCTGACGGGCACGCACAGAGCCTTCGACCACAGGCGAAACAATTTCCAGGTGAGACGGGTTGAAAGCCATGGCCAGGTGAACTTCACCGCCGGCGGTCATCACGTTGGAAGAGAAACCTTGGTGGTATTTCACGTCACCCGAAGACAGACCTGCGGTCTTCTTGCCTTCGAATTCGTCGAACAAATCGCGCGGGTTCTTACCAAAGGTATTGACCAGTACGTTCAGGCGGCCACGGTGTGCCATGCCAATAACGACTTCTTTGGTGCCGTAAGAGCCAGAACGTTGAATGACTTCGTCCAGCAGCGGAATAAGGCTCTCGCCACCTTCAAGACCAAAGCGCTTGGTGCCTGGGTATTTGGTGCCCAGGTATTTTTCCAAACCCTCAGCTGCAGTCAGACGCTCAAGCAAGTGACTCTGCACCTCAGCGGAAAACTGAGGGCGACCGCGCACACTTTCCAAACGCTGCTGAAACCAACTGCGCTGCTCGGAATCGACGATGTGGGTAAATTCGGCACCGATGGTGCGGCAATATGTCTGCTGCAACGCATCGTGAATTTCGCGCAGAGTAGCCTCTTCCTTGCCAATGAACAGACCACCGGTACGGAAAGTGGTGTCCAGATCGGCATTGGTCAGGCCGTAATGGTTGATCGCCAGATCAGCCGGAACACTACGTTGCCAAAGCCCAAGCGGATCGAGTTGAGCGGCTTGATGGCCACGCATGCGATAGGCCTGAATCAGGCGCAGCACTTCGACCTGCTTCTTTTCGTGCTCGCTGCTCACACTGCCAGCTGACACCGGTTGGGCGCGGCGCTGGTTTTTAGCGAGCAGGACGAAATGATCGCGAATCGTTGAATGCGATACGTCTGTGGCAGCGCTGCCGTCAGTCGGCAACTTCTGGAAGTAGGTGCGCCACTCTTCTGGCACAGCGTTGGGATCGTGCAGGTAAAGCTCGTAGAGCTCTTCCACATAGGCAGCGTTACCACCGGATAGGTGGGCACTGTCCCACATGCGCTGCATCACGCTTTCTTGCATGCTTGGTCACCCTCGGTAAGGGGACACCACCGGCGAAGAAACCGCATGGCCTTCAGTCTTTAAGCAGCGACTAGTAGGCCACTACGGATCCCGCAGATAGTCCGGGCACCAGCCCGAATGCCCCTGCTGGTCGTCATATTTTTCAAGTTAAGAGCCACCACTTTGTAAACAGCGGCCCTGGCTATAGCTAAGGCGCTGGGTGTTAAACCAGCGCCATAGGTGTTACAGGTCTAGCAGAAGCAGTGAATCAGGTACCGCTTTGCAGCAACATGTTACGTACGTGGCCAATCGCCTTAGTCGGATTCAGACCTTTTGGGCAAACGTTCACACAGTTCATGATGCCGCGGCAACGGAACACACTGAACGGGTCATCAAGCGACGCCAAGCGTTGTTCCGTCTTGGTGTCGCGGCTGTCAGCCAAGAAGCGGTAAGCCTGCAGCAGTGCAGCGGGGCCGAGAAACTTGTCTGGGTTCCACCA
>CAMCJM010000145.1 GCA_945874835.1 Pseudomonas synxantha | reverse complement strand
CTCAATCTGGTAACGTTGGGCCAGGGTCAGCTGCCGGTAATGCGTAGTCATCTGCGCTTGAATCCTTTGGTGTGAGAGCCTGGATTCTACCGGTGGCTGGCCCTCTGCCTATCGTTTCAAACGTTGCACTTATTCTATGAATTCAGGGTGTGAAAAAGTGTGAGGCCGCGATGCCAGATGGTTTTTGCGGCTGGCTCTTTGCTCATTTTTAGCGTGCGGCTGTGTTGTTCGGTCAGCGCGGCGTGTGATGAACCGTGTGCGCGTACATTGAGCGGTGCGGGTTATGTTTAGCGCCAGCATTGGCGGCATCTTGAGGCAGATTTTCAGGGCTGAGCTAGGCTGGCATTACGGCTTGGAGAATGGATCATGCTAAAACGAAGTTGCCTGCTCGGTTGTTGGCTTGTTTGCTGGATGGCAGGGTTGGTTAGGGCTGAGTTGCACCTGATCACAGAAGAATCACCGCCCACCAGCTTTAGCCACAAGGGTGAACTGCATGGTTATGCAGTTGATGTCGTGCGCGCGCTGATTGAGCGTACGGGCGATGCTGCGCGTATTGAGCTAATGCCCTGGACGCGCGGCTACAGCCTGGCTCAACAGCGGCCCGATACAGCCGTGTTCTCCACTGTGCGTACACCTGAGCGCGAGGCGCGATTCCAATGGGTGGGCCCACTTCTGATTGGCACCACGCGCTTCTATTCTCTGAAATCGCGCAACCTGCGCTTCGATACACTGCAAGACGCCGCCGCCAGTGGCCCTTTGGCCGCAGTCAGGCAGTGGTACACCTATGAAACCCTTGAGGTGCAGGGCTTTAAAAACCTTTACGGCGTGGCCAGTTCGAAAAATATGGTGACCATGCTCAAGCATGGTCGGGTGAAGTTGATTGTCGCGGAAGACCTGACGTTGGATGCGGAGCTTGCCACTGGCGGTTTACGTGTTGTAGACGTGCAGGCCCACTTGCCCTTGATGCGCTCGGCGTACTACATCGCCTTTTCCCCGCAGACCGACGTTGCCGTCATCGAACGTTGGCAGGAAGCCCTGCGCGGTATGCATCAGGACGGTAGCTTCGCCGAAGTCTTTCAACGCTGGATGCCCCACGCCGAGTTGCCTGCGCCCCCTCCGTAGCGCTATACCCCATTTCCCTCTTGATCGAGTATTGGATGGCTACGACACGCCTTGTCGCGCTGGACTTCGCCGGGCGCGCGCAGTTTTTCGCACACCTGGCCGCCATGGAAAAAGCCGGAGTGCCTGCCCTACACGCGTTGCGCAGCCTGTCGGTGCCGGCGCATGCCCGCGGCGCACAGGCTGAGTTGCAGGCGCAGCTTGAGCGCGGCATTGATATGGCCAGCGCCGGGTTGCGCAGCGGTTGGTTGATCCCGCTCGATGCCACCTTGTTGCACGCGGGGCAGGCCAGTGGTTGTTTGGCGGCGGTCTATTACCGTCTGGCGGAGCGCTATGCTCATCGTGCCAAACAAGCCGCTGCGCTGAAGTCGCGACTGATCATGCCGGCTGCCGTGTTGGTGCTGGCGCTGCTTATTCAGCCGGTGCCGCAGTTGGTCAGCGGCCAGTTGAGCGTGGCGGGTTACCTGTGGGGTGTACTCTGGCCGTTACTGAGCATGGCTGCGCTGTATGGGCTAGGGCGCAGCCTCTATCGACGCCGCCAAGCCGCACCGGCGGCGAAAGCATCTTTATTCGACTCGTTGCGGGTGCGGGTGCCGCTGCTGGGGCCGGCCTTGCTGAGGCGCAACCTACGTGATTTTTTCGACAGCCTTGGGCTGATGTTGGAAGCCGGCATGCCCATGTTGGACGCGCTGCCCAAGGCCAGCGCGGCGATAAGTCATGCGCCGCTGCGTAAACGCTTCAGTGCCGTGCAGTTGGCGGTGCAGCGTGGGCAGTCGCTCACCCAGGCGTTGAGCGCAGTGGATTTCCCCCGGCAAGGTCTGGCGCTTGGCCTGATTCGCAGCGGCGAAGCCAGCGGCACGCTGCCCGCCAGTCTGCTTAATTACGCCGCAGTAGAAACGCAAAAGCTGGATGGTGTTTTTGAGCAGCTGGCTACGTGGTTGCCGCGCCTTTTGTATGCGGCTGTGGTGCTATGGATGGCTTATGGGCTGGTGACCGGGGCAGGTTTTGCTCCGCGTATGCCAGTTGATTTAGCGACATAAGGCCGGTTGCAAGCTTGGGGCAAGGTTTCTGTGGAAGCATGTAGTTTTACTACAAGCCTGTTTTGTAGTTTTACTACATAATTGCCTGCCCAGAATTGACCTTGCCCGATGGTGCCCCATGCAAGCAACCTCGCATCATGACCTACGCGCCCAGTTTCGTGCGCTTTTAGCCTCAAATTGCTGTTATCACACCGCCTCCGTGTTTGATCCGATGGCTGCACGCATCGCGGCTGATTTAGGGTTTGAGGTGGGCATTCTGGGTGGTTCTGTAGCTTCACTACAAGTTCTGGCCGCCCCCGACTTCGCGCTGATTACCCTCAGCGAATTTGTCGAGCAGGCCACGCGTATTGGCCGCGTCATTCGCCTGCCGGTGATTGCCGATGCGGATCATGGCTACGGCAATGCACTGAACGTGATGCGCACCGTGGTTGAACTGGAGCGTGCGGGAATTGCCGCATTGACTCTTGAAGACACCCTGCTGCCTGCGCAATTCGGGCGTAAGTCCACCGATCTGATCAGCATTGACGAGGGCGTCGGCAAAATTCGCGCGGCATTGGAAGCGCGGGTTGATCCGGATCTGGCGATCATCGCCCGCACCCATGCGGGCGTGCTGGATATCAGCGAAGTCATTCGCCGCACGCAGGCCTATCAGGCTGCTGGGGCGGATGCCATCTGCCTGGTCGGCGTTGAGGATTTTACTCACTTGGAGCAGATCGCGGCTGCCCTGAGCATTCCGCTGATGCTGGTCACCTACGGCAACCCCAAACTGCGCGACAACGCGCGCCTGGCCGAGTTGGGTGTGCGCATAGTGGTCAACGGCCATGCGGCTTACTTCGCAGCGATCAAGGCCACCTACGATTGCCTGCGCGAGCAGCGCGGGGCCGAACTCAGTGATCTCAGCGCCACCGAGCTGACGCACAAATACACTCAGCCCGAGGACTACATCGTCTGGGCGCGCGAGTTTATGGAGGTCAAGGAATAGGCCGACTGCCTGCGCTTGAGGTTTGTCGCAGCAGGGCGCATACCTACAGCACAAACAACGGAGGGCGAGTGCATGGCCGGTGGCTGGGCAAACGATGGCGCGGTTCAGGAGCAAATCGATAGCAGCATCGAGGACGCCATTGCCCGCGTGCGCAGCCAACTGCCCAAAGGTGAAAGCCTAAGCCATTGCGAGGAGTGCGACGCCGTCATTCCCGAAGCGCGGCGTACAGCCATCCCCGGCGTGCACCTGTGCGTGGCCTGCCAAACCGAGCATGACAAGGAACAGGCCCAATTCAGCGGCTATAACCGCCGGGGCAGTAAGGACAGTCAGTTGCGTTGAGGGTGTAGGCGGCTGTTGTTGGGCTTCGCCGCTGCGCGGCTCAACCACAACCTACGGGGTGATGTGGGTTGTGGTTGAGCGCAGCGAAGCCCAACAGCGGCGTGCGGGTCAAAACAGAAAGTAGCGCTGCGCCATCGGCAGCACATCCGCCGGCTCACACCAGAGCAGTTGGCCGTCGGCCTTGACCTGATAGTTTTGTGCATCCACTTCGATATTGGGTTGGTAGTCGTTGTGGATCAGGTCGCTCTTTTGTAGGGTGCGGCAGCCTTTGACCACGCCAATCTTCTTCAGGCCCAACTGCTCTGGCACACCCGCCTCGAACGCCGCCTGGCTGATAAAGGTGAAGCTGGTGGCGTGACGACTGCCGCCGTAGCTGGCAAACATTGGTCGGTAATGCACCGGCTGCGGCGTGGGGATCGAGGCGTTGGCGTCGCCCATCAGGCTGGCGGCAATCGCCCCACCCTTGAGAATCAGCGTTGGTTTCACGCCAAAGAACGCCGGACGCCAAAGCACCAGATCGGCCCATTTACCCACTTCAATAGAGCCGACTTCGTGGCTGATGCCGTGTGTGATCGCCGGGTTGATGGTGTACTTGGCGATGTAGCGTTTAACCCGGAAGTTGCTGTTGCCGGGGCCGTCACCTTCCAGCGGGCCGCGCTGCTTGTGCATCTTGTCGGCGGTCTGCCAGGTGCGCGTGATCACCTCGCCGACGCGGCCCATGGCCTGGCTGTCGGAGCTGATCATGCTGAACGCGCCGAGGTCATGCAGGATGTCTTCGGCGGCAATGGTCTCGCGGCGAATGCGGCTTTCGGCAAAGGCCACGTCCTCGGCGATGCTCGGGTCGAGGTGGTGGCAGACCATGAGCATGTCGAGATGCTCGTCGATGGTGTTCTTGGTAAACGGCCGGGTCGGGTTGGTCGAGCTGGGCAGCACGTTGGGGAAGCCGCAGGCCTTGATGATGTCGGGCGCGTGACCGCCACCGGCACCCTCGGTGTGGTAGGTGTGGATGGTGCGGCCCTTGAACGCGCCGAGGGTGGTTTCAACAAAGCCGGATTCGTTCAGCGTGTCGGTGTGAATCGCCACCTGCACGTCGTATTGATCGGCCACGGAGAGGCAATTGTCGATGGCCGCCGGGGTGGTGCCCCAGTCTTCATGCAGCTTAAGGCCGATTGCACCGGCCTTGACCTGCTCAATCAGCGGTTCCGGCAGCGAGGCGTTGCCCTTGCCGGTAAAGCCCATGTTCATCGGGAAGGCGTCGGCGGCCTGCAGCATGCGCGCCATGTGCCACGGCCCGGAGGTGCAGGTGGTGGCGTTGGTGCCGGTGGCTGGCCCGGTGCCGCCGCCGATCATGGTGGTGACGCCGCTCATCAAGGCCTCTTCAATCTGCTGCGGGCAGATGAAGTGGATATGGCTGTCGATGCCGCCGGCGGTGAGGATCATGCCTTCACCGGCGATCACTTCGGTACCTGCGCCGATGGCGATGGTCACGTCCGGCTGAATGTCGGCGTTACCGGCTTTGCCGATGGCGGCGATGCGCCCGTCTTTGAGACCGACGTCGGCTTTGACGATGCCCCAGTGGTCGATGATCAGCGCGTTGGTGATCAGCGTATCGACCACATCGGCGGCGCACAGTTGGCCCTGGCCCATGCCGTCGCGGATGACCTTACCGCCGCCGAATTTCACTTCTTCGCCATAGGTGGTGAAGTCTTTCTCAACCTCGATCCACAACTCGGTGTCGGCTAGGCGCACCTTGTCGCCGACGGTGGGGCCGAACATGTCGGCGTAGGCTTGGCGGGATATTTTCATGTTTGTCCTATCCGTAGGATGGGTTAGCGGCGAAGCGGCGTAACCCATCAATGCTTGGTTCGGTTTTGGCGATGGGTATCGCTTCGCTCCACCCATCCTACCTAGGCGTTACAGATCGCCCATCACCCGTCCGGCAAAGCCGAACACGCGGCGATGGCCGGCCAGGTCAACCAGTTCCACTTCGCGGCTTTGCCCCGGCTCGAAGCGCACGGCGGTGCCAGCCGGGATATTCAGGCGCATGCCGCGCGTGCTGGCGCGGTCGAAGGTCAGGGCGTCGTTGGTTTCAAAAAAGTGATAGTGCGAGCCGACCTGGATCGGCCGGTCGCCGCTGTTGGCCACGGTCAGGCGGTGCGTGCGGCGGCCGGCATTCAGCTCGATTTCGCCGTCCTGGATCTGGTATTCGCCGGGGATCATTGCTGCTTCACTCCAGGTTCAGTTGCATAAAGGTGAGGTCCAGCCAGCGGCCGAATTTGCGTCCGACTTGTGGCATCTGTCCGCTGGTGACGAAGCCAAGGCGCTCGTGCAGGCGGATTGAGGCGCTGTTGCCGCTCTCGATGGCCGCCCCATGACATGCAGGCTGGCGGCTTGCGCCCGTTCGATCAGGGCTTGCAGCAGCACAGGGCCGAGGCCCTGGCCGCGTTGGTCGCTGCGCACGTACACCGAGTGTTCGACGGTGTGGCGAAAGCCTTCAATGGCGCGCCAAGTGCCGTAGCTGGCGTAGCCGACAACATCGCCGGCATCGTTATGGGCCACCAGCACCGGAAAACCAGCGGCGTTGCGCTCATTCAACCAGGCCTGACGGTTGGCCAGGTCGACCAGGGTTTCATTCCAGATCGCCGTGGTGTGCTGCACCGCGTCGTTATAGATCGCGAGAATGGCGGGCAGGTCAGCGGCGGTGGCGTCTTGGATAATCATGTGTTTTCCAGGAGTCCATTCAAGGTCGTAGCGAGCGCAGCTCAGGCAAGGCGCAAGTTGGCGAGGATGCGCAGTTGACGCCTGTCAATGAGCAATCCGAGCCAATTTGCAACGCAGCATGGGCAAGCGCAGTAGACATTGGATGGGTTCCTTAGGCGATCGGTTGGTGGACGGTTACTAGCTTGGTGCCATCCGGGAAGGTGGCCTCGACCTGGATATCCGGGATCATTTCCGCGATGCCTTCCATCACCTGATCGCGGCTCAGCAGGGTGGTGCCGAAGTGCATCAGCTCGGCCACGGTCTTGCCGTCACGCGCGCCTTCGAGCAAGGCGGCGGAGATGTAGGCCATGGCTTCCGGGTAATTGAGTTTGAGGCCTCGGGCTAAACGGCGTTCGGCCACTAAACCGGCAGTGAAGATCAGCAGTTTGTCTTTTTCGCGTGGGGTTAAATCCATTGTTCAAGTGCTCCAGATTCTGGGGGGGGGGGACAGCGCTGCGCCCGAGTAACGCAGGGCGCAGCAGCCGCCAAAGTTCAATCAACCAGGCGCGAGCATGCAAGGCTTCGCTGGCCAGGCAGCGGGCGACCAGCAGGCCGGGTAATTGGCTGAGGTCTCCGCGCACTGGGGTGCTGAGGGTACGACACTGGTCGAGCAGTTCGCTGTCGATTTCGCCGGTGATCAGCAAGGTGGCAAACACCGGTTGGCCGTCTAGGCCGATGGGCGAGTCGAGCAAACCGTCGTCGCCGACCACGCGCTGGCGCTCATGCCAGAGCAATTGGCCGTCGCGGCGGATATTCAGCTGCGCGTGAAATTGCCCGGCATCAAAGCGCTCACCACTGGCCGGTCGGCCGAGTGCGACCACATCCCAGTAGAGCAGCTTGGCATCGCCTTCGAGGTCAATCTCGGTGCTCAGTTCAGCCTGGGCCTCGGCATAGACGATGGTTTCCTGCGGCAGCCACTCAAGGGTTGCACCGGTTTCGACGCGCAGGCGGATGTGTTGGTAAGCCGGCCCTTTGGCGCGGTACCACTTGGCTGCGCCGGGGCTGGTCAGCTGCGCCCAAGCGTTGCGGCCGACCGTGGCGGTGATGTCCAAGCGGTCGCCGCCGGCAATGCCGCCGGGTGGGTGGACGATGATGTGTTGGCACACCTCGGGGCCTTCGGCGTACAGGTGCTTTTGCACCCGCAGCGGGCCTTTGTGGCGGCGCAGCGTTGGGCGCGTGGTGCCGCCGTCGAGGCCATAGCCCAGTTCCAGCTCGGCGTGCCAGCTGGGGGGGAATAGGGGCGTGGGTAAGGGTGCGTTCATGGTTATCTTGTTGGGGGAATAAGGTTTTGCTGTTCTGTAGGAGCGATCTTGCTCGCGAATCGCAATCGCGAGCAAGCTCGCTCCTACAGGTTGTGTTTATATCGCCACCAGGCCGCGCACGCCGTCGGCTTCCATGGTTTGACCACGGCCCTGCTGGACGATTTCGCCGCGGCTCATCACCAGGTACTGATCCGCCAGTTCGGCGGCAAAGTCATAGAACTGCTCGACCAGCAAAATCGCCATGTCGCCGCGCTCAGCAAGTTTTTTGATCACCACGCCGATCTCCTTGATCACTGAGGGCTGGATGCCTTCGGTGGGCTCATCGAGGATCAGCAGGCGCGGTTTGCTGGCCAGCGCGCGGCCGATGGCCAACTGTTGCTGCTGGCCGCCGGAGAGGTCGCCGCCGCGGCGATGTTTCATCTCGCGCAGCACGGGGAACAGCTCATAAATAAATTCCGGCACCACTTTGGCGTCGCTGCCGGGAAAGCGAGACAAGCCCATGAGCAGGTTTTCTTCCACGGTCAGGCGGCCGAAAATTTCCCGGCCCTGCGGCACGTAGGCGATACCGGCGTGCACGCGCTGGTGCGGCTTGAAGGCGGTGATGGCTTTGCCTTCCCAGTTCACCGCGCCTTCTTTAGCCGGGATCAGGCCCATCAGGCATTTCAGCAGGGTGGTCTTGCCCACGCCGTTACGGCCGAGCAGGCAGGTGACTTCGCCGACCTTCACCTCGAACGACAGACCACGGAGGATATGGCTGCCGCCGTAGTATTGGTGGAGTTGTTGGACTTGCAGCATGTGAATGTCCTTTATTCGTTATGTGGGAGGGGCCGGGCGGCGAACCGATCAGCCGCGATGCCTTGGATCTTAAAAACTCGCGGCTAAAGCCCCTCCCACAGGTCGCGCGTAGGGTGGATCGGGCGCGTAGCTCGCGTTCTATCGATCCACCGTGCGATGTCAGTGGTGGATGAAAAAAACGTCATCCACCCTAGGTTCTGTTGACGTAAGCCACCGGCTAGAATCTGGCTTTTGCCATGACCGACAGAAGCCAGTTAAGCGATACCGAGTGGGCTCATATACAAAGCCTGCTGAGTGCCACAAAGGGGATACGGCTACTGAACGCACC
>CAMCJM010000144.1 GCA_945874835.1 Pseudomonas synxantha | reverse complement strand
GACCGGCCATTTCGGTAAGTCGTGACCGCCTGTTTCGGAGCAGGCTGGAAATCGGTCACGTTGATAGCGAAATGAGCGGTCACGCGTTAGCGAAATGGCCGGTCACGATCTACCGAAACAGCCGGTCACGGTGGGCCGAAATACGCAGTCATACCGGGCAGATCGAAGAAATGCCCTGGCTCGAAGTGCTCAGCATCCACCACGCCGAAGGGACCGGCGACCGAGCGTGGATAGCGGGTTTGCACGTTATGGCTGTAATCCAGCCCAGCTGCCCACTCGCTCGACAGGCCAAACAAGCCGCCCTGATGGAGCAGCTCAAACCGATTGCCGTTGAGCTCCTGATCATGCCGTTGCAACAGCGCGTTACTGCGCTGCACCGCGCTATTGCTGGCATCGGTGTAGGCGTAGGTCTCCAGGTTGCGGTAATCACGCTGCGCGTTGTAGTGATAGAGCGTATTGCCCAGGCGGGTGGCGTCCGTCAGTTGATACTCGGTGATGGAACGCGCCCAACGCACACGCTGTTCATAGCGGCCGTCTGCAACGTTGTAGTTCTCAAAGCGCCGGCTCTCGTCCACCTTCAGATCACCCGAGCGGCCCTTGAGCACCGGGCTGCCCCAATAAGGGCTGTCGACCTGCTCTTCCTGATACTCAACCGCCAGGGTGTGCGACAGCTGCTCGCTGAAGTCCGTCAGCAGGGAGAATGCGCTAGTCCACGCCTCACGCTGTTCGCGATCCACGTAGCCATTGCTGCTGGTGCGGCTGACATCCATACGCAGGTGATTGGCCTCGCCCAGCGGCTGGTTGAAACCATAGGCCAGTTCGTTGGCATCAAACGATGCCATAACGGATGCGTCCTTCGCTGAACGCCTGATCGCGCGTGGCCAATTTAGTCAGGTAGTTGATCGAACCACCGACAGCGCCCGAGCCATTGAGAAAGCTGGACGCCCCGCCGACCGCTTCAACCCGGTCATAAATCCAGCTGTCCACCGAACGCGCTGCAATGGCGTCGTACTGCACCGTGATGCCGTTAAACATCTGCGTGACCTGGCTGCCGGTAAAACCACGCCACGACACAGCCCCGGCAAAGCCAGGCGGCGCGGCAGCCACCACACCCGGCACACCGTTAAGCATCTGCTGGGTGTTGTCCGCACCGCGACGTTCAATCTGCTCGCGGTTCACGACACTGACCGAAGCCGGCGTTTCCCGAGGTGTCAGGCCCAGTCGTGAAGCACTTTCGGCCGGCGTATCAAGAGACAGTTCTGAAGCGAGCGCCGCACGGCCACGGACTTCACTGTCAGGCAAGGTGAGGGCCTGTTCAGCCCAGAGCGAAGGGGTTACAGCGCACAGCAAAGCAGCGCCCAAGGCGCGGGATGACGGTATAGACATAGCGTATTGTTTTCCTGAAAACCAAACCACGCGCACGCAGCATGAGATCACCACATGCACATCGGAGGAGCACCCTGCAGGCGCTGTACATCAGGAAAGCGGAGAAGCGCGGGGGTTGGCCGAAGGCCAGAGGTAGCGAACCGGTCGCGGGGTGAAGAAGAACGTCAGCAGCGCTGCACGGCTGGGGGCCAACAACCCCAATAAGCCAAAGAACGCCGCGAGGATGAGCACACCAAAGCTGGAACTCAGCGAACACCCTGAGCCGGTGGCAGGATTGGGCGCAACGACACCTGAGCCATCCAGATCAGCACCCGCGCCGAAATTGCCCTCAAAGGAGCAATACTGGCTGCCTAGCCCGCTGAGCTGCAGACCGGCCATTTGCCCATGACCGATACTGCAGCCGAACGCGCTGAACAGAACGCTGAAATACAGCATCCAAGCCAGCAGACGACGGTCAGATCGGGTCATTTTCATGGGACGCGACTCTAGCATTGCTCCGGGGGGCTGTGACACAGCAGCACTGCGATGCAATGTCGCACGGGGCTAGCGGCAATAGTAGCGGGGCTTTTGCGCACTGTCCTGGCGGGTTCAGCCGATCAACACAAGGGGCACAGGCAGCGCCGGGCCTGCGCGGTTAAAAGCATCATGACGGGTTATCCCTCTTCACCCTACTGGAAGCCAGTAGCGCGGGCGGCTTAACTCAGGGCAGTATTGAACAAGCGCCAAGGCCATGCCATAACGCCGTCTGCATGGATGAGTGCACGACCTCAACGTGGGCATCCGCCAACGCCGCTAGGAGCATCGCGTGACCCTACTCCCCTTGGAAACCCTGCTGATCGCCGCCTTGGTGCTTTTGCTGGGGCGTGTCGTCAACCGTCTGGTGCCCTGGCTGTCGCACTACAACATCCCGGATCCCATAACCGGCGGCCTGCTATTTGCTGTCGGCATGCTCTTTGCCGGACAGTTTTCCAGCGCCAATGTAGTGTTTGACAGCACCCTCAAACCCATACTATTGCTGGCGTTTTTTGCAGCCGTCGGCTTGTCGGCCAATCTGAGTCTGCTCAAGCAGGGCGGCAAGCGGTTATTGCTGTTTGTTCTGGTGTTGATCCCCTTCCTGATTCTGCAAAACCTAACCGGCTTGCTGATCGCCTGGGGGCTGGACATGCACCCGTTGATGGGCCTCGTGGGAGGCAGTATTACCTTGGTCGGTGGCCACGGTACGGGGGCGGCCTATGCCGAGCGCTTTGCCGAAGTGAACAACATCCAGTCGATCATGGAGCTGGCCATGACCGCCGCGACCCTCGGCTTGGTACTGGGCGGCATCTGCGGCGGGCCGCTGGCCCAGTGGCTGATCAAGCGCCATCAGCTCGCCAGTGGACATGCCACTGGCCACACACCGCAGAACGGCCAAGAGGCTCAGGTAAACGCCCCCATCACGGCAGGCAATCTCATTCCGGTTCTTGCAGCCGTGCTGATCGCGGTCATCGCAGGGCGCTGGCTGGGCGATTTAGTCAGTGGCGGCCCCGTCACCTTACCGAGCTTTCTCTGGTGCTTGCTGGTGGGTGTGTTGATTCGCAACGCGGATCATCTGGTGGGCCTGCGCTTGAACGACTCAGGGATCGATATGCTGTCGAGCCTCACCCTGGCCCTGTTTCTCGCCATCACCATGATGACCCTGAACCTGGCCAGCGTCGCCAGCCTAGCAGGCCCCTTGATCATCATTCTGCTTGGGCAACTGCTGCTGGTGGTGGTCTATGGCGGATGGCTGGTGTACCGCGCGGTGGGGCGTGATTACGAGAGCGCGGTCATGTCAGCCGCCTTCTGCGGCTTTGCCATGGGCGCCACGGCCACGGCGATCGCCAATATGCAGGCCATCACCCAGAAATACGGCCCGGCACCCCAGGCCTTTCTAGTGGTGCCATTAGTCGGCGCATTCCTTATCGATCTACTCAACGCACTGGTCCTGACCGGTTATCTGTCACTGCCATGGATCGGAGGTTAGGCATGCGCGCATTACTGATGGTGTTCTGCCTGACACTGCTGACAGCCTGCTCCCAAGGCCCGGCCAGCGACACCCTGCAGCAGGATGTGCAACAGCGGCTGCATGACGCCTTTCCTGATTCGGTATTACGCCTGACCGAACTGAAACGGCGCGGCACCGCTAACGATGCCAACGCCCCCCTGGGGAAAAGCGCCTGGTGGTCTACTTCGACGCCACGCTCAAGGTGGAACAGGCGCAAAATTTTGGTGCCTGGGACTCCCCAGGCGTGGCCAGCCTGATCAGCCTGATGGGCGCTGGGCCACGCGGGCTGAGCGGGATCGACAACAGCGGCAACCAGCCCGGGGACTCGTTAACCATTCACGGCAGCCTGATTTACCGTAAACAAGGCGGCCAGTGGCTGGCAGAGGTGCCGCAAGGCTTTACCGCCCCTCGTACGTCACTCGCCAATGAAGGCGGCAGTACCACGCGGGAAAACCTGGTCAATGCGTTCAGTACGGCACTCAATCTCAGTCCAGGCGACACTGGGCCTCAGCAACGCAAAGCCATCAGCGACGAGTTGGAGCGCTCACTGAATAACATTCAGGGCCGACTTTCACGCCTGAAAAACGGCTATCCCTTGGCCGGTGGCCCGCCTGCCGGACAGTACGCCCGGTTTGCCAATGCCTTTAGCCTGCAACTAAAGCGTGAAGGCATCAGCATGCCCGTATTGAGCACTGAAGGAGGCCTGGACAACCTGCGCCTGCTGCGCCAGGGCGATGCGGTGCTAGCGCTGTCACAAAGCGACGCGGCCTACGCGGCCATCCAAGGCACCGGCGCGTTCCAATCTCAAGGCCCGGACCTTGCCCTCCAGGCGATTGCCAGCCTTTATCCCGAGCCGGCGCATGTCGTGGTCAGCGCCAGCAGCAGCCTGCAGCAGCTAAGCGATTTGCGGGGGAAACGGGTCAATATCGGTCAACCAGGATCGGCCTCGCGCCTTACCGCACTGGCCATTTTGGAAGCCCACAACCTGCAACCCAGCGATCTGCAAGCCGTCACTGAACTGGATCTGCAACAGGCGTTGAAAGCGCTGCGTGACGACCACCTGGACGCCCTGATTCAGGTGATCGGCGCACCGACTGACAACATCCGCGCGGCCAGCGAAGCGTTTGAATTACGCCTAATACCGTTAAATGCGGACGCAGTAAAACGTTTAGAAGCACAACGCCCAGGCAGTTTTGCTTTCAGTCTTGCAGTCGAAACTTATCCAGGCCAGATTCAACCCGTGCCAACACTGGCAGTCGCCAGCATGTTACTGACCGGCGAGCAATTGACCGTCGCTGAAATAGAACGCCTGGTTCAACTGCTGTTTGCCCGCGACAACCAATGGTTGGAAAACGGCAGCATTCAGGGCGTTCAACTGTCGCCGCAAAACGCCTTGCGTGAACTTAGTGTGCCGTTGCACAGCGCCGCTGAAAAAGCCCTGCAGGCCATTCAGTCAAGTCGACCGCCGTTGCCCGAGGGTTAGCAGACCGTTGCCATCACCGGGTAACCCATACAGCTGGGCGATATCAAATTTAAGCCAATGCTTATAGAGGGGCCGCGCCTGTGGTCTGTCAGCAACCCCACATTTTTAACCAAGCTCGGCGAGCGCCTGGAACGGCACAGCAAGCCGATGGCTCTGGCTTAGGCCGTCGATATGGCCGAACGGGATGAAGACGAGTTAACCCCGCCTTCAAACCAAGACAGACGCTGACGCTATTCGTGCCTCGCTAAGCGCTCTGTTCAAGCCTTCTTGCTCAATGCCTCCAGACCGCGTCCGGCAAGCTGGGTAAAGCGCTGAAAGGCGACAAACTGCTCACGCTTCAGGGACCGCCCGGAGGCTCGACTGTCGGCATAGAGCACACCAATTTCCTTGGCCCCAGCCAGGATCGGGGCAATAAAGAACATTCCCGGCCCCACCGCTTGGCGGATAGGCAGGGTTACCAGTTCATTGAGGCTATAGCTGGCGGGAACGCCCATCCAGATCGCTTCTTTGTTGCGCAGCACATAGCTGAAGATATGCGGCTGCTCTCGCTGGCTGACGGGCAGCACAAAACCATCCCGCCAGGGGTGAGTGTCTTCACCCTCAACGCGTTTGACCCGAAAGCAGCTCTGCTTATCAGCCAGTACCACCAGCATCACCCGCTCCAGCCCCGCGCCCTTGTGCAGGCCGCGAAACAGACTGTCGAGGATATGGTTTAGATCGCCGCGCTGGGTTGCCAAAAGGCCTAGATCCTGCATCGCCTATTGCAGCACCAGCAAGTCGGGCTGCAGCAAACGTGCCCGGCGCTGGGCCTGTTGCAGGCGGATCTGCTCCGGATCGGTATTGGGGATCAACTTACCCAGCTGACTGGCACCGAAGGTCGCCACCACCTTGACGGCCTCTTCAGCACTGGTCAGTACCTGGGCCAGCGCTTCCTGTTCGCTGAGGCCGGTAAAGCCGGCCATTTCAGCCACCAATTTCTCCATCTCCGGGGTATCCCAGCCATCCAGAGCCGCTGCACTCATACGCGCCCCGAGGCTGACGGCCCTCACCACCGGGTCATGGCGATTGGCGGCGTTATGAACCTGAGCGAAAATATCGCCCAGATTCCAGTTTTTCACCAACCCCTGGGTCAACTGACGAAAGCTGGTGCCGAGCACTTGCTGTACCGCCTCATCCACCTTGACGCCGTCCTGATCGAGCAGATTGGCCAGGTACTCGACTTGATCACCACCACAACCCCAGAAAGCCAACTCACCAAGGTGATAGAGCAGCCCAGCAACAAACAACTCTTCCTGGTGATGGGTCAGCACATAGCCGGCCATATTCCGCGCCTGTACCGCGCCGTGAAAGGAGCGGGCCAGTATTTCCTGCAACTGATCACGTGGAGCACTGCCGAGCAGGCCGTCAATCAAGCTGACCGACAGCCTGATATCGCGCACGTTATCGAAACCCACCAGAACAATAGCGCGGGAGATGGTGCGTATATTTTCCTGAGTCGGGTTGTAATAAACGCTGTTGGCAATACGCAACACCTTAGAGGTCAAAGAGGCATCGCGCAGCAGTACATCGGCCAGTTGCTGAACCGAAGAGCCGTGGTACTGAGTCAGATGCAGCAAATCCTTGACGACCACGGCCAGGGCGGGCAGTTCAGCTTCGTTGAGGCGTTCTACCCACGCCTGCAGTCCACGACACTCTGTTGCCAAGATATCCACCTCGCTTTGGTTAGCGCTGAATGCAATGTAGTCAAGGTGATGCCGCCACCTAATGTTACGCGCGCGGCCAACAAACCCATTGCCGACGACTACGCTCATAGCTGTGGCCACGCGATGTCAGCGGACGTTGGCATACCTCCAATCGCTCATTAAATGATCTTAAGGCGGTACGCCATGCGTTCCGAACTGCAAGGGCCACTTCGCCTGACAGGCGCGTATATTCTCTTCAGTATGCTGTGGATTCTGGGCAGTGACACACTGCTCAATGCGCTCACGGAAGACAGCGCCTTAATCGCTAACCTGCAACTGGCTAAAGGACTGTTTTTTGTCGCACTTAGTGGTGCGCTGGTCTTTGTGCTCGGCTACCGTCAGCACCTTCTTCTGCATCGACAGCAGCACTTGCTGACGCAGAACATTCAGCAACTCAAACAGTCCCAGCATAATGCGGGCATAGGCAGCTGGCAGTATCGGCAGGGCTTTAACTGGAGCATAGAGGCCATGAGCTTGCTGGGGCGTGAAGGCGACCCTCCGCACAGCAGTCTTGAGCAATTTCTCAGCTGGCTGCATCCAGCTGACCGCGCCGGTGCACAACGCGCAGTGCAGGCGTTGCGGGATGACCACACGCCACTCAATTTCAGCGCGCGCTTGGCGCAAGCGCAAACACAACCATGCACCTGGCTGATGCTGCGTGGCGAAGCCGATGCCAGCGGCAATATCTTCGGCACGCTGCAAAATATCAGTGCGCAAAAGCGTGATGAAAGCGCCCTGCGTGAAAGTGAAAAACGCTTCCGCCAGCTTTTTGAGCAAACACCACGTATTGCCGTGCAAGGCTATGACCGCGAGCGCCGGGTGATTTACTGGAACCCAGCCAGCACGCAGCTTTATGGCTATGAAGTCCATGAGGCCATGGGGCGACGCCTGGAAGAACTGATCGTGCCGCCTCATGCCCGCAGCAAGGTGGTCAATGCCATTAACCTGTGGCAACTCGGCGGCCCACCCATTGCAGCCGCAGAAGTGCAATTGCAGTGCAAAGACAGCCGACCGATATGGGTTTATTCAAGCCACTTGATGCTGCGCAACAGCCTTGATCAGGTCGAGCTGTACTGCATCGACATCGACCTGACACAGCAGAAAAAAATCGACCACGACCTGCAATTGAGTGAAAGCCGCTACCGCACCTTGGTTGAACATTTAGCTGATGGGATTTTCCTCACCCACACCGACGACAACCTTAGCTTTCTTAACCCTGCGTGGGAGCAAATCAGTGGCTACTCGGTGCAAGAGAGCCTCGGTCATCCACTGCAGCGGTTTATGCCGGAACTTGGCCAGATCCCGCTCAAGCTGCAACTGGAAGAATTACGCAGTGGCAAACTGGATAATCTACGTCTTGAGTGCCAACTCCTCACCCGCAGCGGCGAAGTCAGGCAAGTCGAATTGCAAATAAGCCCGTGTGCGGTGCTGCCAGGGCTGCACGGAAGCCTGCGCGATGTGCATGAACGTCATCAGGCATACCATCTGCAACAGGCCCGTAACGCGGTGCTTGACGAGTTGCTAGGCCTACACCCCTTGTCCAGCGTCCTCACTGGCATTACCCGCCGACTGGAAAGCTTGCAGCCGCAAATGCGCGTCTCAATCATGCTGCTTGATGAACAGAAACGGCTGCACGTGGGCGCAGCGCCAAGCCTGCCCGATAGCTACAACCAGGCCCTTGAGGGCATTCAAGCAGGCCTGGGCGTTGGCTCATGCGGACACGCGGCTTGCAGCGGTGAGCTGGTGATAGCCGAAGACATCAGCCGGCACCCCTACTGGCAAGATTTCAAGATCCTCGCCATGAGCGCGGGCCTGCATGCCTGCTGGTCGCTGCCGTTCAAGGATGACAGTGGCAAAGTGCTCGGCACCTTCGGATCTATTACCCACACCCCACGCGCCCCAGCAATGCCGATATTGCGTTAGGTTCTGTTGACGTATCAGCGGAGCCACAACAGGGTTGCAGCGAAGGCCAGCATAGACTTGAAATGACTGGCCTTTTTCTCAAAACGCGTAGCAATCCGCCGGTAATGCTTCAGTTTGCCGAACAGGCACTCCACGACGTGGCGC
>CAMCJM010000143.1 GCA_945874835.1 Pseudomonas synxantha | reverse complement strand
CGCAAGGCCGGCTTTTCGCTCTGCATGTAGGCATCGCTCAAGACCTGGAGGTCGGTGTCGGAAAGCGGCGACACAAATTTCATGGAGAATCCTGGGGTGCGCTGAAACCGGGTGCTAATTATGAACGAAAACTTCGGTTCGGGTACTTACCTCATTTGGCAGCTCATCAAGGAAATGAAGAACATTGGCTGCACCATTATCGTTTCTTCGCACATTCTGGACGAAATCGGTGTCAACACTGATTACTTTTATTTTCTCCAGAAGTCTGGCATGCAACAATTTAACGGCATGCAGGATTTCTTAACGCAATTCGACTCAAGCTCTCCCGATGAGGCTTTCATCAAGGCAACGGTACTGGAAGCAAGTTAACCCTCTATGAAAAATTATTCCAATGGTAAACTGCGCGCATGAAGAGAATTCGCCACCTCGAACAACGAGAAATTTCCGGACTGGACTTTTCGGGGAAAAAAGATAGTGGACTGGAGCTTTTCCTCTTGCAAGTTTATCAAGTGCAATTTCTCCAGAGCGAAATTGCACAAGTGTCAATTCGATTCATGTGAATTTATTGGATGCGATGCAAGCAACGTCACCTTGGGGCGCTCGCAGTTCGTTGACGTACAGTTCAATGAGTGCAAGCTGCTTGGCCTCGATTGGAATGAAGCTGCCTCGCCATTAAAGCTCGCATTCCATAAAAGCAGGCTCGACTACAACGTTTTTACAAATCGCAACCTTGTCGGACTTGAATGTGTCGAATGCTATCTTCGTGACGCATTTTTCCAAAAATGCGATCTCACTCGCTCGTCATTTTGCGGCAGCGATCTTTCCCACACCCAGTTTGAAGAGTGCAAGCTCCATTATGCAGATATGAGCGACACCATAAACTTCGGCATTTCCCCGGAGAACAATGACATCACCCGTGCAATTATGTCGGTTGAGAGTGCACTGGCGCTCCTGCATAAATATCAGCTCACTATCCGATAGAAGAAACAGCAGTAGCGGCTCGTGGCTGTCCGATACAGGCGGGGCCCAGAGGAGACGCACTGTTTCTCCTATGTCTGGTAGGTCGTGTTTGTCGAAACAAGCGAACGTGGTGCTACCTAGGGAAACTCTGAAAAAGCCCCTGTTTCGCGAAATCACTGCCCTGTAACCCGCATGGTTGCTGGGGTGCATTTTTCGAGCGAGGACTTTCTCAGACCTTCCCTAGGGCCGGAAAAATGTCACCCAGAGCGAGCGAGGGAACTCTGTGGTCAATTTCCGGCCCATTAGGCCAGAAAGTTGGAAAGTAAATATTCACGGATTGTGCCTCCTCCGCTGAAAGCGATGTTGCTCTCTATCCCAAGCCCTTAGTCTACCTGTCGATGATCGTGCTGGCCGCTGGTAGCAAAACTTGATTGTAACCCCTGACCAGTCGCTATATGTGGACGTCCGCTTCTGGCCGATACCTGTCAGTCGCCATTAAGCTTTGTCTGGCTCTATACCCCCGCCATACCCGGTCAGGCCGACTGCACTTCGCAAGTTACATCCGCGCAGCTTCGCAGATCGCGCCAGCCGCTAGGTTTCACACTGCAAACAAACAGGCCAAGACGCCTCCCCCAGCCTGTTGTTAATCTAGCAAGAGCCACACAGGCGGTGCTTCAACCGCCCACTAGAAATACCCCTCGATTTTCTTCTTCTCCATGGAGCCGTCCTGGTCGTGGTCGATGATCCGGCCTTGGCGTTCTGAGGTGCGGGTCATCAGCATTTCCTGAATGATTTGCGGCAGGTCGGTGGCGGTGGATTCCACGGCACCGGTCAGTGGGTAGCAGCCCAGCGTGCGCAAGCGTACCCCGCGTGTTTCGATGCTGGCGCGCTGTTCGGCGCTCAGGTGCGGCAGGATGCGTTCGTCGTCGATGCAGATCAGCGTGCCGTGCAGTTCCACCACCGGTCTTGGCGCGGCGCGGTAGAGGTCGACGATGTCGATATTTTTCAGGTGGGTGTACGGCCAGATGACCAGCTCGGTCCAGTTTGACAGCGGGAATACGCGCAGGCTTTCGCCCGCGTTGACCTTGGTGTTGTTCAGCCGGCAGGCTCTGGCTGATCAGTCCATCGTTTGGCTGGCGCGGGCCAGGCGGTCGTGTACCGCGCCCCAGGCCTCACCCAGTGGTGGGGTCTGGATCAGCAGGCGCTGCACGCCCAGTTTGTCCAGCGAATAGAGTGCGGCATACAACCCCTGTGCGTACTGCTCGGGGTAGGCACTTAAATCCAACGCAGGTCCTGCTGTGATCTGCGGCGTGCCACACCAAATCCAGGCGCATTGCGGGTCTGTCAGTGCGTCTGCGGGTGCTTGCTGAAAGCGCAGTGCTGGGGTGTCTGGGGCGTAATGCTTGTGGTGCTGGCCGGGCACGCGCAATTGCCCGGCTGCGCCCTGTTGCAGCGGTTCACCCAGCACACGTTCGATCTCACTGGCGGTCAACATGCCCTCGCGCAGCAAGCGCGGCGGCTCGCCCGGCAACACGCCGACGATGGTCGACTCCAAACCCACCCGGCACGGGCCGCCATCGAGGATGTACAAATCGCTCTCGGCAAACTGTTGCGCCACATGCTCGGCGCTGGTTGGGCTGATCGACATATAGCGGTTGGCCGACGGTGCCACCAAGCCACCGGCAAAGCGCTGCAACAGCTCGCGCGCCAGCGGATGGGCCGGTACACGCAAAGCCACGGTGTTTTGCCCCGCCGTGACGCTGCGCAACACGTCATCACGCGCCGGTAGCACCAGCGTCAGTGGCCCCGGCCAGAAGGCAGCCATCAACCGCGCCGCTTGCGGGGGAATTAGTGCGGCCCATTCACTGGCCTGCGCGGCGTCGTGCAGGTGCACGATCAGCGGGTTGCTGCTGGGCCGACCCTTGAGCGCGAACACTTTGTGCACCGCGTCGTCATTGCGCGCATCCGCCGCCAGGCCGTACACCGTCTCGGTGGGCATGGCCAGCAGATGCCCGTCACGCAGGCGTTGGGTACACAGGGCAAGGTCTTCAGTGATCAAGGGCATGGCTGAACTGCAAAAGGCTAAGAGACAAAAACGCGCTCGCCAGCATGGCCTGCACGGGGGCGCTACTTTACGTGCTGCGGGCCGTCAGTGGCAGATTGTTTTGTCGGGTGGTGTGGGTAAATGGCAAGGAGTCAACGGGCCGCCACACACCGGGTTTTGCCAGTTGCGCAGAAGTCGGTATGGTTGAGCCTTTGATCCCTCGCGCAACGGAGAACCCCGATGAGCCTGCACGGCGACTACGACAACCAGAACATTTTTGCCAAGATCATCCGTGGCGAAATCCCCTGCTACAAGCTGTATGAAGATGACGACGTGCTGGCCTTTCTCGATGTGTTTCCGCAGTCATTTGGCCATACGCTGGTCATCCCCAAACGCGCGGCGGCCCGTAACCTGTTGGAGGTCGATGCCGATAGCCTGGCCAAGGTCATTACCGTCGTGCAGATGCTGACCAAAGTGCTGGTGGCCGAGTTGCAGCCCGCGGGCGTGCAAGTGGCGCAGTTCAATGGCGCACCGGCCGGGCAAACCGTATTCCACCTGCACATGCATATTGTGCCGCGCTATGAGGGCGAGGCGCTGGCCGTGCACGCAGGCGGCCAGGCGGAGCCAGAGGCATTGGCCGCGTTGCAGGCGCGAATCGTCGCGCGTATGGCTTGATCGCCTAGACGCAGCGACAGCCTGTTCCCCCTTGTTCGATGCCCATGGAGGGCGGTTATGCGATTGATTGCGGCGGTTTTACCGGTGCTGCTGTTGGCCGGTTGTTCTTCGTGGCAGCCCGAGGCTGAGTACATCAAACCTGTGCCGGCTGAACGTTTGCTCGGCTATCAGACGCCGCTCACGCAAGGCGGCCAGCTGACCGTCAACCGTGATTTCGGTGGAATGGGAGGCGGGTGTTACGTGGCCATTCTGGTCGATCGCCAAGTGGCGGCGCGGATCGGCGTCGGCGAGCAGGCGCAGTTTCAGGTGCCGGTCGGCACGCGGGTGCTCGGCATCGGCATCGATGAAGCGGACGACACCCTCTGCGGTATGGGCCGCCTGCGCCGCGAACTGGCCGTAAAGGTTACGCCAGGCACGCAGCAGCAGTTCCGCATCCTCAGCGACAACCGCAAGGGCTTTGATATTGTGCCGCTAAGCCCGTAACGCCTAATGCGCTGATGCCCGCTTGGTTCCTTGTTTCACCGGGAGGCGATTTGCTGTGGTGTGGTGCACAACGGTGCGGCGGTCAGGGTGATGCAGGCAGTTCTCGCGGGTAGACTCCACCCAGCTAATGAGTGGAGGCGGGTTGTGAAGGGATTGTCGATTGCCATTGTGGGGGCCGGTACAGCGGGGTTGGCCACCGCGCTTTTTCTGGCGCGCCAAGGTTTTAGCGTGCGCCTGCTGGAGCGCGTGCCAGTGCTGCAGCCAGTAGGTGCCGGTATTTTGTTGCAACCGTCGGGGTTGGCTGTGCTGCAACAGTTGGGGCTGTTCGCTGAATGCAGCAGCCTGGGCGCGGCGGTCAGTCGCTTGTACGGCACCTCGGCCAATGGCCGGGTGATTCTCGATACCCGTTATGCGCATTGGCAGCCCGACAGTTTCGGCATGGGTATTCACCGCAGTGTATTGCTCACAGCCTTGCTCAACGCTGCGCGGCACGCCGGTGTGCAGATTGAAACCGGTGTGCATATCAGTCGTTTCAGCCAGCACGGCAGCCATGTGCAGCTATATAGCCAGGACGAACAGGGCGTCGAGCAGCCATTCGGCGAGTTCGCCGCGCTGGTGCTGGCCGATGGTGTGCGTTCGGCCTTGCGTGGGCAAATGCAGGTTAAGCAGTGGCTGCAGCCTTATCCCTGGGGCGCGCTGTGGAGCATTGTGCCGACTCCGGCTGCAGCGCCAGATGCACCGGAGGCCACGGACCTGCGCCAGTGGTACCGCGACTGTGCGCAGATGTTCGGCATCATGCCCACTGGGCGTACTTACCTGAACCGCGAGCAAGCACTGAGTAGTTTGTTCTGGAGCCTGCCGGTGGCGCAGTTCGGTGCCTGGCGTGAAGCCGGTTTGGCCGCCTGGAAAGCCCAAGTACTGCAACTGGCCGGCCACGCTGCCGAACCCTTTGTTGAGCTTATTGAGCATCCTGAACAACTGAGTCAGGCGGTGTATGCCGATGTGCGCATGCAGCAGTGGCACGACGGCCGGGTGATTGCCATCGGCGACTGCGCCCACGCCATGAGTCCGCAACTGGGTCAGGGCGCGAATATGGCCTTGGTGGATGCGGCGGCTCTCTGCGCAGCTGTTACCGCACAGAACACAGCGACGGACTGCGACTGGTTAGCGGTATTCGCCGCCTATGTCAGCAGCCGGCGTGATCACTTGCGTTATTACCGCCAAGCCAGCCGCCTGCTCACGCCACTGTTTCAATCCCACAGCCGCAGCCTGGCTTTGCTGCGCGACAGTGTGTTGTTGCTGGCGCGGCACAATCCATTTGGCCGTGCGCATGCGGTCAGCACCCTGGTGGGTGGGCGCAGTGGTTGGCTGCTGGCCGGTGCCGAACGGCCGTTGCAGGTATGGAATGGGCAGCCTGAGGTGCAGGGGCTAGATGAACGTGCGCCCGCCCCAAATACTGCGCAGCTGTCAGTGACTTGAGCCATGTGTGATAGGCCGCGAGTGCTGCACGCTTTGTTAAGCTGCCCGCCAATTTCAATTTGTAGCGAGGGATCGCCGTGTCGTTCCGTGTTGTGCTGAGCGGCCGGGCCTTGCCCGGGTTTACGCCTGAGCAGATTGCTCAGCATCTACAGACGCAGCTGAAGTTCTCCGAGGCCCAGGTAAAGGCCCTGTTGCCGCCGGCACGGCGGGTGGTTAAGAGTGGTTTGGATCAGCCAAGTGCCGAGCGCTGGTGCAGTCGCTTGCAACAGGCAGGCCTGGCCGTCTCGGTCGAGGAAGTTGCCGCGCCTGCGGTGGTCGACCCTCTGACGGTTTTGCAGGAGTTAGCCCGGAAGGGCCTTAAGCGTGCCCGTCCTAGCCCGGCCTACGCCTTGCAGCTGTTTCTGGTGACGCTCTGCTGCCTCTTGGTGCCGACGCTTTATGCGGGCTTGGTGATTGGCCTGGGTGCGGGGCTTGCCTGGTACCTGCTGCACATCCACGAATACCTCGGTGGCTTGCGCAATATCTGGTTGCTGCTTTGCATCTATGGCGTACCCGCAATCAGCGGCGGCATTTTGCTGTTGTTTATAGCGCGGCCATTCTTTCTTTCTAGCCAGCGTGGAGATAAGCCGCTGGAGCTGGATCTGGACCGCGAACCGCGTTTGCAGTTGGTTATCAGCCAGTTGTGTCAGGCGATTGGCCTGCGCCCACCGGTGGCGGTGCAGCTGTCCAATGACGTGAATGCCAGCGTGCATTTTGAGCATGGCTGGAGCGGATTCTTCTCTGGCCGCAAGGTGCTGACCATCGGTATGCCACTGGTTGCAGGGATGAGCGTGCAGCAGTTTGTCGGCGTACTGGGGCACGAGTTTGGCCACTTTGCTCAGCGGCTGGGCATGCGCTGTAATTTTTTGGTCAACTTGGTCAATGCCTGGCTGGAAGTGCGCAGTAATAGCCGCGACCCTTGGGATGATCGCCTGCAGGAATGGCTGGAAAACGATCCCTGGTGGATTCTGCAACTGGCCATCTGGGCAGCGCAGCAGGGTATCGAGTTGTCGCGGCTGCTGATGCGTGGCTGTTTCTGGTTGAGCTTTCGCCTGTCCCGCTCGCTGTCGCGGCAGATGGAGTTCGACGCCGACCGCTACGAGAGTTTGCTCGCCGGGAGTGCGGCATTTCGTGGCAGTGCCTTGCAGCTGCGTGCGTTGTCTTGGGCCTGGCGCGAAGTGGATCAGCAGAATGCCCGTACCTGGCGTGAGCGTCGTCTGCTGCGCGATATGCCGCACGCCACTGCCGAGAAGACTTCCAGCATGAGCAAGGCCACCCGGCAGCAGATGGAGCAGAGCCTCGAAGAGGGCAGTACCCGCTACTGGCACACGCACCCAGCCGATCTGGCGCGTATCCAGCACAGTGAAACCCTGCAGGCGCCTGGCTACTTGCATGACGCCCGCCCGGCGGCCGTTCTGTTCGAGCACTTCGCCGAGCATTGTCAGCGTGTCACCCAGGCGTATTACGCGGAGTTGGGGCTGGACTATGACGAGCAGCAGTTGCAGGACAGCCAACAGATTTTCCAGATCAGTGCGCAGCGCGAAGACGCGCTGGATCAACTCTGGGAGTGGACCGGTCGGCAATGGCGCAACCTGCCCTGGCTGGCGTTGCATCAATCGGTTCAGGCAGCCCATGCAGGGCTGGGTTGGCAGGCCGTGATTGATGAGTTGCGGCGCCTGTCTCCGGAAATTACACAGGCTTGGACCCAGGCTGAAACGCATGAAGACCAACGGGTGGGGCTGGCCTGGTGTGGCGAGTTGCAGCGTAACGGGGTGAATTCGCGGCTCAGTGACAGCGAGGCGTTTGACCCGGCTAAGCACTTGCCCTTGTATCGACAGATCGATGAGGGCAAGACACCGGCGCACCTGCAGTTGCTGCAGGCTGCTTCGTTATACCGGCGTCGTCTGGAATTGAGCCTGGCGGGCGCAACCACGGCGCCGCGTGAAACGGCCCGTCTGGCACTGCATTTGAGCAAACTGTATGTCGACTATGCACGCCTGTTGGAGGCCCGTGAGCTGGCCGAGCGTTTTCTGGACTGGCATCAGCAGAACCCGGACAGTCTTACTGAGCGCTTGAGCCAGGATGCCTTGTCGCGCTATCAAGATTTGGCTCTGCGCTTGCTCAAAGCAGCAGATCTTATTCCCCAGACCTTGCTCGATGGCAGCACGCTGGGCGGTTACCTGCGCCTGCGCTGCCCCCGTTTAAATGCCCAGGCCGGTGAACCGGTCGAATTCATGCGCAACAGCGCCACGCTGATCGACAGCCTGGCCTATGTGCATCGCCGGGCCATGGCTGAGCTGGCCAGCTATGCCTTGCAGCGTGAGCGCGAGCAGGGCCTGCGCGGCATTCGGCTGGTGCTCATGGTTACCGAGGCGGTTTGAGCGATCGGCTGGAGATTACTGCATCCCCGGCAGAAAGCGCTCTAGCAGCTGCTGCGCTTCACCATTTTCTTGCTGCTCAATGATGATCTGATTGAGTCGGTTAAGCAGTTCGTGGGCGCGGGGTGAGCCTTTGCTGATCATCAGATAGAAGGTTTTTTGCTGCTCCAGTGCAATGCTTTGCAGCTGGCCGGGATCGTTGTAGGTGCCGATAGTGATACCGCCGAGCAGGGGCTCGATCTCGCTGGGGAAGAAGTCGCAGCGTTGGCGGTCGAGCATTTCGAGGTTTTGCTGAATGGTTGGCAGTCGTTCCAGGGGCCAATCGATGCCATAGGGCTGATAGTTGAAGCCGATCACGCCGCACACCTTGAGTTGGCGCAGGTCGTCGGGCAGCGACAGTTGCGGCGGCTCGGCAAAGCGTTTGCGGGAGTAGAACAGCCCCAGGCGATTTTTGTAGAGCGGCACGCTGTAATAGAGAAAGCCTGCGCGGGTGCTGTTAAAGCTGGCGTCCCAGGTTATTTCGCAGCGACCTTTGTTAGGTTCTGTTGACGTAAGCCACCGGCTAGAATCTGGCTTTTGCCATGACCGACAGAAGCCAGTTAAGCGATACCGAGTGGGCTCATATACAAAGCCTGCTGAGTGCCACAAAGGGGATACGGCTACTGAACGCACCCAGTTGTCG
>CAMCJM010000142.1 GCA_945874835.1 Pseudomonas synxantha | reverse complement strand
TGATTGAGATTCTCTGGCGGAAAATCAAATACGAGTGGCTGCCAGTCACGGCTTACCAGAGCTTCAAAACGCTCACCAATCATGTGCTAAAAGTGCTGTCAGGCTATGGTGATAAATATCTGATTAATTTTGTATGACTACTTACTACTCAACCTATTGACACGGGTTTATTGGCCGATAACGCTCTACAAAGGCCTGCTGAGTGCAGCAGTTGGCCTACTGTTTACATGAGTAACCCCGCATTCATTGACCACACCACGCATGTGATCTGCCGCACTCAAATTACATCAAAGCGTAAAACCAACAAAAAACGGGAAGTGCCCAATTTATGAATAGCCTACGCAGCCTGCCAATCAATCGCCGCCTCTGGCTCATTCTTTGCGTTGCCATTGTCATGCTGGTGATTCAAGCCGTGTTGTTGCTGCAACAGTCCCATAACGACCTAAAAGCTGGCAAAAGCGAGAAAACCCAACATGTGGTGCAAAGTGCGACTGGCATTCTTGAGTATTTTCACGAACTGGAACGCGCCGGCCCCCTCACCCGCGAACAGGCCCAACAGCAGGCCGCTGCCACGATTCGCAAGCTGCGTTACGACGGCCAGGAATATTTTTGGATCAATGATCAAACTCCCGTAATGATCATGCACCCCGCCAACTCAAAACTTGAAGGGCAAAACCTGTCAGGCTTTAAAGACCCGGATGGCAAGGCTTTGTTCAATGAGATGGTCGCCATCAGCAAGCGGCAGGGTGCCGGGCAGGTGGATTACCGCTGGCCAAAGCCTGGCTCTGAAGCTCCAGTGCCGAAAGTTTCCTACGTGCAACTGTTCCAACCCTGGGGCTGGATTATTGGTTCTGGCGTTTACGTCGACGATGTCGCCGACGAGTTTCAGCAGCAGGCAATCAGCGCCCTTTTGATTGGTCTACTGATTGCCGCGTTGATGGCCGTTTTAGTGGTGCTGATCGTGCGTAGCATCACCCAGCCGCTGCAACAGGCGGTTGATGCGATGGCTAACATTGCCAGTGGCGATGGTGACCTGACGCGTAACCTCGACACCCATGGCAATGATGAGCTGTCTGCGTTATCGCGCCACTTCAATATCTTCACCGATAAACTGCGCCAGGTAATCAGCCAGTCGCTTGATTCAGCCGGAAAACTCGACACGGCTGCCCGTGATCTCAGCCAGACTGCAGGGCAGACGCAACAACACAGTGAACAGCAGTCGCAGCAGATGGAGTTGGTGGCCACCGCCATCAATGAAGTCACCTACGGCGTGCAGGACGTGGCGAAGAATGCTGAAAACGCCGCCAGCGAAGTGCAGGCCGCAGAAGATCAAGCCCGCCATGGGCAAAACAATATCGAAATCAGTCTGCGCCAAATCAATGACCTCTCAGCCACCATCAATCAGGCGGTGAGCGTGATCCAGGCCCTGGCCCAGGAAAGCACGCAGATCGGCAGCGTGCTTGAGGTGATCCGCTCAATCGCAGAACAAACCAACTTGCTGGCCCTCAACGCGGCCATCGAGGCCGCCCGAGCGGGTGAGCAAGGCCGGGGCTTTGCTGTGGTCGCCGACGAGGTGCGCCTGCTCGCACAGCGCACACAAAAATCCACCGCGGAAATCCAGGTGATGATTGAGCGCCTGCAAGGCAACTCCGAAGCAGCCGTAAAAGTCATCAACGACAGCAGCAAAGCGTCACAACTGACTATTGAACAGGCCAGTCAGGCCGGCGCGAGCCTGGCGCAGATTGCCAGCGGCCTGCGTAACCTCAACAGGTTGAATGCTTCAATCGCCAGTGCCACGCTGCAACAGTCGCATGTTGTTGAAGACATCAACCAGAATGTCACCCAAGCCGCCAGCTTGGCCCAGGACAATGCTCTCGCTGCGCAAAAGTCCAGCGCGGCCGGTCAGCAATTGGGACAACTGGCCGACCAACTCAACCGCCTTTTAAGACAGTTCAAGGTATAAACGCCGATGAGCCGTATGGAACACCAGGAAATCGATCTGAGCCGGCCACAGAATCAAGACCTGATCTGGGATCTGGACAGCATCGCCCGACGGGAGTTGGCCGAACGCTTTATCAAGCTATTTGAAAATCGCCTGTGTGTTTACTCAGAGTCAACACGCCAGCTATACACCAACTATGACCTGCATTTTCCGTCTGACATGGGCCGCAAAATGGTGGTTTTGCCCAACCCCTATGCCTTCCACGACACCCTGCACGGTATTGAGCCACAGGCAATTCGCCGCACCGGGTTATGCGTACTACCGGGCGTAGTGCTGGATAAACCCGGTTTGCTGCTTACCACCCTGATTAAGGATGGCGGCCCAGCGCCCAAAACCATGGCTTTTAAAGCAGCATTGGCGCAAATCATCAGTAACCAGAAAAAATCGGGCGATCTGTTTCTGCCCATCCTGATCAAAGGTGACTTGCGCGAATTCGACCAGCAAATGCCTTACCTGCACCTACACCGCCTGCAGATCGCCCGCCTTGATCGTTTGTCAGCGTTCGAGCGTGACGATATTCAGAGCACCATCACCCGCAAATTGCTGATGCTGTATCGCCAAGCCGACGGCCTGAGTTGCCACTGAGCATTTTTGCTAACCCATAAAAAAGCGGGCATCGGTTAGCTGATGCCCGCTCTTGATCGTGTTACGCCGTGCCTACTGTTGGCTAACCCAAAAAACTGCTGTAACAACGCAGATGAGGATCAAGGCAAAAATCGCCTTGGCATCTGCCGCGCTGTCAGCCCCTTCTGCTTCGCTGTGTTCGCCCATGGACAAGCCCTCTTATTTTTTTCGGGTGAGTCGCATACAGCAGTTAAGACCACAGCCCGCGCTTGCTCAAGCCAGCAAGCTATTTTGCCAGGCACGCTTATCGCTTTAAGTTCTTTCCATATACTCAAACATCACTTTTGCGCATATCCACGAACTGGTATCTTCCTTCGCCTCCGCCAGGGGTGCGCGGCCGTGCGCGCTGATTAGCTGTCTGAACCGGTTGACGATGTGGCGAGAAATAGCCCGAAAAAGGCGCAGCGCATCGTAAATAGGTTCTAAAAGCCTGATAACAGGACACCATATGTACGTATATGACCAGTACGACCAACAAATCGTCGAGGACCGCGTCAAGCAGTTCCGCGATCAAACCCGCCGTTATCTGGCTGGCGAGCTGAGCGGCGAAGAATTCCGCCCACTGCGCTTGCAAAATGGCCTCTACGTCCAACGCTTTGCGCCCATGCTGCGTGTGGCGGTGCCCTATGGCCTGATGTCATCGGCACAAGTGCGCATGATGGCCAAAATCGCCCGTGACTACGACAAGGGTTACGCGCACATCAGTACGCGGCAGAACGTGCAGTTCAACTGGCCGGACCTGGAAGACGTACCGGAGATCCTGGCCGAGCTGGCAACCGTGCAAATGCACGCCATTCAGACCAGCGGCAACTGCATTCGCAACACCACCACCGATCAATTCGCCGGTGTGGCCAAAGATGAAATCATCGACCCGCGCCCTTGGTGCGAAATCATTCGTCAGTGGTCGACCTTCCACCCCGAATTCACCCACCTGCCGCGCAAGTTCAAGATTGCCGTCAACGGTGCCGTTGGCGACCGCGCAGCCATCGAAGTGCACGACATCGGCCTGGAAGCGGTACAGAACGAAGACGGTGAGTTGGGCTTCCGCGTATCCGTCGGTGGTGGCCTGGGCCGTACGCCAATCGTGGGCAGCTTCATCAACGAATTCCTGCCTTGGCAGCACCTGATCAGCTATCTGGACGCCATTCTGCGTGTGTACAACCGCTACGGCCGCCGTGATAACAAGTACAAAGCACGCATCAAGATTTTGGTCAAAGCGCTGACCCCTCAGGTGTTCGCCGAGCGCGTACATGCCGAGTGGGTGCACCTCAAGGATGGCCCCACCACCCTGACCGAGGCCGAAGTGGCGCGCGTTGCAGCGCACTTTATCGACCCGACTTATAAAGTTCTAGACGATCAGGACGCTGCTCTGGCGGCATTGGATGCCGAACATCCGGGTTTTGCCCGCTGGCGTCAGCGCAATACCTTTGCGCACAAAAAACCGGGTTATGTGGCCGTCACCCTGTCACTTAAACCAACCGGCGTTGCACCGGGTGACGTGACAGACAAGCAGTTTGATGCCATTGCCGATCTGGCCGAACGCTACAGCTTTGCTGAGGTGCGCAACAGCCACAACCAGAACATCATTTTGGCGGATGTCGAGCAGGCGCAGTTGTTCAGCCTGTGGGGCGAGCTGCGCGAGCATGGCTTTGCCACGCCTAACGTCGGTCTGCTGACCGATATCATCTGCTGTCCGGGTGGCGACTTCTGCTCCCTGGCCAACGCCAAGTCGATCCCGATTGCCGAAGCCATTCAGCGCCGTTTCGACGACCTGGATTACCTGTTCGACATCGGCAATATCGACCTAAACATCTCCGGCTGCATGAACGCCTGTGGCCACCACCACGTCGGCCATATCGGCATTCTGGGCGTGGACAAGAAAGGTCAGGAGTTCTATCAGGTGTCGCTTGGCGGCAGTTCGGGCCGCGATGCCAGCCTGGCGCAAATCCTTGGCCCATCCTTCGCTGAAGCCGAGATGGCCAATGTGATCGACAAGATCATCAAGGTCTATGTCGAGCGCCGCAACGAAGAAGAGAGTTTCCTCGACACCTTCCGCCGTGTTGGTGTCGATCCGTTCAAGGAGCGTGTCTATGCAGCGAATCATTAAAAACGGCCAATTGGTTGATGAAAGCTGGCACCTGCTGCCCAAAGACGCCACGCTGGACGGCATTTCCAATTGCGATGACCTGATTGTGCCGTTGGCCTTGTGGGTCGATCACAGCACCGCGCTCAAGGCCCGCGATGGCGGCCTCGGCGTGTGGCTGGAGGCTGGTGAAGAAATCGAAGAGATCGCCGATCAGCTGGATAACTTCCAAGTGATCGCGCTGAACTTCCCGGCCTTCACTGATGGCCGCCATTGCTCCACCGCCTACCTGCTGCGCAATCGCTACGGTTACAAAGGCGAAGTGCGCGCCATTGGCGATGTCCTGCGCGACCAGCTGTTCTCCTACCTGCGCGTGGGCTTTGATGCCTTCGCCCTGCGTGAAGACAAAGACCCGCTCGACGCCCTGAAAGCCTTTGAGGAGTTCAGCGAGGTGTACCAAGCCTCAACGGACCAGCCACTGCCGCTGTTCCGCCGACGCGCCTGATCAGCCTGCTGTAGCCAGTTGCTAATCGCTATAAAACAAAAGGCCACCGCGCAGGTGGCCTTTTCATTTGTGCTGCATTTAAGCCAAATTGACCAGCACTCGCCCAACCTGTTTGCCAGCCAGCACCTGCGCAATGGCGGCAGGCAGTTGCTCAAGGGTGATTTCACTCACCAACGCCTCCAGATTAACCTTCCATTGCAGCGACAGCCTGTCCCACATAGACGCCTTCACCACCAGCGGCAGCTCGACCGAGTCGCCCCCCAGCAGATTCACCCCGCGCAGGATGAACGGCAACACGCTGCCCTTGAATGCCACGCCCGCCATCAGCCCGCAACAGGCCACGCTGGCACCATAGCGCAGTGATTTGACCACATTGAACAGGATGTCCCCACCCACACAATCCACGGCGCCCGCCCATTGCTCTTTAAGCATCGGTTTATCGGTGCCCGCTTGCAGATCTTCGCGCAGCACAACCTGCTCTGCGCCCAGTGATTTGAGGTAATCGGCTTGCTCAGCTTTACCGGTTGACGCCGCTACGCGGTATCCAAGCGATGCAAGCAAGGCGACCGCTACACTGCCGACACCGCCCGTCGCGCCCGTAACCAGCACAACGCCTGCGTGGGGGGTGAGCCCGCTTTGTTCCAGCTTGTCCACGCACAGCGCAGCGGTGAGCCCAGCCGTGCCAAGCACCATGGCTTCACGCAGGCTCAACCCTTTCGGGCGTTTCAAGGCCCAGCTGGCAGGGATACGAATGTACTGGCCAAAACCACCGGCCGTGTTCATGCCCAGGTCGTAGCCGGTGATGATGACTTCATCGCCCAAAGCGAACTCAGCCACGCTGGAAGCTTCGACAATACCCGCCGCATCAATGCCTGGCGTATGGGGAAAGCTCTTGGTAACGCCTCGGTTGCCACTGGCAGACAGTGCGTCCTTGTAATTGAGTGAGGAATATTTAACGCGAACCAGCAGTTCGCCAGCCGGTAATTCAGCGATCTCGCGCTGCACAATGACCTGCTCAAATTCACCGGTCGCCGTTTCTCGGGCCTGTAATGCGTTGAACGTGCTCATCTTCATCCTCTGTATGACCGGCCAATTACCAAAAACGCTGCTGATTCAGGCGGCTAAGCCAGTTAAGCGCAAAACGATCCAGCGCCACACTGCCCGCCAGCCCAACACGTTCCTGCAGGGTTTTCTTCTCGGCAAAATGCAAATGGAACAAATCAGCATCTTTAGCGCGTTGCGCCAGGTATTCATCGCTGGTTTTAAGCTCATCCACCAACTGTTTTTCCAAGGCCGCCATGCCCAGCCAAACCTCACCAGTGGCGACTTGATCAATATCCAGTTGCGGCCTGTAGCGCGCGACAAAGCCTTTGAACAATTCATGGGTGATTTCCAGATCCTGCTGGAACTTCTCCCGGCCTTTCTCGGTATTTTCACCAAACACCGTCAGGGTGCGCTTGTACTCACCGGCTGTCAGCACTTCAAAATCGATGTCATGCTTTTTTAGTAACCGATGCACATTGGGTAACTGCGCAACGACACCAATTGAGCCCAAGATAGCGAACGGCGCACTGATAATTTTCTCGCCAATGCAGGCCATCATATAGCCGCCGCTGGCCGCAACCTTGTCGATACAAATGGTCAGCGGTATGCCCGATTGACGAATACGTGCCAACTGCGAGGATGCCAAGCCGTAGCTGTGCACCATGCCGCCGCCACTTTCCAAGCGCAGCACCACTTCATCCTGCGCGGTGGCCATACTCAGTAAAGCAGTGATTTCGTGGCGCAAGCTGTCAGTGGCGGATGCTTTGATGTCACCGTCAAAGTCCAACACGTAAACCCGTGGTTTCTGCGTGCCATTCTTTTTCTCCTGTTTGGCGGTCTTGGCTTGAGCCTTGGCGATGGCCTTCAGCTGAGCTTTGTCGAGAACCGCCTGTTCTACACGCTGTTGCAGTTGATTGAAGAAGTCATTGAGTTTGCTCACCTGCAACTGACCTGTGCCCTGTCGCCCTTTGCTGCGCAGTGCCGCAATGGCCGACAACACCACAAGGATGGCCACCACCAGGGTGACTGTTTTGGCCAGAAAGCCTGCGTACTCTGCAAAAAACTCCACCGAATCCTCCTTGTTGAATGAGCAGCGGCCAAAGATCGGTCACGCTGTTTGGCCTCCAGCATACCGAGGCACCGAGTGCACGGCCAGCCAGCTTAAGCTCGGCATTCAGCACGCACATGTAATTCAAACAAGCGTATGTTTTTACGTTGACAGCCTCAGAGCTTCCTCATACCCTCGCGGGACTTTCACCGCACTGGAACTGATCGGACGTGGGCAGCATCTACCTGATTAGACATGGCCAAGCCTCTTTCGGCGCTGACGATTACGATGTGTTGTCGCCCATCGGCATTCGTCAGGCAGAAGTATTAGGCGGCCATCTGGCAGACCTCGGTGTGCGCATTGATCGCAGCGTGAGCGGTGACTTGCGTCGCCAGCAACATACCGCCAATGCCACATTGCAACAGTTGTTGGGTGATGATCAGAACGCTCCAGCCATTGAAATAGATCCGGCATTTAATGAGTTTGATGCGGATGCTGTGATTCGCGCGCTGCTGCCTGAAATACTCCCCGAAGAGCCCGAAGCGCTGAACATTTTGCGCAACGCCGCGCACCATCGTGCTGAGTTTCAGCGTCTGTTTGCCAAGCTGATCGGCCGCTGGCTGACTGGTGAGTACGACACACCTGGCCTGCAAAGCTGGCAAGGCTTTGTTGAGCAAGTACAAGACGGCCTTGATCGACTCTTGCAACAGGCTGATAACAAACAGAACATCGCGGTGTTCACCTCAGGCGGTACGATCACCGCCCTGCTTCACGTGATCACCGGTATAGCGCCAGCGCGGGCTTTCGAGCTCAACTGGCAAATTGTTAATACCTCACTCAGCTGCCTGAAGTTTCGTGGCACGCAAGTGAGCCTGGCTTCCTTCAACAGCCATGTGCATTTGCAGCTGTTGAAGGCGCCGGAACTCATCACTTACCGCTGAGTCCGGCCCACTGCACCCATTGGGTGCTAGTAACCCCCAAGAAAAAGGAAAAACATCATGAGCGTTGCAGACATCGTCCAAACCATGCACTCCAAGTTCAACGCCAGCGCTGCTGCAGGCCTCGACCTGGTATTCCAATTCAACATCGAAGACGGCGAGAACTACGCCCTGATCGTCAAAGACGGCAGCTGCACCGTCGAGCAAGGCGAAAACGCCAACGCTAACGTGACCCTGATCATGGACACCGAAACCCTGAAAGGCATCACCAGCGGCGAAACCGACGGCATGCAAGCGTTCATGTCCGGCAAACTGCGCGCCGAAGGCGACATGATGCTGGCCATGAAACTGGGCGAACTGTTCCCGGTTTAAGCCACGCAGGCTGTATCGTTACGCAAAAAACCGAAGTCTCTGACTTCGGTTTTTTTATGCGTGCGCCAGGCATGGCGCGTTGCGCGTAAGCGCAACCAGCTTGGCTGTGGTGGCCTCGCTGGTGACTTGGAGGTGAAAGTCCTCTACACACCCGGCAAGGGGAAGTGTTAGCCAGAGGCAAGGGTGTCGCGGGTGACTGCGAATCT
>CAMCJM010000141.1 GCA_945874835.1 Pseudomonas synxantha | reverse complement strand
CCTCAACCAGCGGATGCAACACTTCTGGCCGCGACGGTGCGGCAAAGGGCAGCTCCACACGCGGCAGCCAACTGGCCACCTGCATGGCGCTCAGGTAGGCACGGCGGCGCAGTTCTGCGATCAAACGTCAGCCGCCTGTGGGTGCGCCTTCTGCCCGGCCTGCATCAGGTTCAGCGCATTGATATAGGCCTTGGCCGAGGCCACCAGAATGTCGGTGTCCGCGCCGTTGCCGTTGACGATGCGCCCGCCCTTCTCCAGCCGCACGGTCACCTCACCCTGCGAGTCGGTGCCCTGGGTAATGGCGTTGACTGAATACAGCTGCAAACTGGCCTCGGAACTGGCAATCGCCTCGATGGCCCGGAAGGTTGCATCCACCGGCCCCGATCCCTGAGCCTCAGCACTGCGCTCGGCACCGTCGACGCTGACCACCACCTGCGCCTGCGGCACTTCGCCGGTTTTACTCGCCACCTCCAGGGTGATCAGCTTGAAATGCTCCGGCGCTTCCTCGGCCAGGGTGTCGGACACCAGTGCTTGCAGGTCTTCGTCGAAGATTTCCTGCTTCTTGTCGGCCAGGTCTTTGAAGCGGGCGAACGCAGCGTTCAGCTCGGCCTCGCCTGCCAGTACGATGCCCAGCTCATCCAGACGCGAGCGGAAGGCATTGCGCCCGCTCAGTTTGCCCAACGACAACTTGTTGGTGTGCCAGCCGACCGACTGCGCCGACATGATTTCGTAGGTTTCGCGGTGCTTGAGCACGCCGTCCTGATGAATGCCTGATTCATGAGCGAAGGCGTTAGCGCCGACGATGGCCTTGTTTGGCTGAACCGGGAAACCGGTGATGCCCGAAACCAAGCGCGAGGTACTGAGGATATGCGGCGTGTCGATGCGGGTGTGCACGCCGAGCAGGTCTTCGCGGGTTTTGATCGCCATGACGATCTCTTCCAGCGCGGCGTTACCGGCGCGTTCACCGAGGCCGTTGATGGTGCACTCCACTTGGCGCGCCCCGGCGACCACAGCGGCCAGCGAGTTGGCCACGGCCAGGCCCAGGTCGTTGTGGCAATGCACGGAGAACACCGCCTTGTCGGCGTTGGGCACACGGTTGAGCAGTTGGCGGATGGTCTCGGCGTACTGATGCGGAATGGCGTAGCCCACGGTATCGGGGATGTTGATCGTGCGCGCGCCCGCGTTGATCGCGGCTTCGACGATGCGGCAGAGAAAATCAATCTCCGAACGGCCAGCATCCTCACAGGAGAACTCGACATCGCTGCACAGATTGCGCGCGCGCTTGATCGCATGCACGGCCTGCTCAACCACCTGATCCGGCTGCATGCGCAGCTTGTACTGCATGTGGATCGGGCTGGTGGCGATAAAGGTATGGATACGCCCGGAGTTGGCCCCTTTGAGCGCTTCAGCGGCGCGGTCGATGTCCGCGTCCAGCGCGCGTGACAGGCTGCACACGGTACTGTCTTTAATGCTGTCGGCAATCGCCTTGACCGCCGCGAAGTCGCCCGGGCTGGCGATGGCAAAGCCGGCTTCGATGACATCGACTTTGAGCCGCTCCAGGGCCTTGGCGATGCGCAGCTTTTCTTCACCGGTCATGGACGCGCCGGGGCTCTGCTCGCCGTCACGCAGGGTGGTATCGAAAATAATGACGCGGTCGTTGCTGCTCATGCTGGTGTCCTCACGGAGTCGCCGTAGCACGCACCCGACGTTGGGGCGCGTGTCGATAAGTTTTGATTGTCGCGTGAAATGCCGCAGGCGGGAAGCGCGGCGCACATGGATGCCACGTCGCGGCTAAAGCTCAGCCTAGCGATTGATCGCATAAACCGGCACGTCGCGGCCAAAGCGGGATGCCGCCCAGCCTCTGCCACGGACCAGATAGCAAAACGCCCGCCGAGAGGGCGGGCGTTAGGCTGATTGAGCGAGCTAGAGCGAGACAAGGCAAAAACAGGCGGGAAAGCGGAGTTTACTGCTGTAAATGAGCATTTCCCGTCTGTTTTTAACGCCGTATAGCCGACGCGCAGCCAATCAGAGGGCTTGATCCCATTGACGGTCGCCGTGCTGATCTTTGATACGGGTCGGTAGACCCATGACATCGAGCAGTTTGAGGAACGGCTCAGCCGGCAACTCTTCAACGTTGGCCATGCGCGCCACATCCCAGTCACCACGCGCCACCAGCAGCGCTGCCGCGACCGGCGGCACACCGGCGGTGTAGGAAATGCCCTGGCTGTCGGTCTCGACATAGGCATCTTTGTGGTCGGCAACGTTGTAGATAAACAGCTCGGTTGGCTTGCCGTCTTTGCTGCCTTTAACCAAGTCACCAATGCAGGTCTTACCGCTGTAACCCGGCGCCAGCGAGGACGGGTCAGGCAGCACGGCCTTGACCAACTTCAGCGGCACAACTTCCAGGCCTTCGGCGGTTTTTACTGGCTGCTCGGAGAGCAGGCCGAGGTTTCTTAGCACGGTAAACACGTTGATGTAGTGCTCGCCGAAGCTCATCCAGAAACGCACATTGGGCACGTTCAGGTGTTTGGACAGGGAATGCACTTCGTCATGCCCAGTCAGGTACAGATTCTGTTCGCCGACTACCGGCAGGTCGTCGGTGCGTTTGACTTCAAACATGCTGTTGCTGGTCCACTGGCTGTTCTGCCAGCTCCAGACTTGGCCGGTGAATTCACGGAAATTGATTTCCGGATCGAAATTGGTGGCGAAGTACTTGCCGTGGGAACCGGCGTTGACGTCGAGGATGTCGATCGACTCGATACTGTCGAAGTACTGTTGCTGCGCCAGTGCAGCATAGGCATTGACCACGCCCGGATCGAAACCGACGCCGAGGATGGCGGTCACGCCTTTTTCCTGGCATTCGGCCAGGTGCTTCCACTCGTAGTTACCGTACCAAGGCGGCGTTTCGCAAATCTTGCCCGGTTCTTCGTGGATGGCGGTGTCGAGGTAGGCCACGCCAGTATCAATACAGGCGCGCAGCACCGACATATTGAGGAAGGCCGAACCCACGTTGATGACGATCTGCGATTCGGTTTCGCGGATCAGTGCTTTGGTTGCTTCAATATCCAGCGCATTGAGGGCAAAGGCCTTGATCTCGGCCGGCTGCTTCAGACTGCCCTTAGCGTTAACGCTGTCGATGATGGCCTGGCATTTGGAGATGTTGCGCGACGCGATAGCAATGCGACCCAGTTCGTCGTTGTGCTGCGCACACTTGTGGGCCACCACCTTGGCGACACCTCCTGCACCAATGATCAGAACATTCTTCTTCAATTGTTTCACCTCCTGGGTACTGCGTTATTGAGAGAGTTGCAGCGGGTTTACAACACCCAGGTGGATGACGTTTTTGTCATCCACCTGGGTGATTGCAGAGCGGTGGACGAAAACAGCGTCGTCCACCCTACGGATCAGCTCAGGCTCGAGAGGTAATCGTCAAAGCCAAATTCGCGCACCACCTCGACGCTGCCGTCGAGTTGTTTGACCACGATGGACGGCATTTTCAGGCCGTTGAACCAGTTCTTCTTGACAATGGTGTAACCGGCGGCGTCGATAAACGACAGGCGATCACCGATGGCCAGTGGCTTGTCGAATTGATACTCACCGAAGATGTCACCGGCCAGGCACGACTTGCCGCACACCATGTAGGTGTATTCACCGTTGCAGGGTTCCATCTTGGCGTTCAGGCGGTAGATCAGCAGGTCGAGCATGTGCGCTTCGATCGAGCTGTCGACCACGGCCAGGTGCTTGCCGTTGTAGAGGGTGTCGAGCACCGTGACTTCCAGCGAGGAGCTCAGGGTGATCGCCGCTTCGCCCGGCTCCAGATAGACCTGCACACCGAAACGCTCGGAGAAGGCCTTGAGCCGCGCGCAGAACTGATCCAGCGGATAGTCGTCGCCAGTGAAATGAATGCCGCCACCGAGGCTAACCCACTCGACCTGCTCCAACAGATGGCCGAAGCGCTCTTCAATGGTCGTCAGCATCTGGTCGAACAGTTCGAAGCTGCCGTTCTCGCAGTTGTTGTGGAACATAAAGCCGCTGATCTTATCCATCACCGCAGCGATCTTTTCCGGGTCCCACTCACCCAGGCGGCTGAATGGGCGCGCCGGGTCGGCCAGCAGGTAATCAGAGCTGCTCACCTGCGGGTTTACGCGCAGGCCACGGATGGTGCCCTCAGTCTGCTCGGCAAAGCGCTCCAGCTGGCCAATGGAGTTGAAGATGATTTTGTCGCAGTTGGCGACCATTTCTTCGATTTCATCATCGGCCCAGGCCACGCTGTAGGCGTGGGTTTCGCCGGCGAACTTCTGCCGACCAAGCTTCAACTCGTAGAGGGACGATGAGGTCGTGCCGTCCATATATTGCTGCATCAGGTCGAACACCGACCAGGTGGCGAAGCATTTGAGCGCCAGCAGCGCCTTGGCCCCGGAGTGCTCGCGCACGTAGGCGATCTTCTCCAGATTGCCCAGCAGCTTTTGTTTGTCGATCAGGTAGTAAGGCGTTTTGATCATGGCGCTGCCCCTGCAAGGTCGGCTAATGGGGAGCAAAGATGTTCCCCCCAAAAAAGTGGAGGCGAATTGTGCCGACAACCGGCGCATATCGAAAGGGTAACGGGGCTTTTTTGTCCGACTAATGATTAGCGGTCACGCTGGCAGTGCATCTACAGGATGCCCAGTACCCATGCGAAGAAAGGCTAACCGCCGTGCATGACAGCGGCGTTTCAGTTGATCGGCGTGGCCGTGAGGTTGGCGCGGATATCGGCGTTTTGCAGTTTGACGCCGTACATGGAGGTCACTGCGCCGCCGGTGGGGTGCACGTTTTGGATCCGGTCGATGTTCACTTCCTTGAAGTGCACCCGGCCATTGACCGCAAAGCCCAGCGGGTCGGGCGTTACCGGCGTGCAGCCGGAAGCGGTTTTGTTGCACACGCGGGTCGGGGCCACATCCAAGTTGAGGTCCACATTTAAGCCGTAGCTGTTGGCATTTGGGTTGGCCGGGTTGCCGTCGGAGGTGTGGAAGTTATCCACCACCAATTGGCTGCCGGTGCCGTTAACGCCATTGACCCTGCCCGTCTCGATAATCACCTGGTTGCGCTTCTCGTTGTTCGACACCGTATTGCTCGGGTTGCCGCTGGTGTCGCGCACGAACACGTTCTTCAGCTTGACCGTAATCCCTTCATCACCTCGATTTTCCCAACGCCCGCCGCTGGCGGTACAGGCACTCGCGGTGCTGCCGCTGCCGCTGCCGCCCACACATAACGCACCGGCACCGCCCGAGCTGATGGCCAGGGTAGAACCTTGCTCAAAGCGTTTGAGCACGAAACGGCCAATGCTGCTGCCGGTCTGCCGATCGCCCCAACGCACGTTGGCAACATCCAGTTTCGACCAATAGGTGCCTTTGCGCAGCTCTACACCGTTGTTACTGATGTCGAGCGAGCCATCGCGGTAATGCATTTCATACGTGCTGCCCGACAACCACAGGCCCCGACCATTCTCGTCCACAGTGATCGCCGCATTGGCTTCGGTGATGTAGAAATCGGCGTTGTAACGCAGGCCGTCCCCCACTGCGCCGCCTGGACGCAGGGTGATTTGCCCGTTGAGGGTAAAGTCGTAGGCCGGGAAGACCTCCATCAACACCAGCAACTCGGTGCCGCCCTGCAGGGGCGCATCGGGGGTGCCCACGCGTAAACCATCAAAACTGTAACTGCCGACAACGTTTTTCAGGCCCAGGCGCAAACCGTCGAAGTGCCCGTTGTAGCCACCACTGTTGATGTCAGTGTTGGTGCCTGCATAGCAGCCAGTGCTGACGCCTGCCGCACAGCTTTTGGTCAGGTCAACACTCAACTGCCCTATACCATAGGTGCGCAGGCCGCTGAACCACATGCTGTTACCGTTATCAGTCAAAGCCAGCGAGCTGTTGACCATGTTCCAGCTGACATCAGCACTGATGCCCTGTAATCCGGAGTTCGAATCACCGCCCGGGCGCAGTTTCAGCCAGTTTTGCCGCCCGCCCTGGTCAAGAAAATTCAAATCCACCGCCAACCCGCCGAGTTTCTGGTTAGTCGGATTGCCTATGATCAGCCCCCCCCAGGGTGGCGTTGAACTTGAGATCCTGAAAGGCAATTTTGGCGTAGCTGCCAGCGCCGTCTTGCTCTAGATCGAGGGTCAGGCCCGCATTGCTGATCAAACTGCCGGCAAAGTTTTCGGCGCGCAGCACGCCTTCGTCCTGATACTGAAACAGGCTGTTGGCAATGGTGATATTCGGTTTGATGCGCAGACCTTCGCCGCTGGCCCCGCCACTGGCAATACTGATGCTGCCGCCCAACCGCAGATCCATATTGAGTTTGCCAAAACTGCGCTGCGCATCGACGTCACGCAGGTCAGGCGTGCCCGGTGTCACCGCCAGGCCAGGCGTCGGATCGCCATGGGCCAAGTCCAAGCCAATGCTGGCAATCGAACCGACAAAGCGCGAAGTGCCTAGGTCCAGTTTGATTTCCTGGCCGCTGCCGCCACTAACGATATCCACGTAGGCATTGTTCAAGTAGGTATCAAACGACAGGCCTTTGACGATCAGATCAAAGCCGTTGTCGCGGTAATAGAACGTCGCGGCGCTCAACGACAGTTGGCTGTCATCCACACTGAACCCGCTGACCCCACTGGCCCCGCCGCCACTCAACTTGAGGCTCGCCCCGAGGGTAAAAAAGCCGCGAAACGCCCCAAAACTATTGTTGCTCCCAGCCATTTCAATGCTGTTCACGCTCAGCACTTGAGCGCTGCCGCTGTGCTGCACGTGCAATTGATCGCCCACCACATCGAGGGTCGTGGTCGAGGTGCTACCCGCAACCTGCGGCGTGCTGCTGACACCTTTGAGGCTGAGGGTCTGACCATCCTGACTGTAATCAATGCTGCCGGCCGACCAGCCACCGCCACTGGTTTGCAGGCTGATGCCATCGCGTCCACTGACCGCCGACAAGGCCTGATCATCAAGCGCCTGCATAGCCTGCGCCACGGAGCAGGCCAGTGGACTCAGCAGTGCACACAACAACAGTGAAGGACGGTGCATGGACCTGCTCCTCAATTCTGCGGGAAGACCAGCACGTTGCCCTGCATGCGGATCGTGCCGTCGATCTTCGCGGAGAAAATATTGGTCTGCTGATAAGACGGATTACCGCCGTTGGCCACACTCAACGCGCGATTTTGCCAACCGCCCTGATTAGCCACACCGAAGGCAAAACTGCCGTCTTTGAATTTGACTTCGTTGGGCAGGCCGAACTCCAGCACATCCTGATTAAACCCCGCGCCATCGCCGTTAAAACCACTGTTAACGGTGCGCGTGCGCAGGGTCAGGCCTTCAAAGCTGAACACACCTTTAAGGTTGTCCAACACATACCAGCCGCCGTCGGCTTCAGAGCGAATCGCCACGCGCATGCCGCAGTTTTCCGGTGTACTGGCCCCGGCCGTGGCGCAACTGCGCTGGCTAGACGTCCACGTACTGGGGTTGTTGCTGGTGGGGGTGCTCCACAGCACACCGCCGTCTTTGTTGATACTGAACTCACCAGACAGATACACCCCGCCCTGGCCGTTCATCGCGCTCAGCGAGGCATCGTCCAACGGCTGCATCTCGGCAAACGCGGGTATCGCCAGCAATACAGTGCTCATCACCCAGGCTTTAGAGATCACGACTGGTCGCCCTCAAATAGTTGATGCTGAGGCCTTGGACGGCGTTATAGCCAAAGTTATAGCCACCCGTGGAAAAGCTGCCGCTACCCGCCCGCAGGCTGTCTATGACGATATTGGTGCGCGGGGCATTGGCATAAAAATCACTGGCAATCGCATTGCGCTCGGCCTGAGGGCGAGCACTGCCGTTGGCCGCGCGGGTCACCGGGTTGGGTAGTTCCAACATGAACTGGCCATTGCTGCTCACATCAAACAACAGCGGCTGGCTTTTACCGTAGCCAAGGGAAATATTGGCGAACGCATTACTCAGCGTAATGGTGCGCGCCGCTTGCTCTTGCGCGGTGGTGCAGTTGGCGGTGCCTGCTGCGCACGACATCAACTGCATGCTTTTGGCAAAAATGTTAACCCGCGCCTCCCCCACCAATTGCCCGCGCGCATCATCGCCCCACAGACGCAGGTAGCTGCCGTCCATCACCAACTCACTGATGTCCAGGTTGATAATGTCCGTGCGCCCTGCTGCTACCTGAAAATCAAAGCGAATGCCCAGATCGACCCGTTCGGCAGCGCGACTGGAACAGTTACTCCCTGCCGCCGCATAGCCGCTGATGCAGCCCTGCCCGCCCGCGCCCGTCAGCCGTTCGGGGAATTTAAATTCCAGCACCGTGAGATTACTCGGCGTGGTCTGCACCCATTGCCCGTCGTCACGCAGGGTACGCAGCGTTTCACCTTTGCCCAGGGTGATCTCAAAAGGATGATCCAGCCGGCCAATGTTCACCGGATTGAGGTTGGCACCTTTATTACTGCCCGCCGCGCCCAGGTAAAACTCCTTCACTGAAATCGGCACGTTTTGCCCGGCGGCGTTGTTGATGTCGTTGATGGTGATTGTCGCGCCGGAGCCATCCAGCAAAATCCCATCCAGGACAAAACCCGCGCCTTGCACCGCTGACATCTCGGCATCATCCAGTGGTTGCAAATCCGCATGAGCGAATGAGCCCAACACAAGCAAACATGCTCCGGTGGCCAGTCCGCGCATGATCAGCACCCCGCCGTGGCGGCGCCCAGGCAGGTGTCCTGCCTAGGTTCTGTTGACGTATCAGCGGAGCCACAACAGGGTTGCAGCGAAGGCCAGCATAGACTTGAAATGACTGGCCTTTTTCTCAAAACGCGTAGCAATCCGCCGGTAATGCTTCAGTTTGCCGAACAGGCACTCCACGACGTGGC
>CAMCJM010000140.1 GCA_945874835.1 Pseudomonas synxantha | reverse complement strand
GCCACGTCGTGGAGTGCCTGTTCGGCAAACTGAAGCATTACCGGCGGATTGCTACGCGTTTTGAGAAAAAGGCCAGTCATTTCAAGTCTATGCTGGCCTTCGCTGCAACCCTGTTGTGGCTCCGCTGATACGTCAACAGAACCTAGTAGGCGTGGCTTTACCTTGGTCGAGTTGCTGATGGTCATTGTGATCATCGGCACTCTGGCCGCCGTGGTAGGGCCGCGCTTTTTTGATCGGAAGGTGTTTGACGAACGCCTGTATTACGAGGAAGTGCTAGCCGCCGTTCGCTACGGGCAGAAGCTGGCGGTTGCCAGCGGCTGCCTGACTCAGGTCAGCCTGGGGGGCGCTGGCTACAGCGTGCGTCAGGCTGCAAGCTGCAGCAGCGGCGCTTATAGCTTGGATGTGCCAGGACCGGATGGGCAAGACCTTTTGCCAATAGCCAGGTACCCAGCGGCGTGACGTTGAATCCAAGTAATTTCCCTGTGGTTTTCGATTCCCTTGGCCGGCCCGTGGCAGGGGGCGCCAGTGCGACTATCGGGTCGTTCAGCCTAGTGGTGAGCGCGGAAACCGGGATGGTGCAATGAAGCTGCAGCGTGGCATGACCTTGGTCGAACTGGTGATCACCATTGTGGTCATCGGCATCACCGCCGCTGCGCTGTACAGCGCCATGGCAGCGATTAGCGGCCGCTCGGCCGATCCATTGTTGCGTCAGCAGAGTCTGTCGATAGCCGAAGCCTATCTCGAGGAAATCCTGCTACAGGCCTACCTCGACCCCTCCAGCGGAACTGTCTGTCCGTCTGCGCCGGCGAGCCGTATCCAGTTCGATAATGTCTGTGATTACGCCGGTCTCGACGATGCTGGGGCGCGTAATGCTCAGGGTAATGCCATCGCGGCGTTAGTCGGTTACCAGGTTCAGGTCGCTGTTACGCCACTGGCTTTGGGCGGACTGGCGGCCAGCGATGTGCTGCATGTTGAGGTCAGTGTTCGTGATCCGGCCGGCCAGGCCCTGCGCCTGGATGGCTACAGGGCGCGTTACTGATGAGTCGGTTGAAGCGAGGCATTGGCTGCTTGCGCAGTGCGCCGAGAACGCTCGGTCGCTTGCATCGCATTGCCGGTTTTACCCTGGTCGAGCTGGTTATGGTTATCGCCCTGGCCGGTGTGGTGGCGGTGATGATCAGCACGGTGCTGTCCAACCCTCTGAGTAGTTTTGTCGATCAGAGTCGCCGCGCCGAGTTGGTCGATCAGGCTGCGGGAGCACTCAACCGTATGAGTCGCGATGTACGCCTGGCTGTGCCGAACTCGTTACGCGTCAGCGCCGATGGCCAAGCCATGGAGCTACTTTTAATCCACAGCGCAGCACGCTATCGGCCCAACCGCATCGGTGTAGATGCTTTGCGTTTTAGCAACGAAGCGGCGGGGAGTTGCGCCAGTACCACTGTGGGTGGGCTGTGCAATAGTGTGCAGGTGCTGGATGCTGATCTTGACCCGAGTGGCGCGCGCTGGCTGGTGTTGTACAACACAGGTGCGGAATCGGGGGGGAATCCGGTTGCGGGCAGCAATGTATGGGCAGTTGCTAATCCAGGGGTTATTACTCCCACTGGAGTGACCTTCGATCTGGTTGCGGCGCCACCTGCCGGGGAGCGTCATATCAGCCTGGGCAATCTCCCGGCTGGTGGCTTCAACTTTGCCTTTGCCTCACCTCAGCGGCGCTTATACCTGGCAGAAACGGTAGTGGGCTACCGCTGTCAGGGTGGGCAGTTGCTGCGTTACAGCTATAACCAGCTGCTTTCCAGCATCCCCAATGCGCTGCCCGCTGGCGCCAACCCGCAGCCGGTTGCTGCCCGTGTTGATTGTGCGGCCAGTCGTTTTGAGTACCAGGCCGGCAGCACCCAGCGCGCCGGGCTGCTGACCCTGAGTTTGAGCATCAGTCAGGACGGGGAAAACCTGCAACTGCTGCAACAGGTGCATGTCGATAATGCGCCCTGATCCCTTACCCATGCGCGCTAGCCGTGGCTTTGGCCTGGTAGCTGCGATGTTTCTGATGATTGTCGTCAGCCTGGTGATCATCGCCATGTCGCGTCTGGCATCGGTGCAGCATGGCAGCAATGCGCTGGCCATCCAGCAGGCTCGCGCCTACCAGGCTGCCAGGGTGGGTCTGGAGTGGGGGATCAGTCAGTCGGTTAATGCCGGCCTTTGTGCGACGGGTTCGCCCAGTCTGGCCGGCAGTGGGTTGAGTGAGTTCACGGTGGGTGTGGTCTGTGTTGCAAGTAGTTACACCGACGCAGATGGCACACCTATTCAGATCTTCCGTTTTACCGCAACGGCGCAAAATGGCATTCCTGGCGCGCGAGCGGATTATGCGTTTCGCCGTCTCACTGCTGTAGTGGAGCGATAAGTCATGTATGCGCTGCGTTTGCTCATGCTCTTTTGGTTGCTACTGCTCGGGGCTTGGCCGCTCTGTGCCGAGACGTTGCCGCAACCGCTCCTGAGCTGGTCGCTGGATGAATCCGACTGGTCTGGCGCCGCAGGGGAGGTGCTGGATGCTTCCGGTAATAATCTGCATGGTACGGTTTTCAATGGCGCTGTCACCGCTGAGACCACGCCAGCCCTGCCGACCGTGAATGGCCAGGGCACTTGCCGCTACGGCCGTTTCAATGCGGCCTCTAGCCAGTATGTGCAGCGTGCGCACACCGGACGGTTGACGCTGCGCGGCAGCTTCAGTATTGGTGTTTGGGTCAAGCCACGCACGCTGCCGACGTCAGGTCTGATGACCATCCTCTCCAAGGATGAGAACTACGAGTTTCACTTAAACCCCAATGGCACCGTCAACTGGTGGTGGCAGACCACAGGCCCCACTGCCACCCGCGAGTTCAACAGCACCGTAGCGCTAACACCAGGGCAGTGGAGCCATGTGCTAATTCGCCATGCGCCGGGCGACCAACGCATCTATATCAACGGCAATCTTGCCGGACAAGCCAGTTTTGCCGGCGTGCCGAGGGCCAATTCCGATCCGTTGCAGCTGGGGGCTGACCAGAATACGGGCGGGCGCTTTTTCAACGGTGAACTGGATGAACTGCGCATCTTTGAAAGCGCGTTGTCGGAGTCGGCGATCACGTCCCTGGTAACCGAGCGGCAAGAGTGCGCGCTTGCATTGCAGTGTTTCAGTGACGATTTCGGGCGCGCCAGCCTTGGCGATGACTGGGCCGTAGCCAGCCGTGGCAGCACGGCCTTCACCCCGGCTATTAATGGCGGTGTCATGCGGTTGACCAGTAATCAGCCCCAGGTCGCCACCTCATCCACCCTGCAGCGTCTGTTTCCTGCGGCGGGCAACTACATTCAAGTGCAGTTCAGGCATTACGCCTACAACGGCAGCGGTGCCGATGGTATGGCGTTAGTGCTCTCCGACGCGACCATCACTCCGCAGCCCGGTGCATTTGGCGGGCCGCTTGGCTATGGCACGCGTGGCAATCTGGCTAATCCAGGTTTTGCCGGCGGTTGGCTGGGGGTGGGAATTGATGAGTTTGGTAACTTTTCCGGCGAAGGTGGCCCTGGCGGCCCGGGACAGCGTCCCGATTCGGTGGCTGTGCGTGGTTCCGGTTCGGGAGCCACAGGTTATGCTTACATCGCCGGTACACCAGCCAACCTGAGTCCGGGGATTGATAGTGCCGGGAGTACCACGCCTGCGCCCGGTCACCTTTATCGCATTACCGTGGATGGGCGGTTTACTGGTGCTGCGCGGTTGACGGTAGAACGTGATAGTGGCGCAGGTTTTGTCGTGCTACCCAATTTGGATGGCGTCAATGTACTCGACGCGCTGGGGCAGGACCCACTGCCGCAAGACCTGTACCTTTCCCTGACCGGCTCTACCGGCGGATCGACCAATATCCATGAAGTGGACGACGTGCAGGTCTGCGCAATCAATATCAAGCCGATTGCCGATCAGATCGATCACTTCGACTTCACCTATACCTCCCCAGGACTGACCTGCAGCCCGCAACAGGTAGTGGTACGTGCCTGTATGAGCAGTGATTGTTCGGTGCTGTATACCGAACCGGTCAGCCTAAGCCTGGCACCCGCCACCGGCTGGACTGCCCAGGCGCCGGCGAGTTTGAGCGGCGGCAACCTGCTCAGTTTCTCCGGCGGCAGCGCCGTGCTGCAGTTGCGCGGCAATACAGTGGGGGCACGCACGCTCGACGTTTCGGCCTCGCAGCCGACAGCTAAGCCCAACAGTCAAACCACTTGCAGCACGGCCAATTGCCAGCTCAACTTTGCCGATAGCGGCTTTTTGTTTGATGTACCCAATTTGCTGGCCAACAAGGAATCGGCGGATATCGAGTTGCGTGCCGTGCGTAAGGACAACAACTCGCAGCTCTGTGTGCCCGCTTTCGATGCCGGTACTCGGCGTATTCAGTTCTGGTCTGGTTACAGTGATCCGGTGACTGGCACGCGACCGGTGCAAGTCAACGGCACCGATGTGGCCGGTAGTGCTCCGGGGGCGGGGGTCGATCTGGCCTTTGGGCCGGGCGCTCAGGCCACTCTGCGTGTGCGCTATACCGATGCCGGGCTTATGACCCTGAACGCCAGGTACGCGCCGACTACCGGCGAAGAAGCGGGGCTGGTGATGACCGGTACCGATCAATTCGTCAGCAAACCCTATGGCTTGCTGCTGCAAACGGATGGTGTGTGCAGCAGCGCTGATATTGCCTGTCCTGTGTTCCCCGGTGGTGTGCGTGCGGGCGATCCGTTCCAGTTACGTATTGCGGCGGTTGCATGGCAGAGCGATGGCGAAGCGCTCACCGCGGCAGCCCTGGAGGATAATCTGCTGACGCCCAATTTCCGTCTCGGCAATATTGCCCTTAGCAGCGCAGTAGTCGCCCCAGCGGGCGCGGACGATGGCAGTGTCAGCCCGTCAGCGTATAGCCATGTGCAGGGGGCTCGAACTGATGTGGACGCTGCGGTTTCCGAGGTGGGGATATTCCGCCTGATTGCCACACCGCAAGCCAGTTATTTTGGTGAGGTGGTCAGTGGCAGCAGCGAGCTGACTGGGCGCTTTATCCCGGCCTATCTCCAAGCGGTCGGCAGTGCCAGTCTGACGCCCAGTTGCGGCAGTTTCAGCTATCAGGGCCAGCCGATGAGCTTTGCCCCAAACCGTGAGCCGGTGCTGACCATCAGCGGGCATAATCGCCAGGGTGGGGTTACCCGTAACTATGATCAGGGGGCGTTCTGGCGCCTGAGTTCTCCTGCTGGCGGGGTTTACAGTTCTACACTCGGCAATGCCCTGGATGCGCGCTTGCAGGTGCTGGACAGTGCGTCGGTGTCGGTTGCCGGTGCGGGTAATGGCGATGGTCTGCGAGAGTATCGCTACAGCGGTGAGCGTCTGAGTTATGTGCCGGCGATAGCGCCTGGGGCGGTCGATCTACCCTTTATGGCACGGCTCAATCAGCGTTTCAGTGCCGCCAGTCTGAGCGACGCCGACGGTGCCTGTCATGGAGGTGGCACAGGCTGTACTGACTTTACCTACGACTTTACCGACGAACCGGGCAGTGAGGTTCGTCTGGGCCGCCTGCATATTGGCAATGCTCATGGCTCCGAGTTGCAGGTGCTCAGCCTGCCGCTCAACGTACAAAGTTGGCAGAACACTGCTGGGGGCAATGCCTTTATGAGCGAAGGGCTGGACAACTGCAGTGCAGCCCTGCTTGGCGCGGCGACCCTGACAGACCACAGTGGCAACCTAGCCGTGGGTGAAACCACTGCCAGCCTGAGTGGGCCACTGGCGGGTGTGGGAGTGCTCAACCTGACTGCACCGGGCGTGGGCAACGATGGTTCGGTTCGGGCCAGTTTTCTGCCGGCATTGCCTCCGACCTGGCTCTACTACGATTGGCAGGGCAATGGCCGGGAAATGGCTAGGGGTTTGGCCACCTTCGGCATTTACCAGGGTTCACCGCCACTGATCTTCCGCCGCGAGCTGTATCGCTGAAACAACAAGGCCGCCAGTGCGGCGGCCTTGCTGGGGTTGGTTCAGTCGCGTGGGATCAGTCCTCGCCATCCTCGTCATCGGCGCTGTCGATGTTCATGCCCAACTCCTTGATCTTGCGGGTCAAGGTGTTGCGGCCCCAGCCCAGCAGCACGGCGGCGTCGCGGCGGCGGCCGGCGGTGTGTTTGAGGGCGGTTTCGATCATGATCCGCTCGAAGGCCGGTACGGCGGTGTCGAGCAAGCTGGATTGGCCACGGCCTAGGGCCTGATCGGCCCATTGGCGCAGGGCCTGTTCCCAGTTGCTGGCCGGGGCGCTTTCCTGGGGTTGGCTGAGCAGTTCGGGCGGCAGGTCGTCGACATGCACTTCACGCCCGGACGCCATGACGGTGATCCAGCGGCAGGTGTTCTCCAACTGGCGAACGTTGCCCGGCCACGGTAGGTGTTTGAGGTAGTCTTCGGTTTCGCTTTTCAACAGCTTGGGTTCGACGGCCAGTTCCAGCGCGGCGCGGCTGAGGAAGTGGCGGGCGAGGGTGGGGATGTCTTCGCGGCGATCCGACAGGCGCGGGATGTGGATGCGGATGACGTTGAGGCGATGGAACAAGTCTTCGCGGAACTTGCCAGTCTGCACCAGGCTTTCCAGATTCTGGTGGGTGGCGGCGATGATGCGCACGTCCACTTTGACCGGGGTGTGGCCACCGACGCGGTAGAACTCACCGTCAGCCAGCACGCGCAGCAGGCGGGTCTGGGTGTCGGCCGGCATGTCGCCGATTTCATCAAGAAATAGTGTGCCGCCATCGGCCTGTTCGAAGCGCCCGCGCCGCTGGTTGGCGGCACCGGTAAACGCGCCTTTTTCATGGCCGAACAGCTCGGATTCCATCAGGTCTTTGGGAATCGCCGCCATGTTCAGCGCGATAAACGGCGAGGCCGCGCGCGGGCTGTGGCGGTGCAGGGCATGGGCGACCAGCTCCTTGCCGGTGCCGGATTCGCCGTTAATCAGTACGGTGATGTTGGAGTGCGAGAGGCGGCCAATAGCGCGAAACACCTCTTGCATGGCCGGTGCTTCACCGATGATTTCCGGTGTGCGCGGCTGCTCGACCGGCACGGCCAGACTTTGCTGTTCTTGCGCGTGCAGATTGGCGCGCTTGACCAGCGACACGGCTTCGTCGACGTCAAACGGCTTGGGCAGGTATTCGAACGCACCGCCCTGGTAAGACGCCACGGCGCTGTCCAGATCGGAATGGGCGGTCATGATGATCACCGGCAAGCGCGGATACAGCTCGCGGATGCGCGCCAGCAGGTCGAGGCCGCTGGCACCCGGCATGCGGATGTCGGAAATAATCACGTCCGGTTGCTGGCGGGTTAGCCGGCTGAGCACGCCATCGGCGCTGTCAAAGCTCTGCGTGGTCATGCCTTCTTGTTGCAGGGCTTTTTCCAGCACCCAGCGGATAGAGCGGTCGTCATCGACAATCCAGACGGTTTCACTGCGACTCATGACGGTGATACTCCTTGTTCCAGCGGCAGGAAGATCGAGAACACGGTATGGCCTGGATGGCTCTCGCATTCGATCAGGCCTTGGTGCTGACTAATAATATTCTGGGTAATGGCCAAGCCCAGGCCGGTGCCGTCGGCACGCCCGCTGACCATGGGGTAGAAAATCGTTTCTTGCAGTTCGGGTGGAATGCCGGGGCCGTTGTCGATGATTTTAATCTTGGTCACCAGGCGATGACGGCAATGGCCGATGGTGAGTTGACGCAGGGTACGCGTGCGCAAGGTGATGCGGCCCAGGCGCAGATCGCTCTGCCCGGACAGCGCCTGCATGGCGTTGCGCACGATATTCAATACCGCCTGGATCATCTGTTCACGGTCGATCAGTACATCGGGGATGCTCGGGTCGTAGTCGCGCAGCAAAATGATGCTGCCCTGGCTTTCCGCTTCCACCAGGCTGCCGACGCGCTCCAACACTTCATGCACGTTGGTCAGCGCCAGTGAGGGCAGCTTGTTCGAGCCGAGCATGCGATCGACCAGATTACGCAGGCGGTCGGCCTCTTCAATGATCACGTTGGTGTAATCCTTGAGGCTTTCCTCGGGCAGTTCACGCGCCAGCAATTGCGCCGCACCGCGAATGCCGCCCAGCGGGTTTTTAATCTCATGGGCCAGGCCGCGCACCAGCATTTTGGTGGTTTCCTGTTTCGATAACTGGGCCTCTTCCTTGGTGATACGCAGTAAGCGGTCACGCGGGTGGACTTCCAGCAGCAGTAAGGTTTCGCCGCGATTGAGCACAGGCGTCACGGCGTAATCGACGGTCAGGGTTTGACCGCCGACGGAGGTCAGCACCGCTTCGCGTTTGTTGAACGGGTGCGCGTGCTGCACCGCCTGACGCAGGGCGCTGAGGGCTTCGCTGGATTCAGTAAACAGTTCGCTGATGAATTGCCCATGGCTGCGCTGGCTGCTCACGGCCAGGAGCATCTCCGCTGCCGGGTTCATGTACTCAAGGCGCAGGTTGTCATTGAGCAATAAAGTGGCAGTGGTCAGGTTGTCCAATAGCAGGCGGTGCAGTGCGTCGTTAATGATCATATGGAATGTCGCAGACCCTTGGGTTCCAGCAGTGCAGCTAGAAAATGCAAGAAGCAAACCAAAGCCCCGAAAAGAAGCGTGGTTAACCATGGAATGCCACGAATAGGCTGCTTTGCAGCGCAGTCGGGAGTTTTGAGGCGACCCAAAACAGGGAGAGTATAGAAATGCAGCGCTATAAGCGCACCTTAATGGTGCGCGACGACTTAAAGATGCTTAGGTGTGCACGGGCCTAGGTTCTGTTGACGTATCAGCGGAGCCACAACAGGGTTGCAGCGAAGGCCAGCATAGACTTGAAATGACTGGCCTTTTTCTCAAAACGCGTAGCAATCCGCCGGTAATGCTTCAGTTTGCCGAACAGGCACTCCACGACGTGGCG
>CAMCJM010000139.1 GCA_945874835.1 Pseudomonas synxantha | reverse complement strand
ACAACTGGGTGCGTTCAGTAGCCGTATCCCCTTTGTGGCACTCAGCAGGCTTTGTATATGAGCCCACTCGGTATCGCTTAACTGGCTTCTGTCGGTCATGGCAAAAGCCAGATTCTAGCCGGTGGCTTACGTCAACAGAACCTAGGGCTATTGCCAATTCAGTCGTGCCAACCGCCATTGATCACCGTCCAGCCACCATTCCAGTTTTACGCTGTAGTGCCGGGCGCTGTCGGGGATCAGGCTTTCAGCGCCGGCCAGCGTGACCTGGGCTTCGCTATGGCCTTTTTCGCGGTAGGTCGTATCGAGGTAGCTGTTCTTGCTCAGGGCCAGCACCTTGATGTTTTTGTGGCGCATAAATAGCAGCAGCATGGTGCGCTGTGCCCACTCACGGTCGAATTCGTTCTGCGCAGAGAATTCCGGGTGCAATTGTTCAAGCACCGCGCTGTTCTTCTTGCCCTCAAGGTTGCTCTGCAATTGCTCCACGGCGGCTTCCAGGGCGGCCTGTGGATCATCCTTGTCGCCGCAGCCGGTGAGCAGGCTGCAAATCATTATAAAAGCTAAGGCAAATACCCGTGTGGGCATGCTGAACTCCCTTTTCATGGTTATGATGCGGCAACGCACCGAGCCGCTGCCCTGCGCATAAGGCCAGCCAATGCTTGGTTCACCTTCAGGAGCATGCCATGCAGACCTTGTATCCGGAACTAAAACCCTACGCCCGTCATGAGTTGGCCGTGCAAGCACCGCACGTGCTGTATGTGGACGAAAGTGGTTCAGCGGACGGCCTGCCTGTGCTGTTTATCCATGGTGGCCCGGGTGCGGGGTGTGATGCCGCCAGTCGCCGCTATTTCGACCCCAACCTGTACCGCATCGTCACCTTCGATCAGCGCGGTTGCGGCCGCTCCACGCCGCACGCCAGTCTGGAGAACAACACCACTCAAGCGTTGATCGCCGATATGGAAGTAATCCGCGAGCAGCTGGGCATCGATAAATGGGTGCTGTTCGGTGGTTCGTGGGGTTCGACCTTGGCGCTGGCCTACGCGCAAGCGCATCCGCAGCGCGTGCATGGTCTTATTCTGCGGGGCATTTTCCTCTGTCGGCTGCAGGAGTTCGACTGGTTCTATCAGGAAGGCGCGAGCCGCCTATTTCCTGATTACTGGGAAGACTACCTGGCACCGATTCCCCAGGATGAGCGCGGTAACCTGATGCAGGCTTTTTACAAGCGCCTGACCGGCCCGGACCAGATTGCCCAAATGCATGCGGCCAAAGCCTGGTCGACCTGGGAAGGCCGCACGGCGACCCTGCGCCCTAACCCGCAAGTGGTGGATCGGTTTACCGACGCCCACCGCGCGCTGTCGATTGCGCGTATCGAATGCCACTACTTCGTCAACAATGCCTTCCTTGAGCCGGATCAACTGCTGCGTGATATGCCGAAAATTGCCCATCTGCCGGGTGTGATTGTGCATGGCCGTTACGACGTGATCTGTCCGTTGGACAACGCCTGGGCGTTGCACCAAGCCTGGCCGAACAGTGAACTGCAGATCATCCGCGATGCGGGCCATTCGGCAGCCGAAACCGGCATCACCGACGCCCTGGTGCGTGCGGCGGACGAACTGGCGCGACGCCTGCTCAACCTGGCGCCGGACGAAGCATGAAGACACTGATTCAACGGGTGCGCAGCGCCCGAGTCGAGGTGGCGGGTGAAGTGGTGGGGGCGATTGACCAAGGCCTGCTGGCGCTGGTGGGTATTGAGCCGCAAGACACCCCGGCCAGCGTCGAGAAAGCCCTGCACAAGCTGCTCAATTACCGCGTGTTCAGCGATGCCGCCGGCAAGATGAACCTGTCGCTGAGCGACGTCAGTGGCGGGTTGTTGCTGGTGTCGCAATTCACCTTGGCCGCCGATACCAAAAGCGGCTTGCGCCCCAGCTTTACCAGCGCCGCACCCCCGGCACTGGGTGCTGAGTTGTTCGACTTGCTGGTGGCGCAGGCCCGCGCCCGGCACCCTCAGGTCGCCACCGGCCAGTTCGGTGCCGACATGCAGGTGCACCTGATCAATGACGGGCCGGTGACTTTTTTACTGGAAAGTTGAGTGGGTGTTCGTCTGTCAAAGCACGGCGAGCAGGGGGATAACGCTCCTTTCATTCGCCGATCGTTGTGTGCGGTGGATGGATGTCTTGTTAAAACAGTCGCGCGAGCAAGGCGGTGACGGCTGTTTCCACGCGCAAAATGCGCGCGCCCAGTTGCACCGGTTGTAAGCCAGCTTCTTGCAGCTTTTCCACTTCGTAGGGAATCCAGCCGCCTTCCGGGCCGATGGCGAGCGTCACAGCTTGCTCGACAGCCCGTGGGGACGCGGGGTAGTCGCCGGGATGACCGACCAGGCCGAGGGTGCCGGTGCTTATGGCGGGTAATTGGTCTTCGACAAAGGGCTTGAAGCGCTTCTCGATGATCACCTCGGGCAGCACGGTATCGCGCGCCTGCTCCAGGCCCAGAATCAACTGCTCGCGAATCGCGGCGGGCTCAAGGAATGGCGTCTGCCAGAAACTTTTCTCTACTCGATAGCTGTTCAGCAGCACCAGCCGAGGTACGCCCATGCTGCTAACGGTTTGCAGCACACGGCGCAGCATCTTCGGCCGAGGCAGGGCCAGCAGCAGGGTCAGCGGCAATTTAGCCGGCGGCGGTTGATCGAGTTGCACCGACAACTCAGCGTGTTCGCTGTCCAGGCTGATGAGCTGGCCGCTGCCCATCAAGCCATTCAGGCGGCCAACACGTAGGCTGTCTCCGGCTTCAGCGCGGTGTACCTCAAGCAGGTGCTTGAGGCGGCGACCGCTAAGCCGCACATGGCCTTCGGCAATAAAATCGCCGTCTTCGAGGAGTAGCAGGTTCACGGTTGCGCAGCGGGGGGCTGGTCGTTTGTCGGGGTTTCGCTGTCGGCTTCATCCACCGACTCTTGCTCATCGCGACGTTTGATCAGGCTGCCGCAGAGTAATCCAGCTTCGAACAGCAGCCACATCGGCACCGCGAGCAGGGTTTGCGAAAACACATCGGGCGGGGTCAGCACCATGCCGACGGCAAAGCAGCCAACGATCACGTAGGGGCGACTTCTGCGCAGGGTGGCGACATCGACTACGCCAACCCAGATCAGCAGAAAGGTGGCGATTGGGATTTCAAAGGCCACACCGAAGGCGAAGAACAGCGTTAGGACGAAGTCCAGGTACTGACCGATATCGGTCATCATCTCCACGCCTTCCGGCGTCACGCTGGCAAAAAAGCCGAACATGACCGGGAAGACCACAAAGTAGGCGAACGCCATACCGGCGTAGAACAGCAGGATGCTGGAGATCAGCAGGGGGATGGCAATGCGCTTTTCATGCTTATACAGACCTGGTGCGATAAAGCCCCAGATCTGATGCAGGATGATCGGGATGGACAGAAACAGCGAAACCATCAACGTCAGCTTGAACGGCGTTAAAAACGGTGAGGCCACGCCGGTGGCAATCATCGTCGCGCCTTCTGGCAAGTAGGCGCGCAGTGGGGCGGCGACCAGCGCGTAAATATCTTGGGAGAAATAGAACAGCCCGGCAAACAGCAGGAACACCGCTGCAATAATCCGCAGCAGGCGCGTGCGCAGTTCGGTCAAGTGCGAGACAAGGGGCATTTCCTGATCGCTGTCCGGTCGTTGGCTCATGGCTGCGGGCTTTTTTCCTGGCGGGTGCTGGTATCTGCAGGGGCAGCCTGCTCGACGGCTGAGGTGGCCGGGATGGGCGTTTCAGTGAGGCTGCTGAGCGGCGCGGTGATGCTTTGCTTCATGGCGTTCATTTCGCGCTCAAGCTCAAGAATCTGCTCGTTATGCAGCTGGCGACGGATTTCATCCGCCCCAATCTCCCGCTCAACCTCAGCCTTGATGGCGCTGAAGCTGCGCTTGATCCGGCCAATCCATAAGCCTGCCGTGCGCACCGCGCCGGGCAGGCGGTCGGGCCCGAGTACAATCAGGGCAACGATGCCGATCAGCAGCAGTTCGGTAAAGCCGATATCGAACATGGCTTAGTCTTTTTTCGCCGGTTCTTCAACCTTGCGCGCCTGAGCGTCGATGGTGTGGCCCTTGGGTTCTTCAACGGCAGCCTGCGGCTTTTCAGCTTCGCCGTTGTCCATCGATTTACGGAAACCCTTGATCGCATCGCCAAGGTCAGAACCCAGGCCTTTAAGGCGCTTGGTGCCGAACAGCATGACCACGATCAACAGGACGATCAGGAGTTGCCAGATGCTAATGCCACCGAATCCCATAATGCGTACTCCGTAGTAATAAGGTTAATCAGTCTAGTGAGCGTGCGGCTTTTTCCGCATGCCCGGAGAGGCCAAAGCGCCGATCCAGTTCGTCCAATACCGCCTGCGGATGCTGGCCGAGGGCGGCGAGCATCACCATGCTGTGGAACCACAGGTCGGCGGTTTCATAAATTACATCGCTGCAGTCACCGCTGACAGCAGCATCTTTGGCGGCGAGAATGGTTTCCACCGATTCTTCACCGACCTTTTCCAGAATCTTGTTCAGGCCCTTGTGGTACAGGCTGGCGACATAGGAGCTGTCGGCAGCCGCGCCTTTGCGTGACTCCAGCACTTCGGCCAAGCGGCTTAGGGTATCAGTCATGGCCGAATCACTCATGGGTATGTCCTGCGCTGTAGATGGCGTGCGGGTCTTTCAGCACGGCCTCGACGGTTTGCCACGCACCGTTTTCGAACACCCGGTAGAAGCAGCTTTCGCGACCGGTGTGGCAGGCGATGCCGCCCACTTGCTCGACGATCAGGATGATCACGTCGGCGTCGCAGTCCAGGCGCATTTCGTGCAGTTTCTGCACATGGCCGGACTCTTCACCTTTGCGCCAGAGTTTGCCACGTGAGCGCGACCAGTAGATGGCGCGCTGCTCGCTGGCGGTCAGTGCCAAGGCTTCGCGGTTCATCCAGGCCATCATCAGTACACGGCCGGTTTTATGGTCTTGGGCGATGGCCGGCACCAAACCGTCCGCGTTCCAGTTGATTTCGTCGAGCCAGTCAGTCATTGCAGTGTCCGCCCATCTCGGGCTGTTTGAGTCATAAAGCCAGTGTGCCAGTGCGTACCGAGTGTGGCTATCGGCGCAGCACCAAGTAGAGCCCGCCCGCCAACATCAGCCAGCTCGGCCAGGCGATCAGGCTGAGCAGCAAACCTTGGCTGGCAGCGCCGCCAATCAGCGCTGCACCGAGTAACCGTGCGGGCCACTGATGGCTGGTGGCCGGTGCAGGCGAGCTGGTGGTCGGTTGTTGGTTGAGGCGTTCCAGGGTTTCGCGAGCGATCTGCGACAGGTGCGGCACTTGCTCGGCTTGCAATTGCAGGTTGCGTAGCAGGTGCAGCGGGCTGATGCGTTCACGCATCCAGCGCTCAAGAAAAGGCTGTGCGGTGCTCCACAGGTCCAGATCCGGATACAGCTGACGGCCTAGGCCTTCGATATTCAGCAGGGTTTTCTGCAGCAGTACCAGTTGCGGCTGCACTTCCATGTTGAAGCGTCGCGCGGTCTGGAACAGGCGCAGCAGCACTTGGCCGAAGGAGATGTCTTTCAGCGGTTTTTCGAAGATCGGCTCGCACACCGTGCGAATGGCCGCTTCAAAATCATTGATCTTGGTGTCGGCTGGCACCCAGCCAGAGTCGATGTGCAGTTGCGCTACGCGGCGGTAATCGCGCTTGAAAAAGGCGATCAAATTGCGCGCCAGATAGTCCTGGTCTTCGGCGGTGAGGCTGCCGATGATGCCGCAGTCGATGGCGATGTATTGCGGGTCCCAGGGTGTGCGGGTGCTGACAAAAATATTGCCGGGGTGCATGTCGGCATGGAAGAAGCTGTCGCGGAACACCTGGGTGAAGAAGATCTCCACGCCGCGCTCGGCCAGTTTTTTCATGTCGGTCCGTTGGTCGGCCAGCGTCGCCAGGTCGGTGACCTGAATGCCATAGATGCGCTCCATCACCAGCACTTTCGGCCGGCACAGGTCCCAGTAGACTTGCGGCACATACAGCAGCGGCGAACCGTCGAAATTACGCCGCAACTGGCTGGCATTGGCCGCTTCGCGCAGCAGGTCGAGTTCGTCGTAGATGGTTTTTTCGTAGTCGCTGACCACTTCCATCGGGTGCAGGCGGCGGGCGTCAGCGGAGGCGCGCTCGGCCAGCTTGGCCAGCAGGAACAGCCAAGCGATGTCTTGTGCGATCACCGGCTCAAGGCCTGGGCGGATGACCTTGATCACCACTTCTTCACCGCTTTTCAGCTGCGCGGCATGCACTTGCGCCACCGAAGCTGACGCCAGCGGCAGGGCATCAAAACGGGCAAACACCTCTTCGACCTTGGCTCCCAATTGCGCCTCGATCAGCGCCTGCGCTTTGGCCGGGTCGAAGGGCGGCACTTGGTCTTGCAGCTTGGCCAACTCATCGGCGATATCCAGCGGCAGCAGGTCGCGGCGGGTGGAGAGTACCTGGCCGAATTTGATGAAAATCGGTCCCAGTTCTTCCAGCGCCAAACGCAGGCGCGCACCACGCGATAAGGTCGACGCCTTACGCGGCAGCCAGCGCCAAGGCAGGGCATAGCGCAGCAGGCTGGCCCAAAACGGCAGCGGCAGGTTGAACAGCAAATCATCCAGTTGGTAGCGAATCACCACGCGCTGGATACGCAGCAGACGACGAACGGCAAGCAGCTTCATGCAGTGGGCTTATGGCGTTGGGCGAGGCGCTCGATGCGCGCGTCGAGGCGGTCAAGGGACAGTTTTAGCTGGTCCAGTTCGGCAAAGCGCGCATCGGCTTCGCGCTGGCCAACCAGACTGCGGGATTCTTCGCTGAGGTAGTCCGCCAGGTTCAGGCGCAAGCTGTCGAGGGTCTGGCTGGTCCAACTCACGCGGCTGCGCAGATGACCACTCAGCAGTTGACTGCCTACGGGGCCAAGCCAGCGCGCCAGTTCATATTCCCAGTCCAGTTCCAGGTCCTGAAGAATGCCGGCCAGGGCCAACAGTGCCGCGCTGTCACCGTCCAGGCTGACCTCGGGGCTGTGCAGGATGCTGGTTTTGTCCTTGCTGGTGGCCAGTCGTAGCAGGCTCGCGGCCGGTGCGCGCAGGTGGCAATCCGCGTCGCCTGCCCATTGCGCTGCCAGTTGCAAACCGCTGGCGCTGGGCAGAATAAACAGCTGCACAGGCGGGGCAATGCATTCCACTGCGATCACTCGGCCGCTCAGCGAGGCCAGCCGCGGTAACGCGGTGCTGTCCATCGCCAACACACGATTCAGGCCGAGTTCGACCCCGGCCAGCAGCCCGGTCAGCAGCATCAGGGTTTGATACCGCGGTGCAGGGCAACAATGCCGCCCGTCATGTTGTGGTAGGTCACGCGCTCGAAGCCAGCTTCCACCATCATCGCCTTGAGGGTGTTCTGATCCGGGTGCATGCGAATCGACTCAGCCAGGTAGCGGTAGCTTTCGGCATCATTGGTGATCAGCTTGCCGGCCAGTGGCATGAACTTGAACGAGTAGGCATCGTAGAACTTCGACAGCAGCGGGCTGGAAGGTTTGGAAAACTCCAGAATCAGCAAGCGACCGCCGGGCTTGAGCACGCGCAGCATCGAGCGAATGGCATCTTCTTTATGCGTTACGTTGCGCAGGCCAAAGGCGATGGTCACTACGTCGAAATGGTTGTCCGGGAACGGCAGTTTTTCCGCATCGGCTTGAACGAATTTGACGTTGCCCGCGACACCCTTGTCGAGCAGGCGGTCGCGGCCGACGCGCAGCATCGATTCGTTGATATCAGCCAGCACCACTTCACCGGTTGGCCCAACCAAGCTGGAAAACTTCCGCGTCAGATCGCCCGTGCCGCCCGCAATGTCCAGCACCCGTTTGCCCGCGCGCACGCCTGACAACTCGATGGTGAAGCGCTTCCACAGGCGGTGCATGCCGCCTGACAACACATCATTCATCAGGTCGTATTTGGCCGCCACCGAGTGGAAGACTTCGGCGACTTTTTCCGCCTTCTGGCTTTCCGGCACACTCTGGAAGCCAAAGTGCGTGGTGGGTTCGCTGTCGTTGCTGTTGCGCGGGTCGTTCATCTTGGCCTTTCCTGAAGCACGGAGGCTGCGCCTAAAGTGGCGGCCATTCTAAACCTAAAAACTGCGCGCGGCTGCAAACCGTCAGTGCTAAGTCCACGCGTTAAGACTGTGCATGCGCAGGGCTTGCTATAGTCTCGCGACTTAAGGTCGCAGTTAACTGGCGAGGAGAAAGGCCATGGCCAAAATCAACATTGAACGTCCACATAACCTCGGTCGCGAAGTGGCGCGGGAGAAAGCCGAGCAATTGGCCGAGCGCTTGGCGCGCGAGTATGACGTGCGTTACCGCTGGAATGGCGACACCCTGGAGTTCAAGCGCAGCGGTGCTGATGGGCGGATTGATGTGCGTGACGACAGCGTGCGTGTGCAACTCAGCCTGGGGTTATTACTGTCGGCCATGAGCAGCAGCATCAAGCGCGAGATCGAAGAGGTGCTGGATAAAAACCTGCAGGCGTGACCCGTGATACAGGTGCTGCGCACCGGCAACAGGGTGATTGTTATTTTTTATGGCCGGCCATCCTGCGGGCCGTTGCTGCGCAACGTTAAAAATTGGCTATGTACCCATGACATGTTGCATGCAATCGGTAGGTTGGTGTTGAGCGCAGCGAAGCCCAACAGGCGTGGTATAGCTCGTTGGGCTTCGTCGCTGTGCTCCTCAGCGCCAACCTACGGTTTATCGCCTCGCAACACATGTTTGGGACATAGCCTAAAAACTGCTCCCGGCAGTTTTTTCTTACGCTTAGGTTCTGTTGACGTATCAGCGGAGCCACAACAGGGTTGCAGCGAAGGCCAGCATAGACTTGAAATGACTGGCCTTTTTCTCAAAACGCGTAGCAATCCGCCGGTAATGCTTCAGTTTGCCGAACAGGCACTCCACGACGTGGC
>CAMCJM010000138.1 GCA_945874835.1 Pseudomonas synxantha | reverse complement strand
CGATTGACTTGGGGGTAGAGGCGATGTTGTGAGTCAGTTCCAGTGCTCGAGCGAGACGCATAAAAAATCCGATGCCAATACAGGCATCGGATTTTGATTTCTTGCGGCCAAAGGTCAAGCAGGGAGGCTTAACTGATCGGCATTAGCCTGATCAGGCGGCGTTTTTGTTTAAGCGGCCGATCAGACCGGCTTGGCGCCCATCAGGGCCATTATCACCAGCAGCAAGAGCAGGATCAGGCCGGCATAGGCAGCGCAGAAACTCAGCAAGCGCTTGGAGGCCGGCGCGCCATTGAGGGCTTGCCAGGCACCCAAACGACCGGTCAGCAGCAGGCCCGCCACCATCAGCACGACAAACAGCACGCTGCTGAGCAGCAGCCAGGTTTGGCTCAGCGGCCAGCCGACGATGCCAACCAGCGCCATCCCGGTGACCGGCAGGCTCAGGGCCAACAGGCTGAGCACCGGCAGGCTGATCAGGCGGGTGCGTTTTAGCTTGCGCTGCAACACAGTGGCATCGCCACTGCGTGAGGCTTTCCACAACATAAACAGGTGCACGGGCACGCCGATCAGCAAGAGGATGCCGGGCAACATGTGCAGCATTTTCAGCAACGGGTAATGTTCCATTAATTCGTTCCTACCGGGTTTCCGGCTTATCCAAGAAAAAGTTTGTAGGCCGGGTTATCGCTTTCATCCCAGTAGGGATAACCGATGGCGTCGAGTGCGGCCGGCAGCAGATGACGCTCGTCACTCGGCACTTGCAGGCCGGCGACCACACGCCCATCGGCAGCACCGTGGTTGCGGTAGTGGAACATTGAGATGTTCCAGCGGCCACCGAGTTTTTGTAAGAAATTAAACAGCGCACCCGGCCGTTCGGGGAATTCGAAGCGCAGCACCACTTCATCCGGCACGGCCGCCGCATGCCCGCCGACCATGTGGCGGATGTGCAGTTTGGCCAGTTCGTTCTCGGTTAGGTCCAGCACCGGGAAGCCTTGATCGCGCAGCCCCTGCACCAGCGCAGCACGCGGATCGGTGTCCGGATGGGTTTGTACACCGACAAAAATGTGCGCTTCTTTGTCTTGGTGGAAGCGGTAATTGAACTCGGTGATCTGCCGCTTGCCGATGGCTTCGCAAAAGGCCTTGAAGCTGCCGGACTGCTCGGGGATTGTCACCGCGATGATCGCTTCACGCTTTTCGCCCAGTTCAGCGCGCTCGGCGACATGGCGCAGGCGGTCGAAGTTGACGTTGGCACCGGAATCGATACCCACCAGTACCTGGCCGCTGCAACCTTCGCGCTCCACGTACTTCTTGATTCCAGCCACGCTGAGTGCGCCGGCCGGCTCGGTGATTGAGCGGGTGTCGTCGTAAATATCCTTGATCGCCGCGCAGATTTCGTCGGTGCTGACAGTGATCACTTCATCGACATAGTCCTTGCACACGGCAAAGGTGTGCTCACCGATTTGCGCCACCGCCACACCGTCGGCAAACAGCCCAACCGATGACAACACCACGCGCTCGCCCGCCGCCATAGCGGCTTGCAGGCAGTTGGAATCATCCGGCTCGACGCCGATCACCTTGATTTCCGGGCGCAGGTATTTGACGTACGCGGCGATCCCGGCAATCAACCCGCCGCCACCACACGGCACAAAGATCGCGTCGATCTGCCCCGGCTGTTGGCGCAGAATCTCCATGGCCACAGTGCCCTGTCCGGCGATAGTGTGCGGGTCATCGTAGGGATGGATATAGATGTAGCCCTTCTCGTCGACCAGTTTCAGCGAATAAGCCAACGCCTCGGGGAAGCTGTCGCCGTGCAGCACCACTTTGCCGCCGCGCGAGCGCACGCCCTGCACCTTGATCTCCGGCGTGGTCTTGGGCATCACGATAGTGGCTTTAACGCCCAGCACTTTGGCCGCCAGCGCCAGGCCTTGGGCATGGTTGCCGGCCGATGCGGTGACCACGCCGCACGCCTGCTCTTGCGCAGAGAGTTGCGCCAGCTTGTTGTAAGCCCCGCGAATCTTGAACGAGTACACCGGTTGCAGGTCTTCACGCTTGAGCAAAATCTGGTTGCCCAGACGCTCGGAAAGCTGATTAGCCACCTGCAGCGGGGTTTCCACCGCCACGTCATAAACGCGCGAGGTGAGGATTTTCTTAACGTACTGTTCGAGCATGGCGGGCATCGCAGGCGAATTTCGAGGGAATTGGCGAGTCTACCCCAGGGCTGCGTTGATCGACCACATAACGCACAGGGTTTTCCCGCCCACATCCGCTGGCGCTGCAGCCGCGCTATAATTCGCGCCTTTCCTCTACTCCCACGCCAGGCCCCATGATGAACCAGGATCAACTCAAGCAAGCCGTCGCCCAGGCTGCCGTCGACTTTATTCTCCCCAAACTCGACGCCAAGAGTGTGATCGGAGTCGGCACCGGCTCCACCGCCAATTGCTTTATTGATGCATTGGCCAAACATAAGATGGATTTCGACGGCGCCGTCGCCAGCTCCGAGGCCACCGCCGAGCGCCTAAAAGGCCACGGCATTGCGGTGTATGAACTGAATAACGTCAGCGACCTGGAGTTTTATATCGACGGTGCCGACGAGAGCGACGCCCAGCTCAACCTGATCAAAGGCGGCGGCGCAGCCCTGACCCGCGAGAAAATCGTCGCGGCCGTGGCCCGCACTTTTATCTGCATCGCCGATGCCAGCAAGCTGGTGCCGGTGCTGGGCAACTTCCCCCTGCCGGTGGAGGTCATCCCGATGGCACGCAGCCATGTGGCCCGCCAACTGGTCAAGCTGGGCGGCGACCCGGTGTACCGCGAAGGCGTGGTGACCGATAACGGCAACGTGATTCTCGACGTGTTCAACCTGTCGATCAGCAACCCGGCCGAGCTGGAAAGCCAGATCAACGCCATCGTCGGCGTGGTCAGCAACGGCCTGTTTGCCGCACGCCCGGCCGATGTGCTGCTACTGGGCACAGCTGAAGGTGTGAAAACCCTGAAGCGTACCTGAGCATCAACGGGCTGCCTGCTGCGCCTCGCGCCTGATTTCAGCCATTGGCGGATGCCTGTGCAAAAATGAATCAAGTCGGCAGACAGCCTCAGCGCTTGGCGTCATGCTGCCGACATTGCTTAGTTGGATCAGGAGCTCTCAATGTCCGCATTCGTCTCGACCGCCCATGATCGTTCGCTGGAACTGGCTGACCTGCTGCGTGAGCTGGTGGCACAAGGGCGCATTGATCAGGATGCGGCCGAGCAATGCCTGGCGATTCGCCGCAGTGCGGTCAACAACAAGCAACACCCACTGGAGTTTCTCGCCGCCCAACAACTCGACGACCTTAAGCGTGTGGGCAAAAAGCTTGAACTTGAAGAGCTGACCGTTTGGCTGGCCGAGCACGCCGGGCAGCCGTATCTGCGCATCGACCCGTTGAAAGTTGATGTGGCCGCCATCACGCCCTTGATGTCCTACGCCTTTGCCCAACGCCACAAGATTCTCGCCGTGGCGGTGGACAATGACAGCGTGACCATCGCCAGCAGCCAGCCGCTGGTGCACAGCTGGGAAGCCAACCTGGTGCATGTGCTCAAGCGCCCGATCAAGCGCGTGGTAGCCAACCCGGCCGAGATCCAACGCTTCACCGTGGAGTTTTACCGCCTGGCCAAGTCGGTCAGCGGGGCCTCGGCGGGCGACATGAAGATCAGCAGCAGCGGCAACTTTGAGCAACTGCTCAACCTCGGCGCGCAAGATCAGGAACCCGACGCCAACGACGCGCACATCGTCAATATCGTCGACTGGCTGTTTCAGTACGCCTTCCAGCAGCGCGCCAGTGACATTCATATCGAGCCGCGCCGTGAACAGGGCAGCGTGCGTTTTCGCATCGACGGCGTGCTGCACACCGTTTACCAATTCCCGCCGCAGGTGACCATGGCGGTGGTCAGCCGCCTGAAAAGCCTGGGGCGGATGAACGTCGCCGAAAAGCGCAAACCGCAGGACGGCCGCGTTAAAACCAAAATCCCTAACGGCGGCGAAGTGGAGTTGCGCCTGTCGACGCTGCCCACCGCCTTTGGCGAAAAGATGGTGATGCGGATTTTCGACCCGGAAGTGCTGCTGAAAAGCTTCGATCAGCTGGGTTTCTCCGCTGACGACTTAAAGCGCTGGCAGAGCATGACCAGCCAGCCCAACGGCATCATTCTGGTCACCGGCCCCACCGGCTCGGGGAAAACCACCACGCTGTACACCACGCTCAAGCAACTGGCGACGCAAGAGGTCAACGTCTGCACCATCGAAGACCCGATCGAGATGATCGAAGGGGCCTTCAACCAGATGCAGGTGCAGAGCAATATCGACCTGACCTTCGCCAGCGGCGTGCGCGCACTGATGCGCCAAGACCCGGACATCATCATGGTCGGCGAAATCCGCGACTTGGAAACCGCCGAAATGGCCATCCAGGCGGCGCTGACCGGGCACTTGGTGCTGTCCACCTTGCACACCAACGACGCGCCCAGCGCCATCACCCGTTTGCTGGAACTCGGCGTACCGCACTACCTGCTCAAAGCCACCCTGCTCGGGGTCATGGCCCAGCGCCTGGTGCGCACCCTATGCCCGCACTGCAAAGCGCCGCACACGCTGGATGAAGACGGCTGGCAAAGCCTGAGCAAACCCTGGAGCGCGCCGCTGCCGACGCAGGCGCACAGCGCCGTGGGCTGCCTGGAATGCCGCGACACCGGTTACAAAGGCCGCGCTGGGGTGTATGAAATTATGCTGATCAATGATGCGATGAAGCCCTTGATCACCGCAGATACCGACCTGATTGCGCTGCGCCGCCACGCCTTTAAAGAAGGCATGCGCAGCCTGCGCCTGTCAGGCGCGCAGAAGGTCGCGGCCGGGCTGACCACCATCGAGGAAGTGCTGCGAGTAACCCCGCAGAGCGAGCAGAAGTAAAGATTCAGCTTCTCGGCAAGCGCTGCTGGCGGGCCACGATATCCGCCACACGCTGCGGCTCACATTGCAGATAGGCCGAGTGCTGCTGCCAGCGCTGGTCGTTATGCCAGGCAAACAGAAACTGCCCGCCCTTGAGCTGATCCACCACCATGCGCGCTACTTCCGGGCGCACTGCCGGGCAGCCCAGGCTGCGGCCCAAGCGACCATGTTTTGCCACCCAGTTTGGCGTTACATAGGCCGCACCATGAATCACGATGGCGCGCTCGCGGGCGCGGTCATTCAGGCCCGGCTCCAGGCCGTCCATACGCAGGGAATAGTCGTGCTTACCCCGATAACTTTCGGCGGTGCGAAACAGACCCAAGCTGGTTTTATGGCTGCCCAATTGGTTGGAAAAAACCTGCGCAAAGTTCTCCCCGGATTTACGCCCATGAGCAACGTAATCCTGCAGCAACAGGCGCTTGCGTTGCAGGTCGAAAATCCATAAACGGCGCTGGCTGGAGGGCAACGAGTAATCGATCACCGCCAACCGGCGCGCCGGTTCCGCGCCATGATTGACCGCGCACTGCATTGCGCCCAAGGCATGGCGCAAGGCCTGCGGGTTGAGCGCCGGGGCGATGCGACCCAGGTCACGCAGCAGGGCATCGGGCGCGCTGGCCAGCGCCGACAGCGGCGTGGCGATAAGGCACAGGCTCAGCAGGCAAAAACGGGCAATGGAACGATGTATGGACACCCATACCTCCGGGTCTGTCACAGGAGCCAACGACGGCACTGTCTATACTGTTCAGGCTGATCGACGCGCAGCATTCACGCAACGCCAAGGGCCGGAGCAGACGCTTGTTCAAAAAACGACCATATTACCTGAGCCTCTGCCTGCTCTTCCTGCCACTGGTCGCGAATGCGGGCACTCCGCTGTTTGCCCCAGCCCACGATTTGCGCCCTTTGCTGGCACCGCTCGGCACCGAATGCGCGCCCCTGCCGGCAAGCCTAGACGAAAAGGCGCTGACGCGATTGCAGCAGTTTTATGAACAGCGCGGCGGCCTGCCCGCCTGGCAAACCAGCGCGCAACTGCTGCAACTGCATGAGCAGACCGAACAGTTGGCCGACGATGGACTGAACAGCAGCGACTACCCGCTGCCGCTGATCGCAACCCAGCAGATCGAACGCCTCGACTGCGCCGATCTGCTGACCAGCCACAGCTACCTGCAAGCCCTGCTGCACCTGCGCCAGGGCCGTTTGCCGCAGCAACGCCTGGAACCGATGTGGCGCGCGCCGGCTTTACCAGCAACCGATGCCCAACTGGCAGCGCTGTCGCTGGCCCTGCTGCATCTGCAAACACCGGCGCAGGCCTTTGCCGAGGCCCGCCCGGACAGCCCGCACTACCTTCACCTGCGCCAGGTGTATGCGCAGCAGCGCCTGCAACCCCTAAGTGAATGGACCACCCTCAACGGCGGCGTATTGCTCAAGCCCGCTGGCCGTGACCCTCGCCTGCCGGCCTTGCGCACACGACTCACCGCCCAAGGCTACCTGAGCGCTGAGGAGGCAGCTGAGGCGGCGGATGACTACGACCCGGCGACGCAGCGCGCAGTGCAACAGTTCCAAACTGACCACGGCCTAAACCCGGACGGCATTCTCGGCCCTGCCAGCCTGGCCGCGCTCAACGTCAGTGCGGCGGTGCGCCGGGCGCAGTTGCGCATCAACCTGGAACGCTTGCGCTGGCTCGCCGATGACCTGCGAAATATGCAGGTACTGGTCAATATCGCAGCGGGCGAGTTGCAAATTTATCAGCAAGGACAACTGCAATGGCGCAGCCGTGTGCAGGTCGGGCGCAGCGAACGGCAAACGCCGCTGCTGGCTTCACGTATCGACCGCCTAAGCCTCAACCCCACCTGGACTGTACCGCCGACCATCCTGCGCGAAGACAAACTGCCGGCGATTCGCGCCGACCTGAGTTTTCTGCAACAGCAGCACATGAGCGTGCTCGACCGTGACGGCAATGCCCTCGATCCCAGCACGCTGGATTGGAACAACCCCGGTGCCATCCGCTTGCGTCAGGCCGCCGGCAGCCATAACCCGCTCGGCAAGGTGGCGCTGCGTTTCGATAACCCCTTTGCCGTTTACTTGCACGACACGCCCAGCCAGCATCTGTTCAGCAAGTCACCGCGCGCGTTCAGTTCTGGCTGCGTACGGGTCGAGGGCGTCGACAACCTGCTGGCCTGGCTGCTCAGCCCGGACGAGTTGCAACAGGTGCAAACACAGATCGGCAGCGGCCACACCCAGTCCTATCGGCCGCGACTTCCGGCGCAATTGCTGATGACCTACTGGACGGCGGAAGCCAGCGCCGATGGCACCCTGCGCTATTACCCGGACATCTATGAGCGCGACCAACACCTGATTGACGCCCTGACCCGCATCGACAACCGTTGACCGGCACACCCTGCAACCGTATCGACAGCACCGCCCAGGCCAACTGTGCTTAGATAGCTCACACGCCTTCTCACTGCATTCAAACCAACAGGAGCTACAACACATGGAAATTGGCAGCGTTATTTTTCTCTTTGTCGGCCTCGCCGTCGCCATCGTTTTTATGGGTTTCAAAGTCGTACCCCAGGGGTACGAGTGGACAGTCGAACGCTTTGGCCGCTACACCAATACGCTCAAGCCGGGCCTGAACATCATCGTACCGGTGATGGACAAGGTCGGCCGCAAGCTCAACGTCATGGAAAACGTGCTCGACATTCCGCCGCAGGAAGTGATCACCGCCGATAACGCCACTGTGCAAATTGACGCCATCTGCTTCTTCCAAATCATCAATTCGGCGCAAGCAGCCTATGAGGTGAACAACCTCGAGCACGCCATCCGCAACCTGGTGATGACCAATATCCGTACGGTGCTTGGCTCGATGGAACTGGACGCCATGCTCGGCCAGCGCGATGCAATCAACGAAAAGCTGCTGCGCACCGTCGATGAAGCCACTGCGCCTTGGGGCATCAAAATCACTCGTATCGAGATCAAGGACATCAGCCCGCCAGCTGACCTGATGGCCGCCATGTCCGGGCAGATGAAAGCCGAACGCATCAAGCGCGCGCAGATTCTCGAAGCCGAAGGCCTGCGTGCAGCGGCTATCCTTACCGCTGAAGGGCAGAAGCAAGGCGACATCCTCAAGGCCGAAGGCCAACGCCAAGCGGCCTTCCTCGAAGCCGAAGCGCGCGAGCGTGCCGCACAGGCCGAAGCCGAGGCCACGCGCATGGTCTCCGAGGCGATTGCTCAGGGTAACGTGCAGGCGGTCAACTATTTCGTCGCACAGAAATACATCGAAGCGCTTGGCCAACTGGCCAGCGCCAACAACAGCAAGGTCATCCTGATGCCACTGGAAGCCAGCCAGGTGATTGGCGCGATCGGCGGTATCAGTGAAATCGTTAAAGCGACCTTCGCCGAGAAGAAGGGGTAAACCACATGTGGGACACGCTGCAGCACCTGTCGTACTGGAACTGGCTGGCCATCGGCACCTTGCTGCTGATTCTTGAAGTGTTCGGCGCAGGTGGCTATCTGCTGTGGATCGGCCTGGCCGCCGCCAGTGTCGGCGTGCTGACTTTTATCTTCCCGGGCCTGCCGTGGGCAGTGCAGTTCATTCTGTTCGGCCTGCTGTCGGTGCTGACGGCGGTGTTCTGGTGGAAGCGCCAGCGCAGCGCCGCCAAACCCTCCGATCAACCGGGGCTAAACCAGCGCGGCAGCGAATTTATGGGCCGCAGTTTTGTCTTGCATGAGGCCATCCATGAAGGGCGCGGCAAGATAAAAGCCGGAGACTCGTTGTGGTTGGTCAGCGGCCCAAACCTACCCGCAGGCACGCCAGTGCGCGTAGTGGGCCAGGACGGCGTGGTGCTGCGGGTTAAGGCCTGTTAATGACACTTTCTAGGGTTGTGCAGCTAGCAGCCTGTCGGACTTGAGTCCCGCAGACAGATAGAGCATTGGCTTTTCCGGAAATCAGGCATTTTTTGCCAATTTACCCGGATTTATGCCTGTTTTTTGCTCAATTTCTGATTTGCGGGCGTAATACGGCCATGCGCTTCAAGT
>CAMCJM010000137.1 GCA_945874835.1 Pseudomonas synxantha | reverse complement strand
CCAACTACCGCCAGGGTCTTGCCCGCCTGTAATTCGAAGGACACGCCATTCAGCGCCCGCACCTGGGCATTGGGCTGAAACAGGCCGCGGGAGATTTCGTAGTGCCGGGTGAGGTCGCGAGCAGTCAGGACGGCGCTCATCAGGCCACCTCCGCAGTCAGGTTGAGCGGGTAGAAGCAGCGCGCCGCGCCACGTTCATGGGCATCCAGAGTCGGCCGTTGTTCACGGCAATGGGCCTGGGCGTAGGGGCAGCGTGGCGACAGCAGGCAGCCCATTGGCCGGTCGTAGCGGCCCGGGACGATGCCGGGCAGGGTGGTCAGGCGGCGCTGGCCCTGGCTGTGTTCGGGAATCGCCTTGAGCAGCGCCTCGGTGTAGGGGTGGCTGGGGGCGCTGAACAACTGCGGCACGTTGCCGATCTCCACCGCTTGCCCGGCATACATCACGCAGACCCGTTGCGCGGTTTCGGCGACCACGGCCAGGTCATGGGTGATCAGCACTAGGCCCATGTTCTGTTCGCGTTGCAAGCCCACCAGCAGGTCCATGATCTGCGCCTGAATGGTCACATCCAGCGCCGTGGTCGGTTCGTCGGCGATCAGCAGTTTGGGCTCGGCGGCAATCGCCATGGCAATCGCCACCCGTTGGCTCATGCCGCCGGACAGTTGGTGCGGGTAGGCATTCAGGCTGCTGGCGGCTGCAGGGATTTCCACCCGGTCGAGCAGCTGCAGTGCGCGCTGGCGTGCGGCCTGGCCTTTGAGATTCAGGTGCTGGCGCAGCACTTCCTCGATCTGGAAACCCACGGTAAAGCTGGGGTTGAGTGCGGTCATCGGGTCCTGAAAGACCATCGATAGGTCCTTGCCGACGATATGCCGACGCTGGCGACCCTTGAGGCGCAGCATGTCGGTGCCGTCGAACTGCAGGCTGTCGGCGGTGACGATGCCGGGGGCGTCGATCAGGCCCGTCAGCGCCATCATGGTCACCGATTTGCCGGAGCCGGATTCGCCGACAATCGCCAGCACTTCGCCCTTTTCCACGCACAGGTCGAGGCCGTCGACCACCGGGATGGCTGTGGCGTCGCCGAAGCGCACGCTGAGGTTTTTGATATCCAACAGGCTCATGCGAGGTTCCTCACTGCGCATTCTTGAGTTTCGGGTCGAGTGCATCGCGCAGCCCGTCGCCCATTAGATTGATCGCCAGCACACTGAGCAGAATGGTCAGGCCCGGCAGGCTGACCACCCACCAGGCGCGCTCGATATAGTCGCGCGCCGAGGCCAGCATGGTGCCCCACTCAGGGGTTGGCGGTTGTACGCCGAGACCGAGAAAACCCAGGGCGGCGGCATCGAGAATCGCCGAAGAAAAGCTCAGGGTGGCCTGCACGATCAGCGGTGCCATGCAGTTGGGCAGCACGGTGATAAACATCAGCCGTGGCAGGCTGGCGCCGGCCAGGCGTGCGGCAGTGACGTAATCGCGGTTCAGCTCGCCCATCACCGCGGCGCGGGTCAGGCGCACATAGGACGGCAGCGAGACGATGGCGATGGCGAAGATGGTGTTGATCAGCCCTGGGCCGAGGATGGCGACGATGGCCACCGCCAGCAGCAGCGATGGCAGGGCCAGCATGATGTCCATCAGGCGCATGATCGACGGGCCGAGCAGGCGCGGAAAGAAGCCGGCGACCAGCCCCAGGAGGATGCCGGGAATCAACGACATCAGCACTGAGGCCAGACCGATCAGCAGCGACAGCCGTGCACCATGGATCAACCGCGACAGCAGGTCGCGGCCCACTTCATCGGTGCCCAGTAGAAATTGCAGCTGGCCACCTTCCAGCCAGGCCGGTGGGGTGAGCAGAAACTCGCGGTATTGCTCGCTGGGGTCGTGCGGGGCGATCCAGGGCGCAAACAGCGCGCAGATCACCAGCAGGATCATAAACGCCAGCCCGGCGACTGCGCCCTTGTTGTGGGCGAAGGCCTGCCAGAATTCCTTGAGCGGTGAGGGGTAGAACAGCGATGGGTCGAGTGTGGCTTGCGTGGTCATTGGGCTCTCCTTAGCGCTGATGGCGAATGCGTGGGTTGGCCAGGCCGTAGAGGATGTCCACCACGAAGTTGACCAGGATCACCAGGCAGGCGATCAGCAGAATGCCGTTCTGCACCACTGGGTAGTCACGCGCACCGATCGATTCGATCAGCCATTTGCCGATGCCCGGCCAGGAAAAAATGGTTTCGGTCAGCACCGCGCCCGCCAGCAGCGCGCCGACCTGCAGGCCGAATACCGTGAGCACCGGGATCAGTGCATTACGCAGGCCATGTACAAACACCACGCGGGCCGGCGACAGGCCCTTGGCGCGGGCGGTGCGCACATAGTCCTCGCGCAGCACTTCGAGCATTGCCGAGCGGGTCATGCGCGCGATGACCGCGAGTGGAATGGTGCCGAGCACGATGGCCGGCAGGATCAGATGGCGTAGGGCGTCGACAAATGCGCCTTCTTCGTCGCTAAGCAAGGTGTCGATCAGCATAAAACCGGTGACCGGCGGGATGTCGTAGAGCAGATCGATGCGTCCGGACACTGGCGTCCAACCCAGCCACACCGAGAAGAACATGATCAGCAGCAGGCCCCACCAGAAAATCGGCATGGAATAGCCGGCCAGCGAGATGCCCATTACCCCATGGTCGAACAGCGAGCCCCGTTTCAGTGCAGCAATCACCCCGGCGATCAGGCCCAGGGTGCCGGCGAACAGCAAGGCGGCGAGGGACAATTCCAAGGTGGCGGGAAACAGCGTGGTGAATTCATCCCAGACGCTGGTGCGGGTGCGCAGCGACTCACCCAGATCGCCCTGGGCCAGCTTGCCGATATAGTCGAAATACTGCGCATACAGCGGCTTGTTCAAACCCAGGCGCTCCATGGCCTGGGCGTGCATTTCCGGGTCGACGCGGCGTTCGCCCATCATCACTTCCACCGGGTCGCCGGGGATCATGCGGATCAGCGCAAAGGTCAGCAAGGTAACGCCGAAGAAGGTGGGAATCAGCAATCCCAGGCGGCGTGCGATAAAAGCAAACATGGGGTTTTGTTACTCCGCATCAGTTCATTCGCGCCAACGGCTACGTGGGCCGCTGGCATATTGTGTCGATCTGCCACTGGCGCGCGGCTAGGTGCGCGCCAGTGGCCCTGTTTTGAGTGCAGCTTGCAGAATCAGTGCCGCTTTACCTTGGCGTAATTGTTCGAGCCCATGGGGCTGAGGGTAAAACCCTCGACATCACGGCTGATCGCGCTAAATTGCTTGGGGTGGGCCTGGGGAATCCACGGCGCCTGCTCATGGAAAATCGCCAGCGCCTGGCGGTAGAGCGCGGCGCGCTGCTGCAACTCGGTGGTTTCCCTGGCCTGGGTGATCAGCTGGTCGAATTCGGTATCACACCAGCCGGCCTGGTTCTCACCACTCTGCGCGGCGGCGCAGGAGAGATTTGGGGTGAGGAAGTTATCCGGGTCGCCGTTATCGCCGGCCCAGCCCATAAACGCCAGGTCATGCTCGCCATTTTTCGCCCGCTTGATCAGCTCGCCCCACTCCATTACGCGGATGTCGGTCTTGATGCCGACCGCGGCCAGGTCGGCTTGCAGCATCTGCGCGCCGAGTGATGGGTTGGGGTTGGTGGGGCCGCCGCCTGGGCGAGTCCATATCGACAGGCTGATACCGTTTGCGTGACCAGCCTCTGCGAGCAACTGACGGGCGCGCTGAGGGTCATGGGGCCAGCCCTCAAGCTGGCTGTTGTAGCCGAGCAGCGTTGAAGGGTAGGGGGCGATGGCCGGGCTGGCGCCCTCGGCGCCGAACTGCGCGCCGAGGTAAGCCTGTTTGTCGAAGGCCAGGTTGATCGCCTGGCGCACGCGCACATCATCCAGCGGTTTATGGCGCGCGTTGAGGGCGACGTAGGCGGTCAGCAGCGAGTCGAGTTCCAGTACCTTCAGCTTGTCATCGGCCTTGAGCGCCGGAATATCGAAGGGGCGTGGATAGAGGGCAATGTTGCAGGCCCCAGAACGCAGTTTCTGGATGCGCACATTGGGATCGGTGGTGATGGCAAATAGCAGTTTTTCCGACGCCGGTTCGCCATCCCAGTAATCCGTGTGGCTGGTGTAGCGCACCTGAGCATCCTTGGCGTAGCGCTGCAGCACGAACGGCCCGGTGCCGACCGGTTGGCTGTTGAGCAGTTCCTGCTTGCCGGCCTTGAACAATTGCTCGGCATACTCGGCGGAATAGATCGAGGTAAAGCCCATGGCCATGTCGGCGAGAAAGGGCGCCTGGGGCTGGTTGAGCACGAAGCGAACACGGTGGCTGTCGAGCTTTTCGATACGGGCGATCAGCTTGCCGAACTCCATGGCTTCGAAGTATGGAAAGCCGCGACCAGACTGGGCATGCCAGGGGGGCTTGGGGTCATGTTGGCGCTGGATGCTCCAGAGCACGTCATCGGCATTCATTTCGCGGCTGGGGGTAAACCACGGTGTGCTGTGGAATTTCACCCCTTTGCGCAAATAGAAGGTGTAGCTCAGCCCATCGGGGCTGATATCCCAGTGCTCGGCCAGGGCCGGTTCGATTTCGGTGGTGCCGGGGTTGAAGCGCACCAGGCGATCAAACAGTGCTTCAGACGCCGCATCGGCGGTTACCGCCGTGGTGTATTGCACGATATCGAAGCCTTCCGGCGCTGCCTCGGTGCACACCACCAATGGCTTTGCCTGGACGGCCGCGCAGCCGAGGGCGAGGCTCAAAACAATGCTGGCGCGAAGGGTGAAGGTCATCTGTTGGCTCCTGTAACGGCTTTTTTATCAGGCAAGGAGTACTTATACGGGCTACTTTTCGCCGGGGCGCAACAGCCTCGGCACCGCTCGGGAAGCACATTCTTGCTAACGTTTTGGCAGCTACGAAACACTCAGCCGGTGGTTGCCGGAGGAGGAATACAGTCGTTTTTATTAGGTGTTCGGCGGGCGCTCAGGCCCGCCGTTGATGCCGCTCTCAGCGTGCGTTGCTGACGCCGTAGAAGCTGTTGCGCCCGAAGGGGCTGATCTCGAAGCCTTTAACGCTGTTGCGCATAGGCTGATAGACCGTTGAGTGCGCGATCGGGGAGATCGGCAGTTGTTGCTGGATGATCTGCTGCGCCTGCTGATACAGCTCGCTGCGGGCGTCGCGATCAGTAATCGCCTTGGCCTGTTTGACGATCTTGTCGTAGCCGGCATCGCACCATTTGGAGAAGTTGTTGCCATTGACCGAGTCGCAGCCATACAGGGTGCCCAGCCAGTTGTCCGGGTCGCCATTGTCGCCAGTCCAGCCAATCAGCATGGCGTCATGCTCGCCGGCATGGGCGCGTTTGATGTACTCGCCCCACTCGTAGCTGACGATCTCTGCCTTGATGCCCACCTTGGCCCAGTCGGCCTGGAGCATTTCGGCCATCAGTTTGGCGTTGGGGTTATAGGGGCGCTGCACGGGCATGGCCCACAGGGTGATCTTGGTGCCTTCGGCCACGCCAGCCTGCTTGAGCAGGGCCTTGGCTTTCTCGATGTCTTGCGGGATGGCGTTGATGCTTTCGTCATAGGACCACTGGGTCGGCGGCATGGCGTTGACCGCCAGTTGCCCAGCGCCCTGGTAGAGCGCGCTGATGATCGCCGGTTTATCGATGGCCATGTCCAGCGCCTGACGCACTTCGACTTTGTCGAAGGGGGCGCGGGTTACGTTGTAGGCGATGTAACCCAGGTTGAAACCAGGCTGGCTGGGCACCTGCAGGTTAGGGTCTTTCTGCAGTGCAGCGAGATCGGCCGGGCGTGGGTTCAGGGTGATCTGGCATTCGCCAGCTTTGAGCTTTTGCGCGCGCACCGAAGCGTCGGTGTTGATGGCGAAGATCAGGTTGTCGATCTGCACATCTTCCGGCGCCAGTAGTCCTTGTTGCCCTTGAAGCGAATCTGTGCGTCTTTCTGGTAGCGGTTGAGCACGAAGGGGCCGGTGCCGATTGGCTTTTGGTTGATGTCGGCGGCGTTGCCGGTCTTTAGCAGATGGTCTGCGTATTCGGCGGAGTGGATGGCGGCGAAGTTCATCGCCAGGTTCTGGATAAAGGCCGCGTCCACGCTATTGAGGGTGAAGCGCACGGTTAGGTCGTCGACCTTCTCCACCTTGGCAATGTTCTTGTCCAGGCCCATGTCGGTGAAGTAAGGGAACTCGGTCGGGTAGGCCTTGCGGAACGGGTGATCCTTGTCGAGCATGCGCTGGAAGGTGAACACCACGTCATCAGCGTTAAAGGTGCGGCTGGGGGTGAAGTAGTCAGTGCTGTGGAATTTCACCCCGGGACGCAGCTTGAATGTGTAGCTGAGGCCGTCTTCACTGGCCTGCCACTCGGTCGCCAGGGCCGGTACGGCCAGGGTGCTACCGCGCTCGAACTGGGCGAGGCGGTTGAACAGGGTTTCCGAGGCAGCGTCGAAGTCAGTGCCAGTGGTGTACTGGCCTGGGTCGAAACCGCCTGGGCTGCCTTCGGAGCAGTACACGAGGTTGCTGGCGGATGCGTAAGCCGAGCCGAGAAACAGTCCGGCGACGAGCATGGCCTGGATGGACGTGTGAGTGCGCATGAGTACCTCATTTATTCTTTTTTTGGGCGTCATTGAGGGTCAGCCTCGTGGGCTGTGATCAGCACCGCTGCGTTCCGGCCTATCGGGTGAAAAGACCGGCCCAGAGCTGCGGTGGAGCGAAATCGCTCAGCAACCTGTCGCGCTCGAAATTAAGTCATGCTGAAATTGAGGCCAACAAAAATTAAGCGCTACTAACATTGATTGTCACCGCGCTGTGCTGGATAGACCAATGCGCGAGGTCAGGGCGTGCTGTGGTCGTCGAACAGGCTGAGGGTGGTGATGGCCAACATTTCCGCTACGTCGTTGCCGACATTGGCCAGGCGGTGGGCCTTGCCGGCATCGAAATGCACCGAGTCGCCGGCGCTCAATGGATATTGGCGGCCGTCGATGGTGTAGAGAATCTTTCCGGCTAGCACGTAGGCAAATTCGGCGCCTTCATGGGCGATCAGTTCGGATTGATAGCCGACCGGCATGCTCATTTTTACCGCGTTCAACTGGTTGCCCGGAAAGCTGCTGGACAGCCGCTTGTAGGCCAGGGGCTGGCCTTCGATGGTATAGCGCACCCGCTCGCCCTGGTGCGAGTCGGGCTCGGGTTGCGGCGGTTGGTCGAACAGCACATTGAGCGGAATGTCGAGTGACTTGGCGATGCTGGCCAATGAGGAAATCGAGATGCCGGTCAGGTTGCGCTCGGCCTGGGAGAGGAAGCTGGCGGTAAGCCCCGACTCGCTCGCGACTTCATTCAGGGTCTTCTTCGCGGCCCGCCGATAGCGGCGCAAGCGTTCTCCGATGCGATCTGCGGTCATAACCCTGGCTCATGCTGAAAGAACGCCAGTATACCGTTCGGCGGCGCGCAGAAAAGTCGTCGGACAGCTTCGGCGGATTTAAGTCTCACTAAAATAATCGTTGCGCTCTATTTAAGTCAGACTTAAATTTCACGCATCTAAATCATCAGCCATACAGTAAGGAGCGCGAGATGACCCTCGGTGTCGGAGGTTGTACGCCGCAACAGGCGCTTGCCGGGCTACACAACATGATGGATGGCGCGCAACCAATCGCGCTTGGTGAATACCAGGCGCGGGTGAGTCGCGCCCAGGCGCGGATGCAGGCCGAAGGTATTGCCGCGATGTTTATCAACGCCGGTAGCAATCTGCAGTATTTCACTGGTGTGCGCTGGCATCCCAGTGAGCGCATGGTGGGGGCCATCCTTCCGGCTGATGGACCGTTGGAATATCTCGCCCCGGCGTTCGAAGTCGGGACGATTCGCGATTTCCAGGTGCTCGCTGGCGACATCAATACCTGGCAGGAGCACGAAAGCCCCTATCAGTTGCTGCTCGATACCCTGCAGCGAATGGGCATCACGGCCGATCCAGAGCAGCCAGTGAAAATCGGCCTCTGTCCGACGCTGGCGTTCTTTATGGTCGATGGCATACGCCGCCTGGCCAGGGGCTACGAGTTTGTCGATGGCGCTGTGGTCAGCGCTTACTGCCGGCAGCGCAAATCAGCGGCGGAGCTGGCCCTGATGCAGCGTGCCAAGGACATGACCCTTGAAGTGCACAAGGCCGTCGCCAGTGTGCTGCACGAAGGCATCAGTACCACAGCGGTCGCCGAGTTTATTCAGCAGGCGCATCGCGCCGTCGGGGCTGCGGGCTCGACGTTCTGCATTGTGCTATTTGGTCCGGCCAGTGCTTTTCCCCATGGCGTTAAACACGCGCAGACCCTTAAGCAGGGCGATATGGTGCTGATCGACCCCGGTTGCCAGGTGCACGGCTATCTGTCGGACATCACCCGCAGCTATGTCTTCGGCGAACCCAGTCAGCGTCAACGTGATTTCTGGAATATCGAGAAGGCCGCGCAGTTGGCCGCATTCGAGGCTGCACAACTCGGTCAGCCCTGTCAGGCGGTGGATGCTGCTGCGCGGCGCAGCCTGGAAGCGGCGGGCCTGGGCCCGGATTACAAATTGCCGGGGCTGCCGCATCGCACCGGCCACGGTATCGGTCTGGATATCCATGAGGGACCGTATCTGGTGCGCGGCGATCTGACACCGCTGGCAGAGGGCATGTGCTTCAGCAATGAGCCGATGATCTGCGTGCTGGGCGAGTTCGGCGTGCGTCTGGAGGATCACTTCTACATGAGCGCCGATGGGCCGCGCTGGTTCACCGCGCCGAACCATTCGCTGGATGATCCGTTCGGTCTGGGATAAGCGGTGTTGCAATAAATGAAAAACGGCGGCCATTGGCCTAATGCCAGTCAGTTAAGCTGACTGGCATTTTTATTTCTGATCGGATACTTCGAAGATTTAAGGAAACGCTGAACAAATCATGTTTTCTAGCCCAGAGCGCTGCGTAACCGATTTTTCAAAAAGCCAAGGCTCGTTAATCAGTCAATTCGAGGCAACTCCTGTGCATCGCACGGATTTTTCCGCGCATTTGGCCCGTTTCCGGGGCT
>CAMCJM010000136.1 GCA_945874835.1 Pseudomonas synxantha | reverse complement strand
TAGCGGGGGTCGAGACCATCAGGAGGTAGGAGCCGGAAGCTCCGAGGGCCGGTCTGGGCGCTTAGATACCGCAGGCGACACATCAACGGAACCAAGCTCGCTGACGCTGTTGGTCAGTAGGCAGGAACCGCCGTATACGGAACCGTATGCACGGTGGTGTGAGAGGACGGCGGGGGTGACCCCGCCTCCTACTCGATGCTATTTAGCCATGGAGTATTGAAAGGCGAGCCCACCTTCCCCTAGCACTGAACGCAGTGCATCAACACCCTTTTACAGAGCATGCACTTGCGCCAACTGCGCTTAGAGGCAGCGGCAAAGTACTTTGAGCCGGTGTGTGGGATTGGGCGCGGATACGTTGAGGCTTACACAATGAAGTCCAGCGAGACAGGTGACCTTCTGGCTTTCGTTGCGCTCACATCAACCGACTTATCGCTTCACCAAGACGCAGGCCTGCGCCAGTCTTAAAGACTCAAATGCCTCAGCTTATTGCCAATCCTTGAGCGCTTGCTTGGCCGCAGGGTTCATTGGTTCCGCCAAAAGGCCTGCTGGGGTCTGATTGATGCGATAAACCGCCTCATCTGCTAGGGGCAGGAAATTAACCCGCCTGGCTTGGGCGTCAAACATAAACAGATCACGCTGCCCCATGCGTAGCCAACGCCAGAGATCGACTCCGTAGGGACTTTCGGCGAGCTGAACGCGCGTGTGCTGAGCCAGCGTTTGTTGCTCGATAGAAAGGAAGCGGCCTGATAACTTTTCCAGCCGATAACCCGGCTGCAACCCGATCAATGCCGCCAGACCTTTCCACTGCAAAAAACGTGCATCAAGCTGCCAAAGATCCCCCTCCAGGGTGAAGGTGCGTTCTTTAGCGCCCTCCAGCACACTCACTCGATACACCGGCCCTTCGGCTTTGAAACTCAGGGTCGCCAGCGGCTTGTCATCAGCAATAGGGGCATAGCTGCGCACGTCATTGGCCAATAAACCAATCAGCCCCGCCAGCGCCAGGAATACCAAGCCACAGGTGCCTCTGAGCCAGCCCAAGAACCAACTGCGGTTGAATAAAATACGCAGGGCAATAAACGCCGCAAGTAAGGCCAACAATGCTGTAGCCCAAGCCAGTCCGCCATATTGCATTGCGATGCATTCCTTATCTGTTTAATTCTCGGCATTATGCGCAGCTGTCTGGCTGGCGAACAGCCGACGTCACGCACAATTAGACGCAGAGCGTGTTTTACATGGTATTCCCATTTGAACTGGGCATTGAGTTGTCGACCCTGGCCATCTTGGTTGCGGTCGCATTCATTGCCGGCTTTATCGATGCCATCGCTGGCGGCGGTGGATTACTGACCATTCCAGCGCTGTTGACCGCAGGCATTCCGCCGCACCTGGCGCTAGGCACCAATAAGCTGTGCGCCACCTTCGGCTCGGCGACGGCCAGTTACACCTTCTACCGCCGCAAACTGTTTAGTCCGGCTCAATGGCGCCATGCCCTGGTTGCTACCGCAATCGGCGCATGGTTAGGGGCTGTTTTAGCCCACTGGCTGCCATCGGATTGGCTAAACCAGTTACTGCCCGTAGTGGTATTCGCCTGTGGTCTGTACCTATTGTTTGGCAAAACACCCGCTGCGCAAATGTGCACGGATGCACCCATCGTCAAAGCCAGTCAGTGGCCGCAAGGCTTGGCGCTGGGCTTTTATGATGGTGTGGTAGGCCCCGGAACAGGTGCCTTTTGGACGGTCAGCAGCCTGATGCTTTATCCGCTCGACTTGCTGCGCGCCAGTGGTGTGGCTCGTAGCATGAACTTTGTCAGCAATGCCTGTGCCTTGAGCATTTTCATCTTCAGCGGCCAGGTGGTGTGGCTGCTGGGCATTTGCATGGGGCTGGGCTTGATGGTGGGCGCTTACCTCGGTGCACGAACCGCGATCAAGGGCGGCTCGCGGTTTATACGGCCTGTATTTATTCTCGTGGTGCTGGCGCTAACGGCACGCCTAGCTTGGCAACACTGGTTCGGGCTGGCCTAGCCGACGCGCTACGTAGACATCAATAAGGTGGCGGGCAATCGAGCGGGCGGCGGGCAATGGCGGCAGATCATGCACGCTGAACCAACCCGCGCCCTCTATTTCGTCGACCTGCATGACGATATCGCCTGATGCATATTCGGCGTGAAAGCCGAGCATCAACGAATGGGGAAACGGCCAGCCTTGGCTGCCCATGTATTGAAGGTTGTGCACTTCAACCCCAACCTCTTCGCGCACTTCACGCACCACACAATGCTCAACAGATTCACCGGCTTCGACAAAACCGGCCAAGGTGCTGTAGACGCCAGGCACAAAGCGCGGCGACCTGGCCAACAGCACTTCATCACCACGGGTTACCAACACAATCATGCTGGGTGATAACCGCGGGTAGAGCCTGAGCTCGCATTGCTCACAATGCATGGCGCGCTCGCCATGGACTGCTTGCATGACGCTGCCACAACTGCCGCAAAACCGATGGTGGCTGGCCCAGGTGCCAATCTGCGTGGCATAGCTGAGGAGCTTGAAGGTGTCCACCTCACCGTGTAGCAAAAACTGACGCAGGCTCTGCCAGTGACAACCCGGCATATCGAAGGTCTGCGCCAACTCCAACAGGTAGACCATATCACCGGCAAAATGGCCAAGCCCGTGTTCGGCGAGAATAGGCAAGTCTTGCTTTTTCAACCACTCGCGGGGGAACAACACACCGTTGCTGTCAGCCAGAAAATGTTGCTTGAAGTGAACCACTGCCCAACCACCCGGCTGGGCAGCATCAAGCACGGATGGCTGCCAGGCAGACATGCTTACTCCTCCAACGGCATTCCCAGCGCGCGAATACTCTCGGCGGCCAGATCAAGCACACTGGGTTTGGTTTCGGGGCGCATCACCGCCCCTGCTTCGAGGTAATACTCAAGGCTGCTCAGGGCGTCGGCCAAGGTTTCGAGCATTTGCTCAGAGGGCATCTGCGGTGCATCGAGCATGTGTTTCTGGATGTAGTCGGCGCAGGCCCCAATCAGCAACGCGGCGCGACTTTGATTGAGGAACCACAGCCCGCCCCTCACGGCTTGCAGGCTAAAGGGCACATTCGAGAGGTGCATGCGATCACCCCCCGACTCCAGATAAGCGGTAATCGCGCGCTTGGCCAGGGCCAACCCTGCTTGCGCTTCATCAACCACAACGATGCGCGCCTCCTTGAGTTGATGTTGCGCGAAGGAATCAGCCTCATCACCCGGTTGCACCTGGGCCAGCCGAGCGTCGCTACGGTCACCACGTTCCAGGCTGGCCACCATGCCTTCAACATACAGCACAGCATCAGCTAACTTGTGCAACTCGTTGGGCTGCGGCTCTGCGCCCTCACACCAACTGGCAACGGTTTGCAGTTGTGCATTGAGCGAATTGCCAGCCGAACTCAGGCCAACCATGCCGAGCGTTTTGCTCAACTTACCCAGTTGGGCGTGCAGACCGTTGAGGCTGTCATTCTGCAAGGTGCCGCGCTCAATCAAGTCCAGCATGTCTTTGACGCTGGTGAGCTCTTCGCGAATCGCCGAGCTCAAAGAGCGCATTACCGACTGCCCTGGCCCTGCCAGACGCTGGTATTCCTCTTCCAGCAGGTGATCGGTAAAGGGCATCGGCATTAAACCGAACACCTCACGAACGGCGCTGGCCTGTGAGCCTTGAGAATCAGCCAAAGCCACCAAATAGAGCAATTCTTTAAGCAAATTGCGCGGGGCTTCATATTGACCGTTGGCCAGCATTTGCTTGAGTTCACGATCAAAACGCGAGAACAACTGCTTACGTGATTTTCGCGCAAGCAAGTGCCCCTCCACCTGCGACTCGATGGCGGCCGCGCCGATCCAGCACAAACGAGCACGCGGTTCATTGGCAAACAGGCTGTCGAGACGCCCAAGCGCGCGCCCCATCAATTTGAGACTGGCCTGCGGGTTTTGCTCACGGATAAAGCCCAGCAAGCCCACTTGATACATTTGGCGCAGGCGCCTGCCTTGGGTTTCCCGTGCGGCACCATCAACGGCAGCCGGCGCGGTCCGTGGGCGGGCATGATCAAGACGTACACTGAAGAAAAAACTTTCTGGCAATGCTGGCTGCCCGCCAGCCTGACGCAGGTCGTTGATGGCCGGCAACAACAGTTCTGGCATTTCCTGCCGGTTGGCCTCGACGTTTTCCAGATAACGACGCAGCACATGCAAGGCATTGCTCAGCGCCGAAAGCTGCACGTCGCGCTCTTTACCGGCGCCAGCGGGAATATCAGTGGCTTGATCCAGCACCTCCTGAGCCAGCAGTTCACCCCCTGCCAGTTCAATCAGATTCAGCGTTCCACGCACCTGATGCAGACTCTCCACCGCTTGCTGCAGCAGACTGCCATTGTTACGGTCGGCGATAAATTGCTCGAGGCTCGCTTCAGCCTCTTCGATGGTGGCGAACAATTCATCACGCACCAAATTGAGCGACGTGGCTCCAGATACCATGAGCGTTTACGCCTCCCGCGTCAGTGATGGAAACAGCTGAACAAAGGGCATCAGTCGGCAAACTCCGGCTTTTGCTTGGTCATGTGCGCCGTCATGGCGACACGCAGGTCGGCCGATTGCAGCATGGCGGCGTTCCAGGTGGCGATGTATTCAAGGCCGTCATCTACGCGATGATCGCGCATGTAGCGAATCATTTCCTTGGTGCCACGAATCGCCACTGGGGACTTGCTGGCAATCTCGCGGGCAATTGCCATAACGCCGTCGAGCAGAGCATCCGCGTCAGTAAATGTGCGATTGACCAAGCCAATACGCTGCGCCTCATCACCCTCAATGGTGCGCCCGGTAAACGCCAGTTCACGCATCATGCCATCGCCGATAATGCGCGGCAGGCGTTGCAGTGTGCCCACGTCAGCCGCCATGCCAATGTCGATTTCTTTAATCGAGAACTGTGCATCAACGGTGGCGTAACGCATGTCACAGGCGGAGATCAGGTCAATAGCACCGCCCAGGCAGTAACCCTGAATGGCTGCCAAAACAGGTTTGCGGCAGTTGTCTACGGCATTGAAGGAGGCTTGCAGTTCAAGAATCTTACGGCGTAGTTTTTCCGCATTGCGGCCAACGTCCGGGCCCATCTGATTACCGATGGATGCCAGCATCATCAGATCAATACCCGACGAGAAGTGCTTGCCGGCACCGGATATAACCACGGCACGAACCTCGTCGGTGTCGTCCACCCAGCGGAAAATCTCGATGATTTCGCGCCAGAAGTCCGCATTCATTGCATTGACTTTTTCCGGGCGGTTTATCACCACATGGGCAACCTTATCTGCCAACACGACGTTAAAGGCTTTGTAGTCGGACACGGCAGTCATCCTCAGCAGGGCGCGTAAGCGCGTGGAAATCTTATTGGGGTAAAAATGGAGCAACTATAACAACCAACCGGCAAATGTCGATGCTGGCTAATGTGACGAGGGCCACGCCGTTAAAGTTAAGCTCAATTTTTACCTGTCCACGATAAACGCTTGATCTAATAAGGATGCTCACACAAAAGCCGAACGCGCGCCGGCAGCCACTGCCGTGATCAGCAACGGTGATGGTTAAACCTTGATGCAGTCCACGGTGTACAGTCCATTCTCACGCTGCAAACCATGCACATCCGCGTCAAAGCCTGGAAAGCTTTGATCGAAGGTGCGCGCAAACTCTAGGTAATCGATGATCGAGCGGGTCTGTGCGGTAAAGCGCTCCCCCGGCATGATCAATGGAATACCCGGCGGATAGGGCACTAGCATTACTGCGGCAATACGCCCCTCAAGCAGCTCAATAGGTACGGCTTCAACTTCGCCACGCACCAATTGGTTGTAGGCATCCGCCGGTTTGATCGCCACTTCCGGCAATACCGTGTACATCCGCTTCAACGCCTTGGCGGTGGCGTTTTCGCGGTAGCAGGCATGCAGGGCATCGCACAGGTCACGCAAGCCCATATCCTGGTAAAACGCCTTACCAGCCTGCGCAATTGAAGGGAGTACGTTGGCCAGTGGCAGGTTAGCGTCGTAGCTGCGTTTGAACTCCAGCAATTCAGTCAGCAAGGTGCTCCATTTGCCCTTGGTGATGCCCATCGAGAACAGCACCAGGAACGAATACAGGCCGGTTTTTTCCACCACCAGGCCACGCTCCCAAAGAAACTTACTGACCACAGCGGCTGGAATACCACGCTGATCAAGGGTGCCGTCAGCCGTAAGGCCGGGCATAACCAGGGTGACCTTGATCGGATCAAGCAGCACGTAGTCCTCGGCCACGTCACCAAAGCCATGCCAATCCGCTTGCGGTTGCAGCAACCAGTTCTCGGTCATTACATCATCAGCACCCTCGGCCTTGGCCGGTTGCCAGATGGTGAACCACCAGTCATCAGGACTGAGGTTCTGCCGCAAATTGGCCAGCGCGCGGCGAAAGCTCAAGGCTTCGTCGAAGGTTTCCTGAATCAGCGAGCGCCCTGCCGGGCCTTCCATCATGGCGGACGCCACATCCAGCGAGGCGATGATGCCGTACTGCGGTGACGTGGAGATGTGCATCATAAAAGCTTCGTTGAAACGGTCCCGATCCAGCTGGCGCTTGCCACCATCTTGCACATGAATCATCGAGGCCTGGCTGAACGCAGCCAACAACTTGTGCGTGGAATGGGTGGTGAATACCAATGGCGTGTCGGCGCTGCGCGCGGTGCCCATGCCATAGCGGCCGGCGTAAAACTCATGGAACGCCGCATAGGCGTACCAGGCCTCATCGAAGTGCAACACCTCAACACTGTTGCCCAGGGTTTGTTTGATCAGCTCGGCGTTGTAACACAGGCCGTCGTAGGTCGAGTTGGTCACTACCACCAGTTTGACCATCGCCCCGCTGCTGCTCGGCACACGACCACGCGCCAACGGGCTGGCGTCGATTTTGGCCTGGATTGACTCACGGCTGAATTCGGATAACGGAATCGGCCCGATAATGCCCAGCTCGTTGCGCTCCGGGCACAGGTACAGCGGAATCGCACCGGTCATGATGATCGAATGCAGAATCGACTTGTGGCAGTTACGGTCCACCAGCACCAGATCATCACGGCCGACCATGCTGTGCCAGACGATCTTGTTCGCCGTTGAGGTGCCGTTAATTACAAAGTAGGTGTGATCCGCCCCAAAATTGCGCGCCGCCCGCTCCTCGGCTTCGGCCAGCGGGCCGGTGTGATCGAGCAGCGACCCCAACTCTGGCACCGAGACAGACAAATCGGAGCGCAGGGTGTTTTCCCCGAAAAACTGATGGAAGGCCTGGCCCACCGGGCTTTTGCGGTAAGCCACACCGCCGCCGTGGCCAGGCGTATGCCAAGAGTAGTTTGACTGCGCCGTGTGCTGCACCAGTGCTTTGAAAAACGGCGGCAGCAGGCCATCCAGATAATTGCGCGCCGCCCGAGCCACTTGGCGCGCGAGGAACGGCACAGTGTCTTCAAACAGGTACAGAATGCCGCGCAATTGATTGAGGTCAGCCATGGCGGCGGCAGGTGCATTCTCGATGGTGACCTGTTCGCCCAGAGCAAAAATCGGCAATTGCGGCGCGCGGCGGCGCGCAATGCGAATCAGCTCAACCATGTCCTGCAACAGCGTCTGATTCTCGCCGGCACCTTCTGCCGCCACAAAGATGCAGGCCAGGCCATGGTGCGTGGAAGCGACGATGCGACCTTCTGCAGAGCTGGCCGAAGACAGGATGCTGAAGCCGTCTTGCTCCAGCTCTTGAGCAATGGCGCGCACGCGATCACCGGCCACGGTGTCGGCCTTGATGTCGCGGTGCACGATGAGGACGGGAAACTTGAGGTCTTTATACATTATGGCGCCCCTGAAGAGCGGCAAGTCGAAGCTTGCCTATCTCCTCAGGGTAGAGGCTGGCTCCGTCAGGCGGAACCCCCTCAGCGTACCGCTGTAAGAAAAGGTCGCGAGTGGATAACTCCTAGGCGACTCAGGCCTCAGCTTTTGGCTGTTCGAGCTGCACCCAGAGCGGCGGCGCACCGGCGGATTTCTCAATAATGGCCAGGCGCGCCAAGTGCGCATCAAGCTCTGCGGCACTGGCACGAAGCACGCGAGTGGGTGTGCGCTCGGCAGATAAACGACGGATAGCGCTGGGCTGTTGACGACCGTTGCTGTCACCTTCGGAGCCATCACCGGCCAGCGACAGGTTGGTCTGCCCGCCGGTCATGGTCAGGTACACGTCAGCGAGAATTTCAGCGTCAAGTAACGCGCCGTGCAATTCACGACCCGAGTTATCGACCCCGTAACGCTTACACAGGGCGTCGAGGTTGTTGCGCTGCCCAGGATGGCGCTCACGGGCCATCATCAGGGTGTCGAGGATCGAGCAGTGTTCACTGATATCCGCGCGGTCATGCTGTTTTAGCAGGGCAAATTCATTGTTGATAAAGCCAACGTCGAACGCTGCGTTGTGGATGATCAACTGCGCGCCTTTGATAAATTCAAAGAACTCATCGGCAACTTCCTTGAAGCGCGGTTTGTCCTTCAACGCGTCATTGGTGATGCCGTGGACAGCGATTGCGCCTTCATCGATTTCACGATCAGGTTGCAGGTAAACGTGGAAATGCCGGCCGGTCAGACGCCGCCCCATCAACTCGACACAACCGATTTCGATGATCCGATGACCATCGGCGACCGGCATACCTGTTGTCTCGGTATCGAGTACTACCACCCTGTCAGCTGTATTTTTGTAAACAGTCATCACTCACCACCCCTTGAATCCTGATCAGATCTTAACATGCGACACGAAAACCATCACCGCACCAAGAATCAGGTGTAAACGTCCTTTTCATTCTTCTAAAGTACGCTATAGTGTAAACATGAACTACACAATCAAGACATTTATTAGAGGCGATGGCGAGCGATTCTCCCAGCTCTATGAAGCTGACGATGTCAATCAGCATCCAAAACTTTCCAGGCAACAGCGTCCAAAAGTTTCCAGTTGCTCAGGTGCTTTTCACCGCCTTTTTGCGTTGCTTGAAGCGGAATGAGTCGTTGCCGGTTTCGAGGATGTCGCAGTGGTGAGTGATGCGGTCGA
>CAMCJM010000135.1 GCA_945874835.1 Pseudomonas synxantha | reverse complement strand
CACCCGCTGCAATCAAACCAATCACCCAGCCCGGCAGGTTGGCAATTTCCGGGTTAGCCAGAACCAGAATGTCGTTGTTAACGGTCAACTCGTTGCCTTTCCAGCCGCGCGCTTCGGCAGTCGGCGTGAAGGCAGGCGCAACATCGTTGTACAGCTGAATGCGGCCGTCAGCGTTCTTGTCTTCCCACTTGATCAAACCGGTGGTTTCCCAGGTTTTCACCCACTCTGGACGTTCTTCATACGCCAGTGCTGGCGCTTCGACACCCTGTGGGTAAACCGTGTTGATCAGATTCAGACGCGCCATGGACGCCACAGCCGGAGCAGTGAGGTACAGCAGGGCGATAAAGATCAGTGTCCAACCCGCCGACCAACGTGCATCAGCCACTTTCGGCACGGTGAAGAAGCGGATGATGACGTGCGGCAAACCGGCCGTACCGATCATCAGCGACATGGTGAACAGCACCATGTTCAGCTTGTTGCTGACATCAGCGGTGTAGTCGGTAAAGCCCAACCCGGCAACAACTTCATTGAGCTTCTGCAGCAGCGGCAGACCAGACTCGGTGTGTTCGCTGAACATGCCGAACATCGGAATCGGATTGCCGGTCAGTTGCAGCGAGATGAACACCGCTGGGATGGTGTACGCAATGATCAGCACCACGTACTGCGCCACCTGGGTGTAGGTGATGCCTTTCATGCCGCCAAACACCGCATAGACAAACACTACGCCGGCAGCGATCCAGATACCGGTGGAGTTGCTCACCTCAAGGAAACGCGAGAACGCCACGCCAGCACCGGCCATCTGACCGATCACGTAGGTTACGCAGATGACGATCAGGCAGACCACCGCAGTCATACGCGCACTGTTGCTGTAGAAGCGGTCACCGATGAAATCCGGCACGGTAAACTTGCCGAATTTGCGCAAGTAAGGTGCCAGCAGCATGGCCAACAGCACATAGCCGCCGGTCCAGCCCATCAGGAAGGTTGAGTTGGCATAACCACCGGCGGCAATCAGGCCCGCCATGGAAATAAAGGAGGCTGCAGACATCCAGTCGGCTGCAGTTGCCATGCCGTTAGTGACCGGATGAACACCACCACCGGCAACGTAGAACTCTTTGGTTGAGCCGGCACGTGCCCAGATAGCGATGCCGAAGTAGAGCGCAAAGGATGCGCCCACAAACAGCATATTGATTACAAACTGGCTCATGGATTATTCCTCGACCCCGAATTGTTTATCGAGTCTGTTCATTTTCCAGGCATAAAAGAAAATGATCACGACAAAGGTAATGATCGAGCCTTGCTGGGCGAACCAGAAGCCAAGATCGGTACCGCCGACAGAGATGCCTGCCAGCATGGGTCGAAGCAATATGGCGAAGCCAAAAGACACCAAGGCCCAGACAATCAGGCTCAAGGTAATCAGCCGTACATTCGCCTTCCAGTACGCTGCAGCGTTTTCTTTTTCAGAAGTCATAAACTCCTCCGGTTATTGTTATTCTCATGCACCTTCAAGCTAGCAGCAGGTCACCACAAGCCGACAGCTAGACATTGGTATTAGCCGGCTTACGGCGCGTTGCAAGGATGCTTAAGCCCCGCATGACTAGGCGCGGCAACGCCCACTTAACCGTCCGGGTTATAGACACCCCACCTTGGTCTAACGGCGCGCAAGCAATTAGCCGAGAACAGGTGACTGCTGAGCACAGCGTCGCCCCGGTAAAGCGCGTACAGCCAAGCCCGCAAAGGCCGAAAACGGGCTAAGGCTCAGAGCCAGGCCGCCGCAGTAGCGCCACGTCAGAGCGCCGCCCTAGCTGGGGTCGCAGACCCGCCCCAGCAAATAACCGGGCAATCTGCCGGGCCAGTTTATGTGCCGCGCGTGACTCTTCACGCAAACCCACGCGCCCACTCATTGCGCGTACCACAGGCGGAAAAACCCAATCGCCAGCAGTAACCCCACCTGGCCCAACGCCGCGCACAGGCTTAGAAACGACTGCACCTCGGGATTTTGCGCAGCCCCCGCGAAACCGGTCAGGCTCGCCCAAAAAACCTCCGGCAAGAGCATCAGGCTCAATTGCGCCAGCGGCTGCCCGGTCAACTGCAGGCCTTTGATCAAGTCAAACTGGCCGCAAAACATCAGCCCCAGCAGCACCATCAAGGCCACCGCCAGCCCCAAGGCAAAACACGCAGAGAACTGCATCAAGAAACGCATCATGCTCACATCTCCAAGCAAGAAAGCCGCGCAGGCTGAACCTGCGCCGCACACCTCAACCTTCGTTGGCTGTTTTGACTGATGGCAGGCCGCCGACGCCATACCAGTCGAGTTTGCGCGTCAGCACCATCACCCCAGCAAGCACACCGAAGACCAGCACCGAGCCCATCAGCAGGGCGTAATCCTCAGCCCCGAGCAAAGCGAACAACATGCCGTAGAGCAGCGCCAGCAAGGTGGCAAAGCCTGCACCGCGCTGGGCACTGCGCAGCACGTGGCTGACGTAGAAGCCAATCAGCAGCACACAGGCGATGGCTGCAATGCCATAGGCCAAGGCAAAACTCAGGTGCTCGGACAACGACAGCAGCAACAGGTAGAACAGCGCCAACGACATGCCCACCAGGGCGTATTGCACGGGGTGTACGGCCATGCGCTTGAGCACTTCAAAGAGGAAGAACACGGCGAAGGTCAGGCCGATAAACAGCAGCGCGTATTTGATCGCCCGCTCGGTCTTCAAGTACTGATCCACCGGATCAACAAAGCTCACCCCAAAGTGGCGTGCGCTCAGCCCCTTGCAGTTATCGCCGCGCACACAGGTAGCGAGCGCCTCCTCTAGGTTGGTGGCGAAGAAACTGGTCTGCCACTGAGCCTTGAACCCCTCGGTAGAAACGTCGCGACTGCTCGGCAGGTACTCGCCAATAAAGCTCGGATGTGGCCAATCAGAGGTCAGTTCAACGCGGCTGTCACGCCCCACCGGGGTGATGCTCAGCTGCTCGGTGCCTTGCAGCTTGAGGTCAAAGGCAAACTCCAGGGTCTGCCCACCCTGACTGTCCAGCGCGGGCAGCGGTGCATGCACACCGGCACCGAAACGCTCCTCGGCGCTACCGGGGGCAAAGCTCAGGTTTTGTCCGTTGAAGCGCAGTTGCAGGTCATTGCTGATGCCGCGAATGTCGCTGATACCGACCGAAAGAAACGGCCGCTCGAACTGATACAAACCCAGCTCATCGCCCAGGCCTAGGCGTGCCGGCAGCTTGAAGGCACCGCTGATTTTATTGTCGCTGCGGTACAGCAAGGCTTTGTAAATGCCGCGCGCCCGCTCTTCAGTGGCGACATGGCCATTGAGCACAAAGCGCTCTGGCAGGAAGTACAGCCGCCCCTGATGGCGCTGCTCCTCCATGTAACGCTCGCCGGTCTTGGCGTGAGTTTTCCACTGCTGCCAGACCTTGGTGTAAGGCAGCACCAGAATCGGTCCGGTGAGTTGCTGGCGGTAACTGGAACTGCGCGCGATGTCCTGCAGCACCTCGGCACGCTGATACTGGCGCTCACCCACTAGCCCGCCGATCATCGACAGCGGTATCAACAACACGATAATCAACAAGGCGATCGCGCCTAACTTGAAAGCCAATAAGCGGTTCATGCGGCAACTCTCCGATACGGTTTAGGTAGGCAGATTCTGGGCGGCGTAGGTGGTGGCTTTATGGAAGGCAGATGGAGAGTGTGTGGAGATCTATCGGCTAGTTGTGTGCGAACGGCTGCGACCGTTCGTCAATTCCACTGGAAGCTATAGCTTCCTTCACTAGAGTACTAATTCACGTGTTGCTCACAAGGCGACCGGTATAGGGCCTCATCAAGGTTTATCCAATATGAAAAGGGACAGTCATGAACAAGCGCCAATGGATTTGCGCAGCCAGCGCACTATTAATGCTAGGTAGCGGCAACGTATTCGCCCACGGCTATATCAAACAACCTGAAGCACGCGGCTATCTGTGCAAGCTGGGTGAAAACAGCCAATGCGGCGCCGTGCAATGGGAACCGCAAAGCGTGGAAGGCTACTCCGGCTTCCCACAAAACGGCCCCGCAGATGGCCAGATCGCCAGCGCCGGGCTGGCACAATTCTCCCCCCTCAATGAACAGACCGTCAGCCGCTGGGCCAAGCGCCCAATCACGGCTGGCCCGACGAACTTCACCTGGCGTTTTACCGCCAACCATGTCACGCGCAACTGGCGCTACTACATCACCCGCCCTGACTGGCTGGCCAATCAGCCGTTAAACCGCGCCGCGTTCGAGCTGGTGCCCTTCTGCGTAGTCGATGGCGGCATGCAACAGCCGCCGCAGGAGGTCACCCATAACTGCGATGTACCGCCGCGCGAGGGTTACCAGGTGATCCTCGGGGTGTGGGAAGTGGGCGACACGCCGATGAGTTTCTACAACGTGATGGATGTGATGTTCGGCGATGTAACAACGCCACCCGATCCATCCGCCTGGCAAGCCAAAGGCATGCTCTACCCCTCGGTGGATCTGCACGTCGGCGACCAGGCGATGACGCGGGTCTTTGATGCCAGCGGCGAGCGCAGTGACTTGCAGACTCGCCTAGAGGTTGAAACCAGCGAGCAGGGCCAGCGCAACCAGTGGACCTACCTGCTGGCCAGCCGGATTAACCAGCAGCAGAGCCAGCTCAAGGCTGGCCAGCGCGGCAGCGACGGCGCAATCCAGCCGGTGTACGGCCAGAACAGCCTGTTTGCTCGCGCCGATAGCGGCATCCAGAGCATCGAGGTGCAGATCGACAAGGCCACGGCGCCGGACCACGACCTGTTGGTCGATGGTTTGCAACCCAGCTATCGCATCCGCGGCGGCCAACTGCGGCTTGAGTTCAACGTCACCGCCGTGGGCGCGCTGCAGATCAGCAGCTACGTCTACGACCACGACGGCAATGCCAAAGGCTTTGCCGCCGCCGAACTGGCCAACAATAGCCAGCCCTTGAGCATCAACGTCGACAACCCTGCGCCCGGTCATCACCAACTGGTGATCAGCGGCAAGGTGGCCGGCAGCGAGCAGGTGCTGCAGAAGACCTTCGACATGATGTTCGTCGCAGACGATGGCAGCGCCAACTACGACTTCACCTTCCCGGACGGTCTGCGCAGTTACACGGCCGGCACCCGGGTGCTGCAACCCAAGACGGGACAGCTGTATCAGTGTCGTCCCTTTCCTCGGAGTGGCTATTGCACGCAATGGTCAGCCGGCTCGACCCAGTTCGAGCCCGGCATCGGTAGCCATTGGCAAGACGCCTGGATAGCCGACTGAGATAAGCGCCGCGCCCGCCGAGCTGTTTGGCCGGCGCGGACACCTTATATCCCTGTAACACACCTACGACACAGGCGCGTGCACTGCGCCTTGCTGTACGCCTTTGTGGAGCCACAGGTATGCCCAGGTACTGACGTGTAAGCACTAGCCGCCAGCGTTGCGCACACCACCGCTATTAGCCCGAGCCTGTGTAGCGGCAGCCTAGGGCCAGGTGCTAAGCCGTTGCGTTTCACACCCCTTTTCGAGCATCCAACGGGACGCCGATATATAGATTAAATATTTGATTTTATTGAATATTTTTAATTAAAGCCGACGAATAACCTTGGCTTTTCAGCACAGTCTCCTAGGATTTTGGCAGCTGCACTACGCAGCACACAATTGGGAGATAACCATGCAAGGATTCCAACGCACCACTGCCTTACTGCTGTTGCTCAGCGCAGGTTGGGCCTACGCCCAGGCCGACGAAAAGCCCAGCTTCGCGGCCCAGGCGCAGATCGCCGGCGATGATCAGCAGTCACCGCGCTACATCATCAAATACAAGGAACTGACGCCCTCGCCGATGAGTCAGGCCAACCAGCCGCAACCTCTAAGCGCAGGCAAATTCGAAAGCCTTGCCGCGCAGCGCCTGCTCAGCCAGGCGCAGGTACAACCGCTAATGCACCTGGACAGTCAGGCCGCTAGCGTGGCACACCTCAGCCCAGCGCAACTCAAGCAACTGCAGGCCAACCCGGCCGTCGACTATATCGAGCTCGACCCACGCCGCTACCTGATGGCCGAACAAGTACCCTATGGCATCCCCATGGTGCAGGCCGACCTGCTACCGGATAACGCCATTTCCAATATGAAGGTGTGCATCGTCGACTCCGGTTACGACCTTGGCCATCAGGACTTGCCCTCGGCTGGCATCACCGGCAATGACGGCTATGGCAGCGTCAACAGCGGCAACTGGTACGAGGACGGCCATGGCCATGGCACCCACGTTGCCGGCACCATCGCCGCGCTGGGTGGCAACGACCTCGGTGTGGTCGGCGTCAGCCCCTCGGGCAATCTGGGCCTGCATATCGTCAAGGTGTTCAACAACAGCGGCAACTGGGCCTATGGCTCGGACCTGGTGATGGCCATCCAGCAGTGCCGCGCGGCGGGCTCGACGGTGATCAGCATGAGCCTGGGCGGTGGCGCCTCGTCGGTAACCGAGCGCAATGCCATGGATGCGGCCTACCAGAACGGCGTGCTGGTCGTCGCAGCTGCAGGTAACAGAGGCAACAGCACCCTCTCCTACCCAGCGTCCTACGACTCGGTCGTGTCGGTCGCGGCGGTCGACAGCAGCGGCAATCGCGCTTCCTTATCGCAGTACAACAACCAGGTCGAAGTCGCCGCGCCCGGGGTTGGCGTGCGCTCCACCCTGCCTGGCAACCGCTATGCGAGCTATAACGGCACCTCGATGGCCACACCGCATGTGTCAGCGGTTTACGCCCTGGTGTGGAGTCAGCACCGCCAGTGCACCCCTGCGCAGATTCGCAAGGTGGTCAACATGACCGCCGAAGACCGTGGCACTCCCGGCCGCGACCCCTATTACGGCTACGGCATCGTCAAAGCCAAGCGGGCCAGCGACCTGATTGCCCAGCGCGGCTGCGATGCCAGTGATGGCGGCAATGGTGAAGAGCAGACCGACCCCAACCTCTCCGGCGTGCGGGACGCCTGGGTACGTTACAACGTGGTCGTACCAAGCGGCGCCCAGCGTCTGACGGTTAGAATCAGCGGCGGCACGGGCGATGCCGACCTTTACACCCGCCTGGGCAGCCAGCCCACTACCAGCCAATGGACCTGCCGCCCCGCCATCGCCGGTAATCAGGAAACCTGCACCCAGGAAAATCCTGCCGCCGGCACCTGGCATATCGGTGTGCGGGGATACTCCAGCTTCTCCGGTGTGACCCTTTACTGGCGCTACGAGTAATTCGCCTGATCCCGGGGCAGGCGGCTGCCCCGGGCCCTTTATCGGCTAAGGTCACTCAGTCAGGCAGAAATAATCGCGCAACAACACAAACCGCCAGGACACAAATGGACAGTATTTAAAGAAATGCGTAGCGTGCCGCTGATCGCCAGTTAAGGATGAACGGCCATGACCCAGCACAACCCCTACGCCACCCCGCAAGCCAGCGTCGCCGACGCAGAATCACTGGTTTCCGACGAGCAGATAGCCGCACTCCCCATCTCGGATAAGTGGAAGCAACGCTTTAGCGCGATCCACCATGCCGGCGGCATCAAGATGCCCAAGTTCAAGGAGCTTCCCGCCGAGGAGCGGCGCAAGGCCTTCAGCTTCAACTTTCTGGCGTTCTTCTTCGGGCCGATCTACTACGCCATCAAGGGCATGTGGAAAAGGGTCTGGCACTGTTTCTGGTCTGCGCAGTGGTGGTGATCATCCTCGGCATCGGCCTGGACTACCTCGGTTACAGCAAGATCGCCAACGCCCTGGGCTACGGCATTAGTGCGGTCTTCGCCACGCGCGCCAATATCGATTACTACAAGAAGATGCTGCTGAACGATAACGGCTGGTGGTAAGTGCCAAACTCAACAGCATCAGGAGAATGACGTGACGGATTATGTCGCTGAGGTGATCTGGCAACGCGGTGAGCAGGTCTTTCTCGGCAACCGCTACAGCCGCAAGCATCTGCTGCGTTTTGATGGAGGCCTGGAGGTCGCCGGCTCGTCCTCACCGCATGTGGTGCCGCTGCCGATGTCAGATGCCAACGCCGTCGACCCCGAGGAAGCCTTTGTCGCCTCACTCGCCAGCTGCCATATGCTGTGGTTTCTCTCCATCGCCGCCAAGCGCCGCTTCTGCGTCGATAACTACCGTGACAATGCCAGTGGGCTGATGCAGGCCAACGCTGCTGGCAAGCTGTTTATCGCCCAGGTAACCCTGCGCCCTGCGGTCAGCTTCTCTGGCGAACGCCTACCCAGCCGCGAACAGATTGAGCACATGCACCACCAGGCCCATGAAGAGTGCTTTATCGCCAACTCGGTAAAGTCCGAAGTACGCTGCCAACCGCGATTTAGCGAGTAACGCCGCACAGGCTGCATCGACTACAACGCGAAGATGCCGTTTAACCATAGCGTCTGATGCGAGGGGATAAAGCGTGAACCCAACTGCATACGGCTGCCCCGATGGGCAGCCATTGTTCTACTTCCATGGCGTGCCGGGCGCAGCGATTGAGGCGGTGATGCTGCATCAGGCTGCTTGGCGCACGGCATCCAGCTGCTGGTGGTGGAGCGCAATCTGCCGGGCGAGCTCGACAGCGCGGCCTATCTGCAACAACTGGCGCAACAGATCAGTGATCGCGCGGCGGGCCAGCCGATTCGCCTGCTCGGCTTTTCCATTGGTGCCTGCCTGGCGCTGCGGGTCGCAGCGCTGCTGGGAGAGCGGGTAGCTGAGGTGTCCTGCTATCGGCCGCCGCACCGCTGGAAATTCCCAGCAATAGCCTCGGCATGGGCGCGGGGCGGTATACCTTTCTCTGGGCGCAACATTATCCAAGACTATTTCGGGCCTTTGCCTGGTATCAAATGCGGGCCACTTAGCGATAGAGGCAAGCGAGTAGCGCGACGTTAATGCGCAGCTCCGCTTGACCGAAAGGCTAGGCAAACTACTGCAACACTGGGCGCGCATTAACAGGGCGGCCGCGGAAACCGAGTGCAACATCTGACCATTCCGGTAAGGTGCGGCCCGATGAAATATCACGAACTCAACATTGAAGAACGCGCCACCATCCAGGTAAGCCGCTTGCATGGCATGGGGCAGAATGCGATAGCTCGCCTGCTAG
>CAMCJM010000134.1 GCA_945874835.1 Pseudomonas synxantha | reverse complement strand
GAAGCATTACCGGCGGATTGCTACGCGTTTTGAGAAAAAGGCCAGTCATTTCAAGTCTATGCTGGCCTTCGCTGCAACCCTGTTGTGGCTCCGCTGATACGTCAACAGAACCTAGGCTGTTGCGGCTGTCCTGACCGATGGTGAAACGCTCGTCGACCAGCCAAATTGGCGCCTGACGATTATCACTGAAGTGAATTCTGAGCATCTGCGCACTCCGGAAAAATCAGTTAACCAACCACCTGTAACACGCCGTGCCTTTGCATCAACCGGCGACACCATGGACAAGGCGCGCATGCTGCCTACCTATCAGGCGAGCAGCAATACGCCAGCAGCACACCTTAATCAAATAGGTTGTTCCACAAACGCTTGACCGGGTTAACCGGTGCCGGCTGCGCGGCCGCCGCAGGCCGCCGCCGAGGCGTCTGAGCCAGGCGTACGCGCTTCTCATGGCCATTCAGCAACTGCAACAACTGTTCGTTGGCCGGCTCCACTTCAAGGCCCTGCTGCACCAGCGCCAAGGCCAGGGCAAACTCGCGGCGCTTATAGGCGGCTTCACTTTGCTCGATATAGCGCTGCGCCACTCGGTTGATCCCGGCCAGAGCCAGCAGGTTGTCCGGCTCCCAGGCCAGTACCTGACGGAAGTAGTGAGTGGCGCTGTCATCTTCCGGCAGCAATAACTGCTGATCGGCCAGGCGCTGTTCGGCCAGTTGCAGGTACTGATTGATCCGCGCCTGCAGCACCCGCGCCAGACCATCCAGAGCTTGGGGATTGTCCGAGTCCAACGTCAGCACCTGGCGGAACAGGTAATCGGCGTTGTCCTGCGGCGGCTCCAGCAGGCTGCCGTTTTGCAAGCGCAACTCGGCCCGCACCAGGAAATCGCTAATCTGCTTCTGCTGATACAGGTGATAACCGCCGCCAGCGGCCCCACCCAACACCACGATGCCGGCCAGCAGCCAGACCCATAGCGTTTTGCGCGCAGTTTTACCTCTGGCCGGTTTGCCCAGGCTCAACGCGGGGGCGATGCGCGTGCTGTCCGGATCATCGCGGGTCAGCTCAGCCAGGCTGGCCAGCAAGACCTTGCAGTCGGCAAAACGCTCATCAGGCTCTTTCGCCAGCATGCGCTCGAGCAACCACTGGTAGTTCTGCAAATGCGCCGGCAGTTGCGGCACATCCATCTGCAGGTGATTCATCACCGTTTGGGTGTAGTTGGCGCCGCGATAAGGATTATTGCCAGTGAGCATCTCCAGCAGGATCACCCCCAGGCTGTAGATATCACTGCGCGCATCCAGCGCCTGACACTGCGCCTGCTCGGGGCTGCTGTAGGACGGGCTGCCGACGGCGATGCCGAACTGGGTCAGATCATGGTCCAGCTCGACTTCCTTGGCCACGCCAAAGTCGGTGATCACCGCCGTGCCGTCGCTGCGAAAGAGGATGTTGGCCGGTTTGATGTCGCGGTGTACCAGACCTTTGTCATGCACCACCGCCAGGCCGCTGGCCACCTGCTGAACGATACGCAAGGCACGTGGCAGGTCGAATACCTCGCCCTTGTGCTGCGCCAGATCGCCACCGGGGACGAACTCCATGGTCAGGTAGTGGCGACCATCGGCCAGTTGGTCGATGTCGTAGATGGTGATGATCGAGGGATGATGCAGGGACGCCACGATGTGGCCTTCCTTGAGAAAGCGCTGGCTGAACGCCTGATCATCCGCGCTCAGCAGTATCTTGATCGCCACCTTGCGCTGCAACGACGCCTGGGTGGCCAGGTAAACCTCGGCCATGCCGCCTTTACCCAGGCGACCATGCACCTGATAACCGGGGATATCGAGCAGTTGTTTAGTCATGGAAGTCAGTGCACACCGGCAGGTTAGGGCTTGCGAGAGGTAAACAGACGGCTGAGCAAACCGCGCGGTTTGGCCGGGGCGCTGGGCGCGGCCGCATCAAGGCCGAGCACGATACAGGAGATATTATCCTTGCCACCCATTTCGTTGGCCTGCGCCAGCAGCTGGTCCACCAGCTCATCGAGGGTCTGGGCGTTGCTGCACAGTTGCTGGATCTGCGCGTCTTCAAGCTCGCCAGTCAGGCCGTCGCTGCACAGCAGCAACAGCTCATGTTCACCTAGCGAGCCCTGCTGCAAACCCACCTGCAACGGCTGATCATCGCGGCCCAGGCACTGCAGGATGACATTGCGCTGCGGATGGCTGCGCGCCGCCTCGGCGCTCATCTGCCCGGCATCAATCATCGTCTGCACCCAGCTGTGGTCGTGAGTTAACCGTTCAATATGCCCGGCGCTGACCCGATAGGCGCGACTGTCGCCGACCCAGGCAATGCTGAAGGCCGCGCCAACAAAGTGCACCGCCACCAAGGTCGTCCCCATGCCGTGCTGCTCACCGGTACGCGCCACGCTGAGGATTTCGCGATTGGCCGAGTGAACTGCCGTCACCAAGTCCTGGCCTTCGGCACAGGCCCCCTGCAGCGCCTGCAGCGCCAGGGCGCTGGCCACTTCGCCGCATTGATGGCCGCCCATGCCGTCGGCAATAGCCCAGAGACTCAGCTGCGGGCAGCACAACAGGGCATCTTCATTGTGCCCACGCACCCGCCCAGGCACGCTGTGGCCGGCGTAAATCAGCGCTTGTTCCATAAACGTCTCGACATAGGAGTTCAACAGTCACACAGCAGCCAGGCTGCACGCAGCGCAAAGTGCGCCCATGATGCGGCGGCAACTTCAAACTGTCACCGCCAGCCACCGACTTTGCCGGTGAACTGTTAACCAGTCGAACCCAGACCGACCTTCTGTCTGGCCGGATAACTCCCCCAGCTATTCGCCCGGCATGGGCGTAGACTCGAAACACCAGACTCGCCTCACCGCGAGGGGATGGCCCGCTCCAGAATATTCAACCACGACGTTGTCAGAGGTGAAGATCATGAGCAAAGGTATGGATTCAAAAAAACAAACCAAGAAAAAGCCACAAAAGACCGCCAGCGAAAAACGCTTGGATAAAAAAGATAAACAGGGCACTAAAAGCCTGCTCGGCAGCCATTAACCGCCGCTGTCTTTCGCCTGGTACAAGCACGGACTTGTCATCAGGCACCCCGCCCCTGATACGCTTCCTGCATGCACATCTATTGCATTCCCTCAGAGCAGAAAATACGGGCCGACACCTTCTACCGCGCTCAGCGCTCGCCGATGCGCGTCAGTAAAAAGGCGCAGGTCTGGGTAGCGCAAGAGCAAGAAATTGTCGCTGCACTGTGCCTGCAGCATGTCGAAGGCGGTCATTGGCTAACCAGCCTGCTGGTAGCGCCAGAGCATCGTTGCCAAGGGCTGGCACGCCAACTGATGAGCGTGGCCTTTAGCGCATGCGCTACCGATGTCTGGCTGTTCTGCGAGCCGTCGTTGGTGGCCTTCTATCAGCGCTCGGGGTTCAGCCCAACCTCGCAACTACCGTCCTCCTTAACGGCGCGACTGGCACGCTACCAGCGCAGCAAACCGTTGAGTGCCTGTTATCGCCAGGCTGATCAAGGCGAAAATCCTGCGCCGCTAAGTCGCTAACCAGTCAAAAGCCCTGGCATTTGCTTTCGCCAGATCAGACGCTGCGTGCTTAACTGGAAGCAAACCACACTGACAGCGAGTCTTTATGCAGATATCGCGCTTATTCAGGCGCCTGCGTCACGATTTTCAATTGTCCATCATCACGCTGATGGGCTTATTGGGTGTCGTGGGTATAACCCCTTATGCATTCTATCGACTGGCCAGTGGCAACTATTTAGTGGGTGTCACGGACAGCGTCATTGTGCTCTCGACCGTTATTGCCGTTGTTTATGCTTGGCGCACCGGAGGCACGGTCAAGCCCGGCGTTTACCTGGCGGTTGTTTTTTCTGCAGGCGCGACCCTTATCGCCATCAACTTGGGCGTCAACGGCCTGTTCTGGATCTATCCGCTGATCCTGTTCAATTTCTTTATGGTCACGCCGGGCAAGGCGTTGCTGGCGTCGATTCTGGTCTTAGTGACGCTGATGACTTACGGCAAAGTGCAACCCCAGCGCGTGTTTGAAAATGACTATCAGATGGTGTCTTTTTTAGTCACAGGCATGATGGCCGGCATTCTCAGTTTTATATTCGCTTACCGTACCCGTAACCAGCGCGATCTGCTGCAGCAACTGGCCATTCAGGACCCGCTCACCGGTGCACGCAATCGCCGGGCGATGAATGAAGAATTGAAAATCGCCACCTCGCTCAGCCACCGTCACGGCAACCCCTACGGCGTGTTGATCATGGACTTGGATCACTTCAAACGAATCAATGACAACCACGGCCATCAGGCGGGCGATCAGGTGTTGGTGGATTTTGTCGACCTGATCAAAAAGGCATCACGCAAAGAAGATCGCTTGTTTCGCTTTGGCGGTGAGGAGTTTCTGCTGCTGTTGCCCGACACCAACAGAGCCGGTCTTCTGTCGGCCGCGCAGCAGTTACAAGAACAGGTAGGCCTAAAACTCGTTGGACCAGGCGGACCTGTAACCATGTCGGTTGGCGGTGCCATTCTGCGGGCCGGTGAGCACTGGGAGGAGTTGCTGCAACGTGCCGACCAACGCCTTTATCAAGCCAAACGAGCCGGACGCAACTGCATCATCATCGAAGATAGCGCCTTGATTGATGAGCCCCTCGCCGTTCACTGAGCGGCCACAAAGGCGTGTCACGCTACCCCCTTCTTTTTGCCAGTGCATCTGTAACAACTCGGCGTGAGCCTGGTCTATAGGCCGTCGTTACTTGAGACCATCGCCATGAAAAGACGCACCCTCTTCAAGGGTTTGGCGCTTCTGCCGACCTTACCGCTTCTCGGATACACCCAGTCAAGCCTGGCGCAAGCTATCGCCAGCACCGTCACACCATTAAACAAACCACACGGCGAATGGCGACCGCTGCTCTCACCCGAAGCCTATGCCGTGCTGTTTGAAGAAGACACCGAAGCCCCTGGCAGCAGCCCGCTCAATCAAGAACAGCGCGACGGCACATTTGTCTGCGCGGCTTGCTACCTGCCGCTGTTCAACAGCCAGGACAAGTATGAAAGCGGCACCGGCTGGCCCAGCTTTACCCAGCCAATCGCTGGCCATATTGGCACCAAACAGGATTACAAACTGATCTTCCCGCGCACCGAATATCACTGCGCGCGTTGTGGCGGGCATCAGGGCCATGTGTTCAACGATGGTCCAAAGCCGCGAGGCGAGCGCTGGTGCAATAACGGCGCGGCCTTGCGTTTTATTGCCCAGGGCGAGCCCCTGCCTGAACTGCGGAGCTGACCATGCGCTCAATGACTAAAACCGGGCGAGAGCGATTGTTGGCCAGCAGCCTGATTGTGTTGGGTGGCCTGCTGGCGGCCTGTGAACCCAGCGCGGCGCAAGCTGAGAAACCGGCGGTGGCCAATGCAGGCGTGGCAATCTTTGCGGGCGGCTGCTTCTGGTGCACTGAGTCCGACTTCGACAAGGTGCCGGGCGTGCTTGAAACCACGTCGGGCTATATCGGCGGTCATGTGCCTAATCCGACTTACGAACAGGTTTCAGCCGGCAACAGTGGGCATATTGAAGCCGTACGCGTGCGCTATGACCCCAGTAAAACCAGCTACGCCCAACTGCTCGAAGCCTTTTGGCCGACCATCGACCCGATCACGCCGAACGCGCAGTTCTGCGACCGTGGCCCGCACTACCGCAGTGCGATCTTCTTTAGCACACCGCAAGAACAGCAACTGGCCGAAGCCTCCAAAGCAGCACTGGAGAACTCCGCCCGCCTGCCGGGCCCTGTGGTCACGGAAATTCTGCCGGCCAGTACATTTTATCCGGCCGAGGATTACCACCAGGATTACTACCTGCGTAACCCGCTGCGCTACAACTACTACCGCAATGGTTGTGGGCGCGATCAACGCCTGGAGCAACTGTGGGGCAAAGCTAAGTAACCCCACTCAAATCGGCTGATGCCCGAGTATTCAGACGCTGATGCAACGTCGCGGGCATCGTTAATTCAGCTATGGTCAGACACCCAACTCAGGCGTGATCAGACCATGGCACCTTTAAAACCCTTGTTCCAAATCACTTCACTGCTTGCGCTAGGCGGCTGGCTAATGCTCGTCTGCCTGCCGTTCTGGCACTACACCGACGAGTGGGTGTTGGGCCTGAGCGTGGTTTTGCTGGCCATCATCTACAGCTGGCTGTTGTTTGTTGCCATGCGCCAACGCCCGCAACCTGGCACAGGCAGGCCAGGCTTTTTTAGTCTCGGGGGTGTGCTGTCATTACTGCGCCAACCCACGGCCGCTTTGGCTGCCTGGGTGCACATTCTGGCATTCGACCTGATGGTGGGTTTGTACATTCGCCATGAGGGTGCCATCGCCGGAATCAGCCATTGGGCACTGCTGCCCTGCTACGTGCTGACCTTGATGTTCGGACCGTTGGGTTTACTGGCGTTTTTGGCGTTGCGCTGGGGGATAGCGGTTGCCGCCTGAGTCAGCGGCTGCGCTCTTGAGTGTGACTGCTCTGTCCGGGGTACTGCGGCACCGAGTAGCCGCCGGGGTACTCAATACGCTGCTGAATCCCACCGCGATGCTCTAGCGTCTGACTGTCATAGCGCTGTTCGTGGCGCTGTACGCCGCTCGGCAGACGCTGCCCGCCATACAACCTATGGCTTTCGATCTGCTGAGACGTACCGATGCTGCCACTGGCACCGGGGCTGATGTAGCTTTTTGGAATGACACGCAGCGCTTGCGACGTCTGTTGTTCGGCATACAACGGCACGCTCAGCAGCAACGCCGTCAAACCAACAATGCAGCGAACATTCAACATAAGCACCTCGGCCGTTAAGACTGGCATCGCGCCTGCTATCGATGCCAGTTAATCAGATCAACGCCGCCAGAAAGAGGTTGCGCTTAACTACCCGGCAATTCAATGCGGTCAGCATGAATCACAATGCGGCCCTGCTTATACAACCCGCCGATGGCCTTCTTGAAATTGCCCTTGCTCGCCCGGAAGTGAGCGCTGATCGCCTCAGGCGAGCTCTTGTCGCTGAGCGCCAGACTGCCGCCCTGCTCGCGCAGCTTGGTCATGATCTGTTCCGCCAGGCTGTCACGCACGTCTTCGCCTATCGGCTGCAGGCTTAGGCTGATTTTGCCGTCGCTGCGAACTTCTTTGATATAGCCCTTTTCCTGCATGCCCGAGCGAAGAAACTTGAACGCTTCGTTCTTGTGGATCAGGCCCCAGTGCTTGCCATTGATGATGGCCTTAAAGCCCATGTCGGTGCTTTCAACCACCAACAGATCAACCTCTTCACCGGCGCTGTAAGTGACCGGGGCAATGTCCAGGTAACGGTCCAGGCGAGCAGTGGCGGTGATGCGTTTGCTGCGTTTATCGAGAAACACATGCACCACGCAATAATCGCCAATTTGTAGCGGGCGTTTTTCTTCGGAGTGCGGCAGCAATAAATCTTTAGGCAGGCCCCAATTAAGGAATAAGCCCACGCGATTTATATCCACCACTTTCAAACTGGCAAATTCGCCCACCTGAACCTTTGGCTTTTCCGTGGTGGCGATCAATTTGTCTTCACTGTCCAAATAAATGAAGACGTTTAACCAGTCTTCCACTTCACTTGGGCTATCGCTTGGGATGTAGCGTTTCGGCAGCAGGATTTCGCCGTCTGCGCCGCCATCCAGATACAGGCCGAAGTCGGTGTGCTTCACGACCTGCAAACTATTCATCCGTCCAATTACCGCCATGATGCCCTACCCTCGTTTCCAGGCCAGCATTCTAGCCGACTCGGCTTGGAATTACTCAGCATGACCGCCTGCACCTTGGCTGACATTTCCGCATACACCCTGGTGCAGCCAGCAACCCAGAGGGGACGAGCATAATCTTCGGTGCTGCGAAGCAGGCCTAATAAAAGCAAAACCTAGAGGCATATCTGGCAGTTACAACGCGGGTTTAAAAATAATCTACCTGCCGAAAATATCATCCGGCCTTTATTTACCAAGCAACTGTCAAGCTTTTCAGGTACGATGCGCGGCCAAATTAATTTTTGAGCAGGTTAATGGCCGTCATGCGCATCAAAGCATCCAACAGCAAACCCAAGCCGGCTCCAGCCGTTGAAACCAGCGCCTCGATTGATGCGCAGATCGAAGCCTTCCTGAAGTCCGGCGGCGAAATTCAGCAAATCGCCAAAGGCGTGAGCGGTCAGGTGTACGGCACCACCAAGCAGATCACCATCGGCAAAAAGTAACGTGCCCTGGCCTAACAGCGCTTTGCTCATTCAGACAAGGCGCTGGCCAGCACAGTAACCGCCCTCCCCCGCACTTCTGTTTCAATCATTTACAGCTCCCCTCTGGCGCATAACACAGCCTTGTTTCAGAATCATGTCAGCCCGCATTGTGCGGCTGATTCGGCGTTGCCGTGGCTGAACATGGCAAATGCCTCTGGAGTAAACGTGCGCTTTACCTGCAAATGGCTGCAACGCTCCTCCAGCAATCTGATTGTTCTCGCACTGTTAGTACTGGCCTTGCCAGTGCTGAGCCGGTTGCTGCTGGGCTGGTCACACGCCTATGGGCATCTGTCAGACTTAGCCGTAGGTGTTGCGTTGCTGGTTTGTCTTCATCAACGATCTTGGCTGCTGGCCGTACCCGCGCTGCTGACCTGGTGTGTGTTCAGTTTGAGCACGGCAGAGTTGGTCAATGCTGTGGGGCGCATGCCGGAACCCGCTGATCTGCAATTTCTGACCGATGCGCAATTCATCAGCCACTCGACCCAGGGCGGCGGCTTAAGCCACCCTTTCATCGCCTTGGCCATGGCGGCATTAATTGCCCTGTACTTGGCTTTGCGCTATTGGCAATTGCCGCGCCGCGCCGCGCCCCTGTCCAATCGCTGGCTTATTCTGCCGCTCACCTTGCTAGGCCTTCACGCAGCCTTACAACTGGCCAAGCCCAGCGTGCGTATTTCGGCCCACCGTGACCGGCTGTTTCGGTAGATCGTGACCGGCCATTTCGCTAACGCGTGACCGCTCATTTCGCTATCAACGTGACCGATTTCCAGCCTGCTCCGAAACAGGCGGTCACGACTTACCGAAATGGCCGGTCA
>CAMCJM010000133.1 GCA_945874835.1 Pseudomonas synxantha | reverse complement strand
CCAGCCGCGCCAAAGGCTGCCCGGCTGCTTCCAGTACGTCACTCAAATCCTGCGCAATAGACATAAAAAATCCGGAACCTAGTAAGGGTTCCGGATTCTCCTGCTGAACAAGGATTAGTCAACAATCCTTAAGTGAACAGCATTGCGGCACATCGGGGCTTTTTTACATCTGCAGGTTGGTGCGTAAAACCAGCGCTTGGTCGGGTCTGCGTGCGCAAGCAGGTTGGCTAGTATGAGCAAGGCTTCGTTAAAAGGAATCGAGCATGAACCGTCTTGCGCAGATCGCGGTATCCCTGGTGTTGCTGGTGCTGGTCAGTGGGGTGGGCGCGGTGGCCTGGAATTGGGCACCGGATCGCCCAGTGGCTGAACTCAAGCCGCGCTGGGCGTTGCCGCCTTCGCAGTTTGTCGCCCTCGACGGCATGCTGGTGCACCTGCGTGACCAAGGCCCGCGTGATGACCCCGCGCCAATCGTGCTGCTGCACGGCACCTCGGCCAGTTTGCACACCTGGGAAGGCTGGGCGGCGGCGTTGCAGACTAAACGCCGGGTGATCAGCCTCGACTTGCCGGGTTTCGGCCTCACTGGGCCATTCCCCGATGGCGATTACCGCATCGCGCACTATAGCGCGTTTCTGGCCAAGGTGCTCGATCATTTGCAGGTTGAGCGCGCCGTGCTGGCCGGCAACAGCTTTGGTGGGCAACTGGCCTGGCACTTTGCGCTGGATCACCCGCAGCGCGTTACCCAGTTGGTGCTGTTGGACGCCGCTGGTTACCCGCGCAATGCCACCTCAGTGCCGATCGGCTTTCGGTTGGCGCAAATTCCTGCACTGGCGCCGTTGATGGATAACCTGCTGCCGCGCGCCATGATCAGCTCCAGCATTCGTAACGTCTACGGCGACCCAAGCCAGGTCAGCGACGCGCTGATTGATCGTTACTACGAGCTAACCCTGCGTGCCGGTAATCGTGAGGCGTTGCGCCAGCGGTTTATCCAGGCCGACGACGGGCAGGCTTACACGCGCATTGCTGAGATCAAGGTGCCGACCCTGATTCTGTGGGGCATGCGTGACCAGCTGATTCCCCCGGACAATGCCGAGCGCTTCAAACGTGACATCACGGGCAGCCAACTGGTGACATTCGACTCGCTGGGGCATGTGCCGCAGGAAGAAGACCCTGCGTCAACCGTCGCGGCGCTGCAGGCTTTTCTTGATGGGACTGAACGCTAATTTAAAAAGATGCTCAGAGAGCTTGGATGCCAATAACATCCGCCTCTTGAACCTGACCCTTTCACATAACTTATAAGAGATGCTCAGCATGACCACGCAATACTTGGATAACCCTGAACGCTACGGCCTTATCACCCGAGCTTTGCACTGGTCGATGGCGCTCGTGCTGGGCTGGCAGTTCCTCACCACCGTGGTGCGTGTGCTGATGGAAGAATCCGCCCTGGATGAATTTATGTGGGGCACCCACCGCGCTGCTGGCGTGCTGCTGATGTTGATGGTTGTGCTGCGCCTGCTGTGGGCGTTATTCAACCTCAAACAGCGCCCCGCCTCGCTGGGGATGGCGGCCAAACTGGGGCATTTGGCGCTGTACGGGCTGATGCTCGGCGTGCCGTTCTTTGCCTTGCTGCGCCAATACGGCTCGGGGCGCGAACTCACGGTGTTCGGTTTGCAGCTGATGCCGGGTTTCAGCGGCGAGAAAATCGAGTGGCTCATGCTGCCCGCCAACCTGTTCCATGGCTGGGGCGGTTGGTTGATGCTGGGGCTGATCGTCGGCCATGCGCTGATGGTATTTGTCCACCGCCGTCAGGGTCAGGACATTCTGCCGCGCATGTTGGGCAAATAAGCTCGATACAGGCCTGCAGGCTCGGTTCATAGCCGCTGTATCTCCCGGATTTCAGGCGTTTTTCTACCTTGTAGTGAACGGATACATGACTTCCCGGTTCTTGGCTTGCGCTGGCTGCGCGTGACTCCTTATAGTCCGCCGGCACTTAAGCGCCCGGCTTGCGTCTGCAGCGGCTGCAAGCAGGGCCTGTTACCGCAATGGTGAGAGGCCATGATCGAAATAAAAAATCTAAGCAAACGTTTTGCGCAGCACACCGCCGTGGACAATTTGTCTTTCAGCGTCCGTCCCGGCGAAGTGCTGGGTTTTCTCGGCCCCAACGGTGCCGGTAAATCCACCACCATGAAAATGCTCACCGGCTTTCTGGCCCCCAGCGCCGGCACGGCCAGCATCCTGGGTTTTGACATTCAGAAAGACACCCTCAAGGCCCAGCGCGAAATCGGTTACCTGCCCGAAGGTGCGCCGTGCTACGGCGACATGACCGTGCGCGGTTTCCTCGGATTTATTGCCGAGATCAGAGGCTTCAAAGGCGCGCAGAAGCACGAGCGTGTAGCTAAAGCGGTGGCGCAGGTTGAGCTAGAAGCTGTGCTTGATCAGTCGATTGAGACGCTGTCCAAGGGCTTTAAGCGCCGTGTGGGCCTGGCTCAGGCGATTCTGCACGACCCCAAAGTGCTGATCCTCGACGAGCCCACCGACGGCCTCGATCCGAACCAGAAGCACCAAGTGCGCAAGCTGATCCAAAGCCTGGCGCACGACAAGATCGTCATCATCTCCACCCACATCCTCGAAGAAGTCTCGGCCGTGTGCACCCGTGCGGTGGTCATCGCCCACGGCAAGCTGTTGGCCGATGGCACGCCGCTGGAGCTGGAAAGCCGTTCGCGTTACCACCAAGCGGTGACCCTGGTGGCCGATGAGGCGCTGGATCAAGCCGCGCTGGCGGCATTGCCGGGCGTGGCCGGGGTGGAAGAAAACACTCTGGAACACAGCCTGAGCGTGCTGGCTAAGCCGGGCGAGGTGATTTTCCCGCAGGTCAATGCGCTGATCGCCGAACGCGGCTGGAAGGTGCGTGAATTGAATGTTGAGCGCGGGCGGCTGGATGAAGTGTTCCGCAGCCTGACCCGAGGGGAGAGCGTATGACCAAGCTGTCGGTGATTTTCAAACGCGAGTTGGCGAGCTACTTCGCCACGCCGCTGGCCTATGTGTTTATCCTGATTTTCCTGGTGCTGTCCGGGGTCTTCACTTTTTACCTGGGCGGTTTCTTCGAGAGCGGTCAGGCCAACCTGTCACCGTTCTTCAATTTCCACCCCTGGCTGTACCTGTTCCTGGTGCCGGCAATTGCCATGCGCCTGTGGGCCGAAGAGCGTAAGAGCGGCACCATTGAGTTGCTGATGACCCTGCCCATCACCCGCTTTGACGCGGTCACGGGCAAGTTCCTCGCCGCCTGGGTGTTTGCCGGTTTGGCGCTGCTGCTGACCTTCCCGATGATCATCACCGTCAACTACCTCGGTGAGCCGGACAACGGCGCGATCATCACCGGCTACATCGGCAGCTGGCTGCTGGCCGGGGCTTATCTGGCCATTGGCTCGTGCATGTCGGCACTGGCCAAAAATCAGGTAATCGCCTTTATCCTGGCGGTCAGCGTGTGCTTCCTGTTTATCGTCAGCGGCTTCCCCATGGTGCTCGACGCTTTCAGTGGCTGGGCACCGCAATGGCTGGTGGATGCCGTGGCCTCGCTGAGCTTCCTGACCCGTTTCGATGCGATCAGCAAGGGCGTGATCGACCTGCGCGACCTGCTGTATTTCCTCACCCTGATTGCCGCCTGGTTGGCTGCAACGGCGGTGGTTATCGACCTGAAGAAAGCTGACTGAGGACGCCCATGAAAAAGCTGATGGTTTCCAGCGCCGGGCTTGTGCTCATCGCCCTGGCGTTTCTCGCCTTTAACCTGTTTTCCAGCCTGAGCCTCAGTGGCCTGCGTCTGGACCTGACCGAGCAGAAGCTCTACACCCTCTCAAGCGGCACCAAGCAGATTCTGGGCGAGCTGGATGAACCGGTGGAGCTGAACTTCTTCTACTCCGACACGGCCACCAAAGAGCTGCCAGCCCTGCGCACCTACGCCAAGCGCGTGGAAGAAATGCTCAAGGCCTACCAGCGCGAGGCGGGCAGCAAACTCAAGCTGAACATCATCGACCCCGCGCCGTTCTCCGAGGATGAAGACAAAGCCGCCGAGTTCGGTCTGCAAGGTATTCCGCTGCAGCAGGGCGGTGACTCGATCTACTTCGGTCTGGCCGGCAAAAATGCCGAAGGCCAGACCCAGGTGATCCCGTTCTTCGCCCTTGATCAGGAAGAGTTCCTCGAATACGAACTCAGCCGTCTGGTGCAAAGCCTGGCCAAGCCTGAACGCCCGGTGGTGGGCGTGCTGGCGGGGCTGCAGGTCAATGGCGGTTTCGACATGATGGCGCGTCAACCGACGCCAGCCTGGATGCTGATCGAAGAAATTCGCCAGCTGTTTCAGATCGAAAGCCTCAAGCGCGACGTCGACCTGATCCCCGAGAATGTCTCGGTGCTGCTGCTGATTCACCCCAAGCAGCTGCCTGAGCAGACGCTCTACGCGATTGATCAGTTCGTCCTGCGTGGCGGCAAGTTGCTGACCTTTGTTGACCCGCTCAGCGAGGCCGATACCCAGGCCGAAATGCCCGGCGAAATGGTCATCGACAAAGCCTCCGACCTGCCGCAACTGTTCAAGGCCTGGGGCCTGCGCATGCTGCCGGATCAGGTGCTCGGCGACGGCGCCTACGCCATGTCGGTCAGCATGGGCCAAGGCCAGCGCCCGGTGCGCCATGCTGCCTGGCTGACGCTGCCGAAGAACGCCCTGGATGCCGACGACATCAGCACCGCCTCGCTGGAAACCCTGACGGTGGCCACTGCCGGTATTCTGGAAGCGCTGGAAGGCGCGAAAACCCAGTTCACTCCGCTGATTCGCAGCTCGCAGTACGCCATGCCGTTTGATGCCAAACGCTTCGGCATGCTGGCCAACCCGGAAGAGCTGATCCGCGAGCTGGAGCCGACTGGCGAGCGTTACACCCTGGCTGCGCGCATCAGCGGCCCGGCGCAAACGGCCTTCCCAGACGGCATCGAAGGCCAGAAGGATGGCCTCAAGCAGGCGGACAACATCAACGTGATCGTCGTGGCCGACACCGACATGCTCACCGACCGCATGTGGGTGCAGGTGCAGGAGTTCTTCGGCCAGCGCATTCCGCAGCCATGGGCGGATAACGCCGGGTTTGCCATCAACGCGCTGGACAACCTGGCCGGTTCCGAAGCGCTGATCAGCGTGCGTTCGCGCGGTCGCTTTACCCGTCCGTTCGACGTGGTGGATCAGATCCAGCGTGAAGCCGAAGTGCGCTTCCGTGAGAAAGAGCAAACCCTGCAAGCGCAACTGGCCGAGACCGAGCAAAAACTCGCGGCCCTGCAGCAGAGCGACGAGCCCGGCAAAGAACTGGAAATGACCCCCGAGCAGGAAGCCGCCGTGCAGCAGTTCGTGCAGCAAAAGCTGGCCATCCGCAAGGAACTGCGCGACGTGCGCTACCAGCTCAATGCCGACATTGAAGCCCTGGGCGGTACGCTCAAGTTCCTCAACATTGCCCTGGTGCCGTTAGTGCTCACCCTCGGTGTGCTGGCGTTGTGGCTGTGGCGTCGGCGCAAGCACGGGTGATGCCATTAGTACCTTGTAGTGGTCAATCTGACCCGCATCGAGGTGGTGGCTGACGACGCGCTGCTCGCCAGCCTGGCCCTTACCGACACCGCGCAGAACGTGGTGCTGAGCGGAGGGCCAGGCACCGGTAAAAGCCACCTAGCCACCGCGCTGGCCGTAGAGTTGTCTTTTCTCACCCTAGAGCAGATCAACCAACTGCTGGAAGAGTGCCGAAACTCGACCAATAACCACACCTACCCGGTGGCGCTGATTTGCTTGGCCACGGGTGCGCGTTGGGATTAGGCCGAAAGCCTAGGGCGTGCTGCCATCTTTGGTGGTAAGGCTCACTTTTCACCGCACCAAGAATCGCCAATCTCGTTCGGTGCCGATGCCCAAAGAAGTCGAAGAGGCCGCGCTAAAAGTGGCCATGCCTGGAACAGGGCGCTTGTTCATGTCCTGCAGGGCGGCTTTCCGGGGTGCCTATGAGCGCTGCGGCTTCGACACGCCGGGGCAGCTAACCCACATCCTCCGGCACACCTTCGCCAGTCATTACATGATGGCCGGTGGTGACATCCTCAGCCTTCAACGAATCCTCGGCCATTCCTCGATCACCATGACCATGCGCTATGCACATATGTCACCTGATCACTTGGAGTCGGCTTTGAGGCTTTCGCCGTTGTTCCAGTCAGGCCACAACATTAAAACGGTTTGACGTACTGGCTAGATTGATTGATATTAACGCTTAACGTTAAGGGTTAAAAAGTGATCCTGAATTTCAGATGTGCAGAAACCCAAGCGCTATTTGAAACGGGCGATTCACGGCGCTGGAAAAATATTCTGAGCGTTGCCACCCGTAAGCTGACCATGCTCCATGCCGCCACTGAGCTTCGAGACTTACGCTCTCCACCGGGCCACCGTCTAGAAGCGCTGCAAGGCAATAGAGCAGGTCAGTACAGCATCAGAATTAATGATCAGTTCCGCATCTGCTTTGAATGGTCGGACGCGGGGCCAATCAACGTTGAAATTGTCGACTACCACTGAGGAGGCCGCACCATGGTAATTAACGGAATGCGCCCCATCCATCCGGGCGAGATCCTGCGTGAAGAGTTCTTGGAGCCGTTAGAGATTTCTCCGGCTGCACTGGCTCGCGCGCTTCATGTGTCTGCGCCAACGGTAAATGAGATTGTGCGAGAGCGACGGGGTGTGACGGCTGATATGGCTATTCGCCTCGGTCGCTACTTCGATACATCGGCACAGTTCTGGATGAACCTGCAGACCGATTATTCGCTGGCTACTACCTTCGCAGCTAATGGCGAAGAAATAGAGCAAGAGATCGAACCGCTACGTGCTCACGGATGAGCTGTAGTCGGGATGTAGTCTGTTTGTAGTCTGCCCGGAAAACAAAAAAGGGCTTAGCTTTCGCTAAACCCTTGTTTTGTTTGGTGGTACGCAGTCATTTGAACTGGTTAGCTAAAGTTCTGTTTTGTATTGTTTTTAATGGCGTATTTTTTAAAGGCATACAGGATGGCATACATGGCCTCGGCTGCTGGGTCTCTGACAGCCTCTTCTCGTAGCTTGCGTATGGGCTTCTGTAGCTGACTTTTGGCGGTGTAAAAAGCCGACGAGCGGGTGTGGTTTTCACTCCGCTGCAGGCCCTCGACCCGTGTGGGTCAATCCATCCTCGCTTAGAACTCGCCACATATTTCGTCACCTCGAAGCAGGGCGTAGCCTTCAACGATGCCATAGAGTTTGTCGTAGTCGAGCTCTGCGTCTTGGCTAGCATCAATCCGGAATGCCCAAAGCTGGTCGGCTTTCTGCAGTTGCTGGTAGAACCGTTGCCAGGCGTCGTGTAGATGGCCGAAAGGCACAGCAGTGAGTAAAGCTCGAGGATCGGCTACAATGACACAGCACAAATCAACCGAGGCTGCGACTGTGACAACCCCAAGCCTGCAAGCCAAAAAAGCCTACTGCGCCAAAACTCGTCAGTCCAACTATGCCGCCAGCCTTCGGCTTGAGGGCTACGACGTTGCGCCCGCCGATGCAAAGCGCAAGCTACCCACGCGCGAATCCGTGTTGAACACCTACCGGCAGGCCTGACTCTGGATAAATACGGCGTCGGCCAAGATCCTTACTGTTACCCAGGCTCTGCCGTTCTGCGCAATCGCCTTGGTATTCGCGACGATGCCGCGCTCAATCAGGCTGAACACGACCTTTCGGCAATCGCTGCCAGTGAAATTGATTTCGAACTCCCCCCTTATGACCTCGCTTACCTTAAGCGTGTCCATAAGCATCTCTTCAAAGACCTTTACGACTGGGCTGGTCAGATACGCACAGTCGACATCTCCAAAGGTGGCACCCACTTCTGCAACGTCAACCGGATAGAGCCGGAAGCCGAAAAGCTTTTTCGTGATTTAGCTCATGCTAGCTGGCTTGAGGGGTTTGACCGTGCCGCCTTGGTGAAGGCTGTCGCTCAGTATTTTGGCGATCTCAATGTCATCCATCCCTTTCGCGAAGGTAACGGCCGCGCTCAGCGTATTTTGTTCGAACACATCATTGTGAACGCCGGCTATGAGATTAGCTGGTGGGCTGTTGACGAAGGGGAATGGATTCAAGCCAACATTGATGCTGTGGTCTGCGACTACTCAGCATTGATCAGCGTTTTCGACAGATGCATTGGTGGTCAGATACCTATCTGAATAGATGCCCTCTCCGGCGACAGGTGCTCATACTCAATGCGCCATTGCGCGGTATAGCGCCGCCAACAGAAGGTGCCTTTATCGGCAAAGTGGCGAGCATTTGCAACTGGTCCCGGTTTGTCAGGCCGCCAGAATGAATACACGAACATGGATGATTATTTATTGAGCGCTAACTACCTTCCCCCCATCAAGTTGACCCGCAAAACAGGCAGTGAGCAATTCATTGAGGATGGACAGCCAATCGGCGTTGACCTGCTGGCGTTTTGGCGCTGGGCATTCTCGGATGTACTGAATAACGCGCAGCGCGGTGTACTGGCTGAATACATAGTTGCCAGCGCTCTGGGCTGCAATAATGGCGTGAGAACCCAGTGGGACGCCTACGACCTGAAGACGCCAACGGGAGTGCGGGTAGAGGTGAAGTCTGTTGCCTATTTGCAGTCCTGGGGGCAGGAGGGCTTTTCGAAGATCAAGTTTTCCATTGCGCCTGCAAAAGTATGGAATCCGCAAACCAGAAAACGCTCGGAGGCCAAGACACGTGCCGCACAGGTCTATGTGTTCTGCGTACTTTCCACCCAAGACAAGGACAAAGTAGATCCACTGGACTTGGATCAGTGGGACTTCTACTGCCTTAACGCCAATATTCTCAACGAGAAGGTGGGCGCACAGCGTGAAATCGTGCTTAAGCGACTCCAGAGCCTGGGAGCTAGGCAGGTCAAATACCATGAGCTGGCTGAAACTGTGCAGTCGCTGTTGGGGTAGCGCCTGTGCTTACCAATAAGTCCGTATCAGCCATTCTATGGTCGTCTGTTCATATGGGGCATACAGCCACATTGGTGTGAACGAAGATCACCTAGGTTCTGTTGACGTAAGCCACCG
>CAMCJM010000132.1 GCA_945874835.1 Pseudomonas synxantha | reverse complement strand
CGCACGAAGGCTTTATGTAAAAATCGGACAGCTTGCATGGGGATTCGGGTCTTTTTTTGTTTGGCGACAACCAAAGTGCCCGCCCATGCACGCTCATTCAAGCGCTAACTATTTGAAATTTATAAAAAACTTGAGGGGAAACCTCAGGGGTAATCCCCATCATGGATCTAACTCTCATGGTAGAAATCTCCTGTAATACCGGCTATTGCCGGTAACTTAGGAGTAAAGACCTACCCTTCGAGCTGCACAAGCCAGTCCCTGAGGGTTCTGGCTTGTTTTCTTCAGCAAGTTTTACATCAAACGGTCAAGGACGCGCCTCTACTTCTGCTTCCACGCGACGGTTGACCGCACGCCCTTCGGCACTGGCGTTGTCAGCCACAGGACGACTTTCACCGTAGCCCACAGCATTCACACGATCAGCACCCACGCCATACTGGTTAACCAAAACATCGCGCACCGCATTGGCACGGCGCTCGGACAACACTTGGTTGTAGGCATCGCTGCCTACGGCGTCGGTATGCCCTTCAACCACAGTGCTGGTTTGCGGGTATTGGGTAAGGAAATCAGCCAGGTTTTGGATATCGCCATAGCTTTCAGGCTTAACCTGAGCCTTGTCGAAATCGAACTTTACGTCCAACTCCACGCGCACGGCTTCAGCCGGCTCGACCACAACAACCACTTCCTCAACCACTTCTTCAACCACCACAACCTGCTCGGCGCTGGCACCGTGCACCCAGCAATACGCAGCGGCCATACCAGCACCGGCTACTGCGCCGCCGCCCGCCCACGCAGAACTCTCAATAGCCCCGAGCGCCGCACCACCCACACCGCCGACTGCAGCGCAGGTTGGCCAGTCAGTTTTTTGCAGGCCGGCACAACCAGTCAAAAAACTGCTCGCGACAATCAGAGGTAACGCTTTCCTAGTGATGCCCATAAGTCCGCCTCCTATTGGTAAATCGGTTTAGAAACCGATAAGGCTTGAGTAAAGACGTGTGTGACAAAATATGCCACACGATAAGCAAATATTGGCCTGACTAGGCCTGTTCAAGGTTGCACGGTAGTCTTTACAGCCACAGCGAGGTCTTCTTATGTCTGCAATTCTTTCATCGCGTACACCACAGCAAGCGCTGGCCGCATTGCTGGCCCGTTATATCCCGCAACGTCTTTTGCTCATCGGCAATCGCGAACTGCCCGCTATAGATGCATTTTTGAGCGCTCACCCCGAGTGCCAGCTTGCCCACGCGCAACCTGGCACCCTGCCCAATGAATTGGCCGCGCAACGCTTTGACCTGGCGCTGGTGGTTGATTGCCTGGAGCGCATCGATAAGCGCACAGGCCTGCAATTATTGGGCGGCATACGCAACCTGAATGCCAGTCGAATCGCCGTGCTGGCCGACTTAAGTGCCTGCGACTGGCAAGAAACCGACTTCTTCTCCCTCGCGCTGCAGGCCAGCGAGCGCTTTGAGCGTGATGAACAAGTGCTGCATTTGTTCACCTACGACCTGCTCGACTACAAGCAAGTGCCTGACTGGCTCAACGCCAAGTTCTGGGCCAACCCGGAGAATTTTGGCAAGTATTGGTGGTAATGACATGTGCAACAACCTGTGCCCCTGTGGCAGCGGTCAAGTGCTTGCGCAGTGCTGCAGTCAGTTGCATCAAGGCCTGCCAGCAGCGTCTGCCGAAGCCTTGATGCGCTCACGTTACAGCGCTTACGCCCTGGGCTTGGTCGACTATTTGCGGCGTACGACCCTGCCCGCGCAGCAGAGCCTTCTTGACCTACAAGCCATATCGGCCTGGAGTCTCGGCAGCACTTGGCTTGGCTTAACGGTTGAAGACTGTGCGCCGGCGCCTGGCGACCCGAAACATGCCTACGTCACCTTCACAGCCCGCTGGCGTGAAGGCGAACATGAACACAGTCACCGTGAACGCTCAGCCTTTGTTGAGCATGGGGGCAACTGGTATTTCATTGACCCAACGGTTGGTTTAAAAGTCGGCCGCAACGACAACTGCCCCTGCGCCAGCGGCCTGAAATTCAAGAAGTGTTGCGCCGCCTATATGTAGGTGCCACGAAAGGCGCCTGACACAGGTCGGGCGAATAGGCTAATCCTGTAGTTTCAAGTGCGAAATGTCGGGCAACGGGCCAGCAGCGGGCTTCTTCAGCTCTCCCATATCGCTGCCGGTTGGTGCCAGGCTGAACTGCGACAAATCAAGCGCTGGGGCAACTGCAACCGGCTTGTCATCCTGCAGATCATCGCCCAGGGCTGCGATGCCAAAATCCGGCGCATCAACATCGCTAAACGCCGCCATGTATTCATCACGCGGAGCAACCTGCAAACGCCTGGGCACTGGTTGCTCAACTACAGTTGCCACGGGGGAATCACCAACTGGTTCAGGGGCCGCAGCCAATTCAATTTCTTCTACTCCCGCCTCCAGATTGACCACTTCAGCCACAGCACCGGCGCGCTCAAGGGTCGAACGGTATTTCTCTGCACCTGTCTCATCAAGGTTGGTTTTGATCACTATTCGGCGTCCGGAAAACAACAGCGCAATGCGCTGCTCGTCTGCCTGAAACAACTTGGCCAAATTAGCTTTTACCAACGCCAGTTCAGCACCCGGAACCAGTCGCGCGCTAAAAGCAATTTCATAACGGGCCATGGTCACACTCCTGTCCTAATCGTCACTCAGTATGGCGCAGGTTTTTTTACCGTCACAACAGGTTGCAGCCAAGCACTTGCTTGTTACACTGATGCGTCATTCGGAGTATGTAATGTTTTATCAGGCGCAAACGATAAAAATTCTCAGCCTAATAATGTGTGTTGCCCTCCTTTTTGGGCTTGGTGGCTGCTCAACCTCAGGCGATCTGAAATCGCCTGAGGTTAGGCTTATTAAAGTCGACATTGTCAAAGCCAAGCTGCTTGAGCAGCACTTCACCCTGCGTTTTCGTATCGATAATCCCAACAGCTTCAGTTTGCCCGTTCGTGGTATCGATTACGTTGTGCATCTAAACAAGGTTAAGCTCGCTGAGGGGGAATCCAACGTCTCTTTCACTGTTCCCGCACACGGCCACCACAATTTTTCCGTACCCGTTCGCACCAACCTTTGGCGGCACCTGCGACAAATCGTCAAAGCGTTGGACAAGCCCGACCAGCCGATTTCGTACCAACTGCAAGGTGCTGTCAAAACGGGCTGGCTGTTTGGACAAAGCGTGCACATGTCGCGCAATGGCGAGATAATTCCTGGCGATTACATCCCGGAGTAACACGGCATGACCCAGCAAGAGCACATTCACGGCCCCGACTGCAACCACGAACATGATCACGACAGCCATGATCACGGCCACGTGCACGGTCCGCACTGCAATCACAGCCATCAGGAACCCGCACGAAACGCGCTGAAAGATGTTGGCCGCAATGACCCATGCCCATGCGGAAGCGCCAAGAAATTCAAAAAATGCCACGGCGCTTGATCCCGCAATGAACTCACTCAGCCTGCTGTTATTGCTTACCGCAACCGTGCTAACTGCAGGGCTGGGCCTTTATGCCCTAACACTCTGGCAACGCGTGTGGCGCAAGCAAAAAGCCCAGGCTGAGGCAGCACAGGCGCAAAAAGAACGACTGGCCGGCGATTTATTCATCCTCAATAGCAGCTTGCTGGAAGGTCAGTTGCCACTGATCGAAGGCGCTATCCGAATCAAGGTACTGCTGGACAACTACGACATCGCGCTCAGTCAAAGCAAACAATGCGAAGTGTTTCACCAACTCTTTGCAGCAACCGCTCACGTACCCACCCATGCCGAATGGAAGGCGCTGGATAAAACCGCGCGCCGCCAGCATGAACTGCGCTTTAGTGAGCTTGAGTTGCAACACAAAGCGGCTGCCCGTGCCGCCGCGCGCTGGTTGTTGGACGAAGCGCTACCGCCGCTGCGCAAAAGCGCCTGAACCATCGCCCCACCTTGTCAGGCAAACAGCCGCTCGTTAACGTGACACCACTTACGGGTTAACCTGCTTTTGGCGCGTCCTGCCTCACCCATTCCGCCTACCCAAGGAGCACGCTGCATGCTAGCGCGCAGATTACGTCCAATGGCCCACCTCAGCTTCGCCGCCCTGTTAACGGCGGTGATCACTCTGACGGGCTGCCAGTCGTTTCTCAACAGCCGTTACAGCAACAGCGTGCCCCCCGACCAAGGCATCGTTCAGGTCAAAGGCCTGGCGCAGAGTGTAGTGATCCGCCGCAACCCACTGGGTATGCCACTGATCGAAACCACTACCTTCCACGATGCGTTATTCGCCCTGGGCTATGTGCATGCCAGCGATCGCCTGAGCCAAATGGTCGGTCTGCGCTTGATGGCCGAAGGGCGACTGGCAGAAATGGCCGGTCCGGACGTGCTGGAAATGGACCGCTTTATGCGCGCGGTCAACCTCAAGAAAAGCGCCGAGGTGCTGTACAGCAACGCTTCGCCGCGAATGAAGAAGTTCTTCGAAGTCTATGCCCGCGGGGTCAACGCCTACCTGTTCCGCTACCGCGATAAATTGCCGATGGACCTGGCTGAATCCGGCTATCGCCCGGCTTACTGGAAACCCGAAGACTCCGTACTGGTGTTCTGCCTGCTCAATTTTGGCCTGTCAGTCAATCTTAAAGAAGAAATCGCCGCGCTGACCCTGGCGCAAAAAGTAGGCAGCGAACAACTGGCCTGGTTACTGCCGACCTATCCCGACGAGCCGCTGCCTTTTGAAGAAACGGCCAAGCTCAAAGGCTTGGATCTGCGCGGCCAATTGGCTGGGTTGAACGCCGTCAGTACGGCCGTGAACCAATTTAGCGATGCCCACATGCTCGGCGTCGCCGCGTCCAACAACTGGGCCTTTACTCCGCAACGCACCCGCAGCGGCAAGAGCCTACTGGCCAACGACACTCACCTGCCGTTGTCGATGCCGTCGGTGTGGAACTTTGTGCAGATCCGCTCGCCGAAATTCCAGGCAGCTGGCGTGTCGATTGCTGGTGTGCCAGCCATAGTGGCGGGTTTTAACGGCAAACTGGGTTGGGGCATGACCATGGTCATGGGCGACAACCAAGACCTCTTTCTTGAGCAAATCAAGCAACAAAACGGCCGCATGCACTACTTGGCTGACGGTAAATGGCTGCCGGTACGCGAACGTCAGGAAACCTTCTTCATCAAAGGCCAGCGCCCCATCCGCGAAACGCTGTATGAAACACGCAACGGCCCACTGCTGAACTCGGCATTGGGCGAGCGCAAGCACACGCTGCAACCCATTCAATTCAGCAGCGGCTTTGGCCTGGCGTTAAAAACCACGCAGTTCGAAGCCGATCAGAGCTTAGATGCGTTCTTTGATCTGTCGCGGGCGCAGTCAGTCGAGCAAGCCTTTGAGGCCACCCGCGAAATCCGCGCCATGCCGCTGAATATTATCTTCGCTGACGCTCAACACATCGGCTGGCAGGTTACCGGGCGCTACCCCAATCGCCGCGCAGGCCTGGGCTTGGTGCCATCACCCGGCTGGGGCAATGAATTTGCCTGGGATGGTTTTGCCGACCCCATGCTCCACCCCTATGACCAGGACCCGCCGCAAGGCTGGCTCGGCACCGCCAACCAACGCACCGTGCCACGCGGTTACGGCATGCAGCTCTCCAACTCCTGGCTCTACCCGGAGCGCGCCGAACGTATCGCCGAGCTCGCTGGCACCGGCAGGCATGACAGCCAAAGCATGATTGCCATGCAATACGACCAAACCTCACCGTTTGTCGCCAAACTGCAGAACATGTTTAGCGCACCCGGCATGGCCGAGGGCCTGCAAGCGGCCATTACAGCACTGCCGGCCACCGAACGCAGCAAAGCCCAGGAGGCCCACAGCCGCCTGATGAAGTTCGATGGCAAGTTATCGGCCAGTTCGGCGGACGCCGCCTTGTACAGCGCATTCTTGCACCAAAGCGCGCGCGAGACTTTCCTTGACGAATTGGGCCCGGAAAGCAGTCCGGCCTGGCAGGCGTTGGTCGATACAGCCAACAACTCCTATTCGGCGCAGGCCGACCACCTGCTCGGCCGCGAAGACAGCCCATTCTGGAACGACACCCGCACCGCGCAAAAAGAAGACAAACCCGCCATCCTCGCGCGCAGTTTAGCGGGGGCTGTGACCCTACTCGAAAGCAAGCTGGGCACTGAGCGCAGCGCCTGGCAATGGGGCAAATTACACACCTACAACTGGATCAGCGAGACGACCCAGCTCGCGCCTCACATGAGCGCCAGCCAGCGCACCAGCATCAACGCACTCAAGGGTTATCTGGACCGAGGCCCCTACCCTGCAGGCGGTGACCACAGCACACTCAACGTCGCGGCTTACAAGTGGGGCGATAATTTTGATACTTGGCTGATTCCCGCCATGCGCATCGTCGTTGATTTTGGCCGTGAAGAACCGCTGATTGGCCTGAACAGCTCCGGCCAGTCGGGCAATCCGGCCAGCAAACATTACGCCGATGGCATCGACGCCTGGCTTAAAGGCAACTATATGAGCTTCCCATTCCAGTCGCAGAACCTCGATAAGGTTTACGGCAGCAAACGCCTGCTACTCACACCAGGCAAATAACTTATAGACGGCCGTTCGTCGGCAGTCGTTGAACCAATTACGCGACTGCCATCTCTGAGTAAGTGGACTTACTCCACACATCATCGTTTTAGGGCGCTTCTGGCGCCCTTTCTTTTGCCTGAAATATGCCTGCCTGCGCTGAAAATTCTCGCTGAGGCAATAAGCCTAAGCAATCTCCTGACAAAGTCTCTCCGCTCTGGCGTGCACTTCTTGGCCACTTCAACGTAAGCTTTGCCCTTCGAGCAAACCGGCCCATCCGCCGCGTGGTTATGCCCCGTGTTCCGCTTTCTGTGAGGTTTTTGAAATGAGCAACCGCCAAGCCGAAATTGCTGCCGCACTCGATGTCGCGCCGCCTTTTGTCGATGAAGCCGCTTTGGTCGCGCAAATCAACGCACGCAAAACGTTCATCAAGAACTGCCTGAAAAACTCCGGGCTCAAAGTACTGGTGCTGGGCATCAGTGGTGGCGTGGACTCGCTCACCGCCGGTCGCCTGGCGCAGTTGTCAGTGGAGGAGTTGCGCGCTGAGACCGACGACAGCGGCTATCGCTTTATTGCCGTGCGCCTGCCACATGGCACGCAACACGACGAGCATGACGCACAAGCCTCGTTGCAGTTCATTCGTGCCGACGAAGAAGACACCGTGAACATTGCTGACAGCGTGCAAGGCCTTGGTGAGCAGGTAACCCATCTGCAAAACCTCAGCGATGCCCGGCGTGATTTTGTCACCGGCAATATCAAGGCACGCATCCGCATGGTGGCTCAGTTCGCCATTGCCAATGCCAACAACGGTTTGGTGATCGGCACCGACCATGCAGCTGAAGCGGTCATGGGGTTCTTTACCAAGTTTGGCGACGGCGCCTGCGATCTGGCACCACTTTCGGGTCTGGTCAAAGGCCAGGTCAGGGCTATTGCCAGTCATTTAGGCGCGCCGGACCATCTGGTACATAAAGTGCCAACAGCCGATCTTGAGGAGCTTCGTCCGGGCAAACCCGATGAAGAGGCGCATGGCGTCAGCTACGCCGAAATCGACGCATTTCTGCATGGCCAGACAGTGCGTGAAGAGGCTTACGCGATAATCGTGCGCACCTATGATGCGACTCGCCACAAGCGTGAACTGCCACTGGTTCCCTGAGTTTTTGAAACCCATGAAAAAGCCGGGCATCTCCCGGCTTTTTCGTTACAGCGACCGATCAAGCCCTGGGCAGAGTGACGCCCAGTTGGCCCTGGTACTTACCGCCACGATCCTTGTAAGACACTTCACAAGCTTCGTCCGACTGCAGAAACAGCATCTGTGCCACACCTTCGTTGGCGTAGATCTTCGCCGGCAACGTGGTGGTGTTGGAGAACTCCAGCGTCACATGCCCTTCCCACTCAGGTTCCAGCGGCGTGACATTAACGATAATGCCGCAACGTGCGTAGGTGCTTTTACCCAGGCAGATGGTCAGCACATCACGGGGAATACGGAAAAACTCAACCGTGCGCGCCAGCGCGAATGAATTGGGCGGAATGATGCACACGTCGCTTTTCACATCCACGAAGCTTTTCTCATCGAAATTCTTCGGGTCAACCGTGGCTGAGTTGATGTTGGTAAACACTTTAAACTCATCAGCACAGCGTACGTCATAGCCGTAGCTGGAAACCCCGAAGGAAATCAGTGGCTGCGAGCCCTCGGCACGCACCTGGCGCTCGACAAAGGGGTCGATCATGCCGTGCTCTAGCGCCATGCGGCGAATCCACTTATCCGATTTGATGCTCATGGCGTGTGTCCTGCTGTAGGCGAAGGGTGAAAAGTGTTCGCATCTTACCGGGGCTGGCTGTCGGGTTCAAAGGCTGTTACGCCCTTAATGGCGACGCCATTTACTCAATCTATTTGTCGATAAATAACAGAAAGATGCACAGAGCATTCGCGCTTCACGTCAAAAGCGGGTATTGTTGCGCCACTGTGCTGCATGTGTCACCGCGAATCGCTACTTGATGCCTAGATTTCGATCCAAACATCGTCCGACTCCTAGTACTCGTTGCACTCAGTCCCGGCCTGGGCTTTTCCAGGGCTGTTAATAAATTTGTTAGGAGACATAACATGTCGAATCGTCAGAATGGCACCGTCAAGTGGTTCAACGATGAAAAAGGCTACGGCTTCATCACCCCACAGTCCGGTGACGACCTCTTTGTACACTTCAAAGCTATCCAGAGCGATGGCTTCAAGAGCCTGAAAGAAGGCCAGGCAGTGACTTTCGTCGCTACCCGTGGTCAGAAAGGCATGCAAGCTGAGGAAGTTCAGGTTGCATAACCTGTACTAACCTCGCTTGATAAAAAGCCTCGCCTAGTGCGGCAATGCTGTTCACTTAAGGATTGTTGACTAATCCTTGTTCAGCAGGAGAATCCGGAACCCTTACTAGGTTCCGGATTTTTTATGTCTATTGCGCAGGATTTGAGTGAGGTACTGGAAGCAGCCGGGCAGCCTTTGGCGCGGCTGGATACCTTGGCCCAGCATATCCCGCAGGAATGGATTGAAGCCGCCGCGCTGTTGGCCGACCAGGCGTCTATTCGCCGACGCCGCTTACCTGCGGACATGGTTTTGTGGCTGG
>CAMCJM010000131.1 GCA_945874835.1 Pseudomonas synxantha | reverse complement strand
CTCAATCTGGTAACGTTGGGCCAGGGTCAGCTGCCGGTAATGCGTAGTCATCTGCGCTTGAATCCTTTGGTGTGAGAGCCTGGATTCTACCGGTGGCTGGCCCTCTGCCTATCGTTTCAAACGTTGCACTTATTCTATGAATTCAGGACGGCATTTAATCAGCAATCAAAGGAGCTGAGATTTTAATGAATGACATTCTGATAATGGGCGCATTTGCATTGGGCGGTGTTGCCCTTCTTGTATTTGGGTTGCTGCTGCTGTTCAAAGCCTTTTATATCAAGGTCCCCCAGGGCACTGCCCTGATCGTCAACGATATGTCCACCACACCCAAGGTGCATTTCACCGGCTCGCTGGTTTATCCGGTAATCCACCTCAAGGAGTTTATGAAGATCTCCTTGATCACCCTGGAAGTCGACCGCCGCGCCAAGGACGGGCTGATCTGCCGCGACAATATGCGCGCCGATATCACCGTGGCCTTTTACCTGCGCGTCAATGAAACCCAGCAGGACGTGCTCAAGGTGGCCAAGGCTATTGGCGTGCAGCGCGCTTCTGACCGTAGTGCGGTCAACGAGCTGTTCAACGCCAAGTTCTCTGAAGCACTGAAGACCGTCGGCAAGCAGTTCGACTTCGTTCAGTTGTTCGAGAATCGTCAGGAGTTCCGTGATCGCATCGTCGAGGTGATCGGTAACGACCTCAACGGCTATGTGCTGGAAGACGTGGCCATCGATTACCTGGAGCAAACCTCCAAGGCGTCGCTCGACCCAAGCAATATTCTCGATGCCGAGGGCATCCGCAAGATCACCGAGCTGACCGCCGCACAGAACGTCATCACCAACGAGCTGGAGCGCAACGAAGAGCTGGCGATCAAGAAGAAGAACGTCGAAACCCGTGAGGCCACGCTGTCTCTGGAACGTCAGGAGGCCGATGCGGTGGCCCGGCAGAAGCGTGAGATCGAGACCATTCGCGCGCGCGAGCAGGCCGAAACCCTCAAGGTGCAGGAAGAAGAACGTCTGAAGTCTGAGCAGGCACGCATCCACACCCAGCAGGAGCTGGATATCCGCGCCGAGAACCATCAGCGTGAAGTGGAAGTGGCGCAGCAGAACCGCCAGCGTGCTGTGGTTATCGAGGTGGAAAAAGTCACCCGTGCCAAGGATCTGGAAATCGTCTCCCGCGAGCGTGAAGTCGAACTGCAGCGCATCGAGAAAGAGAAAGCTCTTGAAGTTGAGCGCAAGAATATCGCCGGGGTGATCCGCGAGCGCGTGGCGGTCGAGAAGACCGTGGCCCAGGAAGAAGAACGCATCAAGGAAGTGCGTGAAGTATCCGAAGCAGATCGGAACAAGCAGGTCATGGTGCTCAATGCCCAGGCCGAAGCCGAGCAGGAGTTGGTGCGCCAGGTCAAGCAGGCCGAAGCCGACGAAACCCGCTCCCAGCACAAGGCCGTAGAAATCAACAACCTCGCTCAGGCCGAGCTGGAAGCCGCGGCCAAGCAGGCCGAAGCCAAGAAGAAAATGGCCGAAGGTATCGAGGCCGAGCGCGCTGCGCCTGGTCTGGCTGATGCGCGGGTGCGTGAAGTTACCGCTGCAGCCAAAGAGAAGGAAGGCCTGGCCGAGGCTCGCGTGCATGCCGAGCAACTGATCGCCGAAGCCAAGGGTGAGCAGGAGAAGGGCATGGCCGAGGCGCGGGTGACCGAAGCCAAGGCTGCCGCCAAGGAAAAAGACGGCCTGGCCGACGCCAAGGTGCTGGAAGAGAAACTCGGTGCTCAGGCGCGTGGCGAAGAGCAGCTTGGCGCAGCCAAGGCTAAAGCTACTCAGGATCTGGGCTTGGCCGAAGCCCATGTGTTGCTGGAACGTCTGAATGCCGAGGCCGAAGGCCTGGGCAAGAAGTTCGGTGCTCTCGATGCACTCAGCGACAACGCGCGTCAGCACGAGGAGTTCCGCATGCAACTGGAGGCGAACTTCGACGAGGCCATGGCCGCCATCGCCGCCAACAAGGAAATCGCCAAAGATCAGGCCGAAGTGCTCTCGGCGGCGCTGTCCAAGGCGAAGATCGAAATCGTCGGCGGCGAAGGCGACTTCTTCAACTCCTTCGCCAAGTCGCTGTCGGTGGGTAAGGCCATTGAGGGTGTGGTCGGCAAGAGCCCGGTGGTGCAGGACGTGTTGGCCCGTTTGCTCAACGGCCGCGTCAGCGAAAGCAAAACGCCGGCAGCAGTGGATAGCAGCGAAAGCTAAGTGCATGCCGGTAATGGCTGAAAACCAGCGTCTTATCCATAAGTTGGATGTTCTTTTGGGGTTGGCGAAAGCCAACGCCTTGAATGGCCCGTTTATCTCTTATTAGGAAGTTTTATGTCAGAACCACGGGATTATCTGGAAATGTCGTTTCGCTCGATTCAGTGCTTTGCCAATGACGGCCGCCTGGATGTGCAGGAATTGGGTGCGCTGCTGAATATTGCCGAGCGTGACGGGGTGATTGATGACAATGAGATTCGCGTGCTGAAGAAGATCATTGCTCATATCAAACCCGAAGAACTCGATCAGGCGATGCGCGAAAAACTGGCCGAAATTGCCCAAAAGATTGGTGCATAAAAAGGTAAGGCCATGTGCTTCGCCTTTGGGGCTGGCTGAAGCCGGCCCCAGCCTCATCCCACCTTGCTAGCAGACAGCGCAGATTCAGGAAGACCACGATGTCGGATGCTCCAGCCGTAGCCCAACCACAAGATGTACTGGACAAGGCCGTCGCCGAAGGCGGTGCCTACGAGGTGCTGCACAAGCGCCTGCAGGAGCAAGGCCTGCGCCTACGCCAAACCACTGAGGCACTGAACGCTCAGCGCTTGCAGGAATTCGGCAGTAGCCAGATGGAAGTGGTTGGGCGGGTGCGCATCCGCACCGAGAACAACTGCACGGCGCGCGATATCGTTCAGGTCGGCGAGAATCTGCTGTTCGGCTACAACGTGTTCCTCGGCCTGAAAAAGGAAACCCGCGTCGAGGACGTGTTCTCCCTGTATCGCCTGAGCGAGCAGGACGAAGGCTATGAAGCCGAGAGCGTGGCACTGGCCGACAGCTTTCTCGGCCAGAGCCGCTTCGTTAACGACTTCAACGAGCTCTACACCTATTACAAGAACACCCGCCTGCTGCAACTGCTGGTGCGTGACGGCAAGCTGCTGGCCAGCTTCCAGATCGGCGAGCGGATCAGCGATATCCGGGTGTTCCGCTGGTCGATCTCCCTCGATGGCAAAGAAGTCCGCTATATCGACAACCGCGGCGAGCGCGATATAGCGCTGCCGGCACCGTTCGATTTTGAATGGCAAAAGACTTCCCGCGAGATGGTGGTCGGTGGCCGCCATCCGCATATGAATATTCTCGACACTATCTTTGTCGAGACCATCGGTGGCGACCTCACGGTCAAGGTCGAGAACAACACTGAAGATGGCCTGGGCATCTACCGCGAAGCGGTGCTGGACAAGACCCAGTCGTTGGACGATGCGCAGATCGAGTACGCCAAGCTCGGCAGCCTGATCCTGCTGAAAATCCTGCCGTACCGCGAAGAGCACTGGCGCTACCTGGTATTCAACAGCCTGACGCGCAAGGTCGAGCGCATCGACGCCATCGGCCTGGCCTGTGTGCAGCTGCCGGAAGACCACGGCATCATTTTTCCCGGTGGTTACTACCTGCAGAACGGCGAGTCCAAGGCCTTTGAACAGCCCATGGCCGGCATGCGTTTCAAACGCGCGGTGCGCTCGCCCAATGGCGAGGACGTGCAGTACATCTTTTACCACCCGGAAGAAGGCCGCTCGGCGCTGTTCACCTACAACATGATCAATCGCCAGCTGCACAACCCGATCTTCGGCCACGGCTACGCGCGTCTGGAGGATGGGCGCATGGTGATCTTCGCCGCCGAAGGCACCGAGCCGACGCGTATCCACCCAATGCAGATCTGGCAAACGCCGTTCTGCAGCGATGATTTCGCCGCTCGCCAACCGGTGCGCAGCGGCTTCTTCGGGCGTATCGGCAATGCCGAACTGGTGCGCGGCGTCTCCGACCTGCTGGGCCTTAGTCGCGAGATCGAAACCCCGGAAGTCTCGGTGCAGCGTTACACCCAGCTGTGCCAGAGCACTCGCCGGCTGTTCGACGTCTACCACTGGTTGGGCGATGCCCAGTGCCAGGGCATGGCGCCGCTGCTGCGTGAAATTGCCGCCACCGGCGAGCTGGTGCTCGACGAATTCGAGAAGGTCGAGAGCATCCGCCAGCAATCGGCCCGCGCCATGGCCGAAGCGGAAACGCGGCAGCAAGCGCTGCTCTCCGGGCTGCTGATCGATAGCTGGGACGAGGTGCAGCACTTCGTCGATGCGCTCAATGGCATCAATGCCCAGCGCGGCCAACTGCTGACCATCCGCGATTACCGTTATATCGACGTGGCGCGGATCGATGCCATGGAAACCGAGCTGCTTGCTGCTCAGGAGCAGGTCGCGGCCGCTACCTCGGGGTTTCTGGCCAGCAAGGCGGCGTTGGAACCCTATGTGCTGCAACTGGCCCAGCTCGACGCCCAGGCGCAGAAGGCCGAGAGCGTCAGCCAGCTCAACGAACCGCTGGTGGCGTTGCAGGCCATGGCCGGCAATCTGGATATGCTGTCCAGCCTGATGGCTTCGCTGCCCATCGATGACGCCACCCAGCGTACCGCGATCGTCGAGTCGATTTCTGAAGTCTATGCCCGCCTCAATCAGGCCAAGGCCCGTGCCGAGCAGCGGCGCAAGGGTCTGGGGTCGGCGGAGACGGTGGCGCAGTTCGGCGCTCAGTTCAAATTGTTCAGCCAGGGCATCACCAACGCCCTGGCCATGGCCCAGGACCCGGAGCGCTGCGACGAACAGCTGTCGCGTTTGCTGGTACAGCTCGAAGAGCTGGAAAGCCAGTTCGGCGATCAGGAACAGTTCCTCGGCGATATCCTGGCCAAGCGCGAAGAGCTGCTGGAAACCTTCGAGGCGCACAAGCAGGCGCTGCTCGATGAGCGTCAGCGCAAGGCCCAAGGTCTGCTCGATGCCGCGCGGCGGATTCTGGAAAGCCTCGGCCGGCGCACCGCGCGCCTGACTCAGCCGGATGAGCTGAACGCCTTCTTCGCCGCCGACCCGCTGATTCTCAAGCTGCGCGAACTGGCCGAGCGCCTGCGCGAGCTGAAGGACAGCGTCAAGGCCGAAGATGTCGAGTCGCGCCTCAAGGCCGCCCGCGATCAGGCGGTGCGCAGCTTGCGTGACAAGATTGAGCTTTTCGAAGAGGGCGGCAACGTCATCAAGCTCGGCCCGCGCCACCGCTTCAGCGTCAACACCCAGGAGCTGGACCTGACCCTGATGCCGCGCGGCGATCAGCTCTACTTGCACCTGACCGGCACCGAATTCCTCGAACCGCTGCGTAACGACGAGCTGGAAGCGTTACGCGATTATTGGCAGGTGTCCCTGGAGTCCGAGTCCGCCACCCTCTACCGCGCTGAATACCTGGCTGGCGAAGTGCTGGCGGCGGCCGATGCCGGGCGCGATGGGCTCAGCCTGGATCTGCTCAAACAGCAGCTGGCCCAGCCAGATGCGCTGATCAAGAGCATTCGCGACTTCGCCGCGCCGCGCTATAAGGAAGGCTACGAGAAGGGCATCCATGACCACGATGCGGCGTTGATCCTCGCCCAGTTGTTGCCGCTGCGCGACAGCGCCGGGCTGCTCAGTTACGGCGCCTTACCCCGTGGTTTCGCCAGCTTTTTCTGGGGGCAGGCGCAGCGCCGCGACGATGCCAAACAATGGCCGCAGCGTGCGCGCAGTGCACGGCATATCCAGCAGTTGTTTGGCCAGCGCGACAGCCTGTTGCAGTTGCAGGCTGAAATCGTCGAAGCCATGGCCGGCTATATCGCCCAACAGGTTATGAGTCTGAACCAGGCGACGCTGGAGGAAGCGGCGGAATACCTGGTGCAAGAATTGGCTGCCGAACGTATCGAGTTCGTCTTCAGCAAATACGCCCGCGAACTGCTGGCCGGTTTGCAGGCGCGCTTGCAGGCGGCGCATATGTGGGATGTTTATCAGCAGACCTTGGCGCAACTGCAGGAACGCCCAGCGGCGCAATGGGCCCTGGTCGAGAACTGGTTACGCGGCCTTTGCGCAGCAGCCGAATTTGCCGCGCTTAGCGCCTATGTACCCGAGGCCGTGGCCCTGACGCTGTTTGCCGAGGACTTGCCCAAACGCATTACCGAGGTGGACCTGCGCTTTACCGCAAAGGAACTGATGGGCGAACACCCGCGCATCAGCGAGCAGCAACTGGTGCTGGCGGTGGACGATTTCTTTGCCCGCCTGCGCGTGCATCGCGAGCAGTTCCTGCCTGGCTTGCAGCGCTACCAGGCGCTGCGCCAGGACGTGGTGGCGCGCGAGCGCGAGGCGCTGCGTCTCAATGAATTCAAGCCCAAGCCGCTCAGTTCCTTTGTGCGTAACAAGCTGATCAACGATGTTTATCTCGGCGTGATCGGTGACAACCTGGCCAAACAGATGGGCACCGCCGGGGAGAATCGTCGCTCGGATTTGTCCGGCTTGCTGATGCTGATTTCGCCGCCGGGTTACGGCAAAACCACGTTGATGGAGTACGTCGCCCACCGCCTGGGTTTGATCTTTATGAAGATCAACGGCCCGGCCTTGGGTCATGAGGTGCGCTCGCTGGACCCGGCCCAGGCCCCGGACGCCACTTCACGCCAGGAGCCGGAGAAGCTCAACCTGGCGCTGGAGATGGGTAACAACGTGATGCTCTATCTCGACGATATCCAGCACACCCATCCGGAATTCCTGCAGAAATTTATCTCGCTCTGTGATGGCACGCGACGTATTGAAGGCGTGTGGAAGGGCCGTACCCGCACCTACGATATGCGCGGGCGCAAGTTCTGCGTGATCATGTCGGGCAACCCCTATACCGAGTCGGGCGACGTGTTCAAGATCCCGGACATGCTGGCCAACCGCGCCGATATCTATAACCTCGGCGACACCCTGGGCGGCATGCAGGAAGCCTTCGCGCTGTCGTACATCGAAAACGGCCTGACCTCCAACCCGGTGCTGGCACCGCTGGCCACCCGCGATATGGCCGATGTCTACCGCTTCGTCGCCAAGGCCGAGGGCAAGCCGTTCTCCAGTAACGAGTTGAGCCACAGCTACAGCGGCGCGGAGATCAATGAAATCGTCACCACCTTGCAGCGTCTGATGCAGGTGCGTGATGTGGTCGGCCGGGTCAACCAGCAGTACATCGCCAGTGCCGCTCAGGCCGATCAATACCGCAGCGAGCCGCCGTTCAAGCTGCAGGGCAGCTACCGCAATATGAACAAGATGGCGGAGAAGATCAGCGCGGTGATGAACGATGCCGAAGTGCTGCAATTGATCGCCGATCACTACCAGGGCGAATCCCAGTTGCTCACCACTGGCGCCGAGGAAAACCTGCTCAAGCTCGCCGAGCTGCGCGGCAATATGACCGATGTACAAGCCGAACGCTGGGCGCAGATCAAGCGCGACTTTATGCGCAACAAGGCCATGGGTGGCAGCGACACCGATGTCGGTGGGCGGGTGGTGGCGCAGCTTAATGATCTGGTCGAAGGTGTGCGCGGTCTGGCCAAATTGGCGCCGGGCGAGCAAGCCGCCGCGCCGACTATTCCCTGGGCTGAGTTGCTCGCTGGGCTGGATAACCTGGGCAAGCTGCGTCCGCAGGTCGAGGTGATCACGCCGCCACAACCTGCGGTGCAGAAAGTTTTGGAAAGTCTGGCCGACAGCCTGCAGAACAGCTTTTTGCCGTTGATCCACGCCATGGACAAGAAGATCGATATCGACCTGCGCACCCACAATCGCATGCTGGAAATCTCCACCCAGCTGCGTGATCTGGGCGAGCAACTGGGCCACGAGCAGCGTCTGGGTGGCGACAGCGCAAGCGAAACGCCATGAAGACCGGGCTGTTTCCACGCGTACAGTTGTTGTTGGGCATCGCCGCGTTGATGCTGGTGCTGCAACTGGGCAACAGCCTGAGTGGTTACAGCCTGAATATCTGGGGGTTAATTCCGCGGCGGCTTGAGTCATTGCCGGGCGTGCTGTTTGCGCCCTGGCTGCACGGCGGCTGGATGCACCTGCTGAGCAACCTCAGCGGTCTGCTGGTGCTGGGGCTGCTGGCCCTGCTCGAATCACGCCGCGACTTTATCCAGGCCAGCCTGTTTATCATTCTCGGCAGTGGGTTGTTGGTCTGGCTGTTCGGCCGCCAGGGTATCCACGTCGGAGCCAGTGGTTGGTTGTTCGGGCTGTGGGCCTTGCTGCTGGCGCGTGCTTGGTTTCGTCGTAGCTGGCTCGACCTGCTGCTGGCGGTATTGGTGTTCTTTCTGCACGGTGGCTGGGTCTTCGGTCTGCTGCCACAGCAAGGCGTTTCATTTGAATATCATCTGGCCGGCGCGCTCTGTGGCGGTCTTTATGCGGCCTGGCGCTACACGCCGCGCGCACGACAAGGAGGTTAAATGGATTTCAATCGTCTCGACCAACAACTGCGCGACAGCTTGGCCGATCTGCGTCTGAGCAATGAGGAGCGTGACGAACTGCGCCAACTCGGCAGCGAGCTTAATCCCGATCAGGTGCGTTATATGCGCAACCGCGCTTTCGCCTTGGTGCGTGAACTGATCCGCCAGCCGGAGAATGCCGAGCCTGCGTTGAAGTGGCTGGAACAGGTGGTCAAGACCCTCGATGCCAGCAGCACGCCGCCGCGTCCAGCCCTGGCCAGCGCGCATTTCAGCCCTGGCGATGATTGCCTGCGCAAAATTCGCGAACTCTGCCGGCAGACGCGCCAATCGCTGGATATCTGTGTGTACACCATTTCCGATGACCGCCTCAGCGAAGAAATCATTGCCTGCCACCAGCGCGGCATTACCGTGCGGGTGATCAGTGACAACGAAAAACACTTCGACAAAGGCAGTGATATTCAGCATCTGATCGCCCAGGGCGTGCCGCTGCGTATCGACGACAGCCCGTATCACATGCACCACAAGTTCGCGATATTCGACGGCAATCTGTTGCTCAACGGCAGCTTTAATTGGACTCGCAGTGCTAGGTTCTGTTGACGTATCAGCGGAGCCACAACAGGGTTGCAGCGAAGGCCAGCATAGACTTGAAATGACTGGCCTTTTTCTCAAAACGCGTAGCAATCCGCCGGTAATGCTTCAGTTTGCCGAACAGGCACTCCACGACGTGGCG
>CAMCJM010000130.1 GCA_945874835.1 Pseudomonas synxantha | reverse complement strand
GGTGCGTTCAGTAGCCGTATCCCCTTTGTGGCACTCAGCAGGCTTTGTATATGAGCCCACTCGGTATCGCTTAACTGGCTTCTGTCGGTCATGGCAAAAGCCAGATTCTAGCCGGTGGCTTACGTCAACAGAACCTAGGGTGGATGACGCTTTTTTCATCCACTAGGGGCGCAATGGTGGACGGGTGAACGTCACCCACCCTTCGGCGTATCGATCTCGACGGCCTGCCAGAACGCAGGCAGAAACACCTCCGCCACCAGTACGCCCAGCTCGCCGCGGGTAAAGCATGAGCGGCGCGCCCAAAGGTTTTCGCTGTGCGCTGCTGTGGGTAGCCATTGCGCGGGGTACGCGCTCACCTGCAATTCGCCGCGATCAAAGGCGCGGTCGCTAAACAGCAATTCACCCAGAGAGCGGCTGCCCAACTGCGCCAGATCCAGACCGGAGCCTTGCAGGGCGTCGCGCGTTGCCACACTGCGGGCAAACACCCACGGTTGTTGTTTGCCGCGCAGGTACACCTCGCGCACCCAGCCCTGGCTATTTGGGGCCACGCCAAGTGCGCTGCATTCGTCCGCACGCAAGGGCTGCCAGCCTTCAAACAGCGGGGTGACACTGAAGTGGTCGCCCGACAAGTGAGTCAGCCGGCGCGTCAGCGAGTCCTCGTTAAACAGCCATTCGCTCACCGCCGCTGAGGGCTTGGGGTCGAGTTGATGGGCGTTCAGCCAGCATGGCGAAGGGGCAAGGGCGGTGTCGGGCACAGGCGTGGTTCACTGAAAAACAGAACGGGGAGTCTATCATGCTCCCCTTATCGAACCGATGACGGCGCGCTCATAGCTCAGCTACTGACCCTACTTTGGTTGGCCCCTGCTACACGGCTATTCATCGCGCAGCGGCTTGGCGCACGGGGGCAGATGCGGTAGTTTGCCCGGCGCAATAGCCGTGTGATTCGCCTGAGGTAATTATGAAAAAGTGGCAATGTGTAGTCTGTGGACTGATTTACGACGAGAGCCAGGGCTGGCCCGACGATGGCATAGCCGCCGGTACGGCGTGGCAGGATGTCCCGGAAGACTGGCTATGCCCTGATTGTGGCGTGGGCAAGATGGATTTCGAGATGATCGAAATCGGTTAATCCCGCTCGCAGCGGCGGCCCCAGGTCGCCGCTGGTTGTTGTCATGCCGTTGAAGCTCGCGCTCTGGCGTAAATTATCCGCCTGATCGGCTGCAACTTAAATTCGTGTTTCGTCCTTTTCCGTCGGTAAGCAGGCCTTGAATGTCGCAACAGGCCTGACCGATCCCGTCTCACATCATTTTTGCTCGCTGCACGTGCTGTGGCGACTGCGAGGAACTCCGTATGAGCGCACCTGTTGTCATCGTCGGTACCGGCTTGGCTGGCTACAACCTGGCCCGCGAATTTCGCAAGCTGGACAGCGAAACCCCGCTGCTGCTGATTACGGCTGACGACGGACGCTCCTATTCCAAGCCCATGCTCTCCACCGGGTTTGCCAAGAATAAGGATGCTGATGGCCTGAGCATGGCTGAGCCGGGCGCCATGGCCGAGCAACTCAAGGCAGAAATTCGCACGCATACGCGCATCAACGGTATCGATCCCGGTCACAAGCAATTGTGGATTGGCGAAGAGGCCGTGCCTTACCGTGACCTGATTCTGGCCCTGGGTGCCAAGGTGATTCGCGTGCCAGTTGCTGGCGATGCAGATGACGCGATTTTCTCGATCAATGACCTGGAAGACTATGCGCGCTTTCGTACCGCAGCCGCCGGCAAGCAGCGCGTGCTTGTGCTCGGTGCGGGCTTGATCGGCTGCGAATTCGCCAACGACCTTATCTTGGGCGGTTATCAGGTGGAATTGGTTGCTCCATGTGAGCACGTGATGCCGGGTTTGCTGCATCCGGCGGCGGCTGCGGTGCAAGCTGGCTTGGAGGGGCTGGGTGCACGTTTTCACTTAGGGCCCGTATTGGCTAGCCTGCAGCGCAACGGTGACGCGCTGCACGCGCACTTATCTGACGGCACGCTGATTGAGTGCGACCTGGTGCTGTCGGCGGTGGGCTTGCGCCCGCGTATTGAACTGGCCGCTGCGGCAGGTTTGGCGGTCAATCGTGGCGTGGAGGTGGATCGCCATCTGCGCACCTCGCACGCGAATATCTTCGCTTTGGGCGATTGCGCTGAAGTGGATGGCATCAACCTGCTGTACGTCATGCCGCTGATGAACTGCGCGCGCACCTTGGCGCAAACCCTGGCCGGTAACCCAACAGCAGTGACCTACGGGCCGATGCCGGTGACGGTGAAAACCCCGGCTTGCCCATTGGTGGTGTCTGCACCGCCGCGCGGTCTGGATGGTCATTGGCGCGTTGAAGGCACTGGGCCGGACATCAAGGCACTCTGCCACGACAGCAGCGGTGCACTGCTTGGCTATGCGCTCACAGGTACGGCCGTGCAGGAAAAAATGGCTCTGAATAAGTTGTTGCCAGCCCTTTTGGCGTAAATAGCGGCTGTTCTGTCGTATACGCCACAAGTTTGCCTGTTCTAACTGTCGGACAAGACTGGCGCAGGGCCCAATGGCGTGCCATTCTGCCTCAGTCTGCCGCAGCCCAGAGCTGTTGCGGCGCCTTGGTATCTGCTCGCGCAGAGCAGCCCGGACACAACAACAAAAACCGTAAAGAGGCATTTATGCGTAAACCGGAACTCGCCGCCGCCATCGCCGATAAAGCGGATCTCACCAAAGATCAGGCAAACCGTGTACTCAACGCCGTACTCGAAGAAATCACCAACGCCCTGAACCGCAAAGACAGCGTCACGCTGGTGGGCTTCGGTACGTTCGTGCAGCGCCACCGTGGTGCTCGCACCGGCAAAAACCCGCAAACCGGCGAGCCGGTTACGATCAAGGCCAGCAACACCGTTGCCTTTAAGCCGGGCAAGTCCCTGAAAGATGCGGTTAACTGAGTCTTCAGGCCCGGAGTCGCTGGCTCCGGGCTGCTGCGTCACCTGCGTTTGGCCGTTCTTTCAGTCGGATGTAGTCCCCGCCACAAACCGCTACAATGCGCCGCCTTTCCCAATCGCCTATGAGGCCTTGCGCATGAAATTCCGTTTTCTCCTGTGGATGCTGGGCCGCCTGATGGCCAAAACCAGCCGCACCAATCCCGAGTTTCAGAAACAATTGGAAGGTCGCGACATGGTCTTTCAACTGCATACCCTCGACGGCAAATGTGCCCGTCACTTCATCGTCAAAGATCAGCGCATTACCAGCAAGAGCGGCACTGCCAACGCGCCGGCCTTTGCCCTTGGCTTCAAGGACGCAGCTTACGGTTTCGCCACCATGACGGCGAAGAACAAGCAGTTGGCGTTTATGCAGGGTATCCAGAACAAAGATATCCAGATTCAAGGCAACCCAGCGCTGGTGATCTGGTTTCAGGGGTTGATGAAATACCTGATGCCAAAGAAGAAAACGACTGCCAAAAAAGCCGCCTAAGGCGTGTTGCACGCGCCGGGACTGGCCGTCGCGCCTGGCGTTGGTTCGGCTGCCCGCAGCTACTGTGAGAGCCTAACCATGCGCCGATTATTGATTGCCCTGTTGTTTCCCGCCGCCTTTGCCCAAGCCGCGCCGCCGAAAGCCGAGGCCTTTGCCCCGCTGTTTGAACTGGCCGGCATTCGTATGCTGTGTGAGCAAGCAGCCCCTCTGCTGCAGCGTGGTCTGGAACCGAAGCAACAAGAGCAACTGGCCGCCATTTTTACGGCCGATGCGCTGTGCCTGGACTTGGCCAAACGCCTGAGTGGCCAGTTTGATCAAGTACAACTCGATCAGGCCTTGGCGTTGCTCGACATCCCCGAGGCCAAAGATTTCACCGAAGCCGAGCGCGCCGTGGGTGAGGATGGCGCGCAAGGGCTGGCGACTTATCGGCACGAGCGCCCACCACGTGAAGAGCGTATGGCGCTGGTTCGCCGTCTGGACGCCGCCGCTCATACGTCAACGTTGGCCACGCTGCTGCGCTATGAAGTCGGCAAAACTCAGGCGTTTATGGCCCTGCAGGCGCGGGGCGAAAGCATCGACGAGCAAGCCTTGAGTGAACAGACCAAAACTCAAGAAGAGGCTTTGCGCGCCTCCAGTACTCAGGCTGTTGAGTCATTCATGCTGTATGCCTACCGGCAGATGCCCAGTGAAAAACTGGCGGATTATGCGCTTATGTACGAGCAGCCCACGGTTGCCAAGTTACTCGATGGCAGTGTGCAGGTATTGCCTGAGCTGTTTGCCGAGCGCCGAGCCTTACTGAAAAAGTAGTTACTCAGCTGCAACGACAACGGTGGAAGGGGCTTTAGCCGCGTTGCAGCGGTTAAGCGCTCGCCGCTGAAGCGCTTCCCACGGACTTGCGCCCAGGCCCGCTAATCTTGCCGCTGGGCTCTCTGGCGTTTTTTCAGTGGGTGGGCTGGAACTGCGCTGCCAGTTCGCGTAATGCCACTTCGGCAGCCAGTACCGTGCTCACGGCTTCTTCTGCTTTTTCCCGGCTGATGCCGAGATTATCGAACAAGCTTTGCGGTATTTCGATTTGTGGACCTGCGCCAATGCCGCGATTGCGCAAGAGGCTGACGGACAGGCAAACCAAGTTCGGGTAAGTCGCATTTGCCCCGCTGTAGTGGGCGTCATGCTGAAAGCGCAGGGCGCTGGCCAGTTCGTCCGGCATGTCCCAGTAGCGCATCAGCCAAGCACCGATTTGCTCACGGGTAATGCCGAGCAGGTGCTGTTCAATGTAGCCATGCTGCAGGTGCGGGTTAACCTCCAAGTGGCGGCAGATCAGCGAGAAGTGCGGCGGGAAGACATGCGCCAGCACCAGGTAGCCGAAGTTGTGCAACAGCCCGGCCAGGTAAGTCAGGCCAGCCTCTGGGCGATGTGCGCGGGGGATGGCGCGGGTCAGGCCTTCAATCACGGCGGCGCTGTAAATGGCTTGTTGCCAATAGGGTGTGGCGTGCTGCGGCTGGTCTTTGGGCAGGCTCAGGGTTTTACCCAGCGCTAAGCCCAGCGCCAGGTTGATCACCAGGTCGAAGCCCAGCACGCGCACGATGGCGTCTTCCACCGAGCGGATCTTGCCGGGTGCGGCGTAGTAGGGTGAAGCCGCCCAGCTGACCACTTGCGCGGCCAATGCCGGGTCGGTTTCGACCACGCCAGTGATGTCGTCTACGGTGGCGTCGGGGTCAACGCGCAGTTTAATGATTTTCTGCGCGGTTTCCGGCAAGGGTGGAATTTCGATGGTTTCTTCCAGGCGTTGCTGGATACGCCGCGCGGTAAAGGTCTGCACGGCTAGGGTGATTTCAGCACGGTCATCGTCCGGGCGATCAAGGTTCAGGCGGATATTGCTCAGTGGTTCGCCAAAGCGACCGGCGCTGGCCTTGCTCAGCAGGTTTTTAAATGACGCAGTGTCCAGTTCCAGCAGGACGCCAGGTTGGCCTGACTCGATCAGCAGGCTTGGCACTTGCAGCAGCCGTTCGTCATACAGGCAGGGCGAACTGGTCAGCGGCGGCAGGCCGGGCAAGGTTTTAAGATCGTGTTTGCTGAGCATGCGCGCCAGGCGCTCGGGTTTTACTGCCGTCAGTTGGCGGCCGGTGAGTTCAGTCAGGCGATTGAGGTCGAGCAACTGGTCTTGCCCGAACAGCACCAGCAGTGCGCCCACCGCATCCTCCAAGAGCACCGCTTGCAGGCGTTGGGCGGCAGGGAGGCCGGGTTGGTCCTGGCGCACGTGGTAAGCCAGACCCAGTTTCTCCAGCAGTTGTGCAATCCCCACAGGGGGTTGCAAGGCGGTATCGGCAGCAAGGGCGTGATCAGTCATGGCGGTATCCGGCAGAGGCGGCTTTTCTCAAGTATATGCAGCGTACCAGCGAAAATCCGCCACAGGTGAGGTTGGATCACACTTGTCCGTATTGTTGGCCGTGGCGCAGCCAGCGTTCAAGCAGTGGGCTGACGTGCAGCGGCCATTGCTCCAGCAGGGTTTGCGCCGCATCGCGTACAGCGGGAAGCAGGTCGGCGTCGCGCATCAGGTCGGCCACTTTGAATTGCAGCAGGCCGGTCTGACGGGTGCCGAGCATTTCACCGGGGCCGCGCAGTTCCAGATCTTTTTCGGCAATCACGAAGCCGTCGCAAGTCTCGCGCATGATCGCCAGCCGTTGCCGGCCCAACTGCGACAGCGGTGGGTGATAGAGCAGTAGGCAATGGCTGGCAGCGCTGCCACGGCCCACCCGGCCACGCAGCTGGTGCAGTTGAGCCAAACCAAGACGCTCGGGGTTCTCGATGATCATCAGGCTGGCGTTGGGTACATCCACGCCGACTTCGATCACCGTGGTGGCGACCAGCAATTGCAAGCGCCCCTGTTTGAACTGATCCATCACTGCGGCTTTTTCCGCCGCTTTCATACGGCCGTGGATCAGGCCGACATTCAGCCCGCCGAGCGCAGCGGTCAGATCAGCAAAGGTGGTTTCGGCGGCCTGACAGGTCAGCTCTTCGGACTCTTCAATCAGCGTGCACACCCAATATGCCTGACGCCCTTCGTTGCAGGCCAGGCGAACGCGCTCGACCACTTCCAGGCGGCGGCTGTCGGCGATCACCAGGGTGTTGACTGGCGTACGACCGGGCGGCAGTTCGTCGAGGATCGAGGTGTCGAGATCGGCATAGGCGCTCATCGCCAGGGTTCTCGGGATGGGCGTGGCCGTCATGATCAATTGATGCGGGCACATGCGTCCGCCAACACCCTTCTGGCGCAACGCCAGGCGTTGTTGCACACCAAAACGGTGCTGTTCATCGATGATCACCAGAGCCAGTTTCTGGAATTGCACTTCATCCTGAAACAGCGCATGGGTGCCGACCACCATGGGTGCGCCAGCGGCTATCTGCGCTAGCGCGCTTGCTCGGGCCTTGCCCTTGAGCTTGCCGGCCAGCCAGGCGACCTCCAGACCCAGCGGCGCGAGCCATTTGCTGAAGTTGATAAAGTGCTGTTCGGCGAGAATCTCGGTGGGCGCCATCAGCGCCACCTGATAGCCAGCTTCCAGCGCCTGCAGGGCGGCAAAAGCGGCGACCACGGTTTTACCGGCCCCCACGTCGCCCTGCACCAGGCGCAGCATGGGCGCGTTTTGGCTCAGGTCGTAGGCGATTTCCGCGCCGACCCGCTGTTGCGCACCGGTGGGTGTGAAGCCCAGATTGGCCAGGTACTGCTGCGGCAATCTACGTGCGACTGGCAGCGCTGGGGCCTGCAAGGCGCGCACGCTTTCGCGAAGGCGTTGCAAGGACAGTTGATGGGTCAGCAACTCTTCAAACGCCAGGCGGTGCTGGGCCCAGTGCCGCCCCTCGGCCAATTCTTCCTGATCGGCGTCCGGTGGTGGGCGGTGCAGGTAGCGGATCGCTGCATCGAGCGGGCTCAGTTGGTACTCATCCGCCAGTTCGCGCGGCAGCCAGTCTGGCAGGCTGTGCGGCCCCAGGCGGGCTAGCGCTTGTTCGCTGAGTTGGCGCAGGCGCTGCTGGGTTAGGCCTTCGGTTGTGGGGTAGATCGGCGTCAGGGTTTGTTCCACGGCCACTGGCTCGTTGCCAGTCAGGGCGCGGTACTCGGGGTGGTAGATCTCCAGACCAGAGGAGCCGGGCCGCACTTCGCCGTAGCAGCGCACCTGTGTGCCGCGCTTGAGGCCTTCTTTTTGCACCTGGCTGAAGTGGTAGAAGCGCAAAGAGAGCGTGCCGCTGCCATCCTGCAAGCGCACCAGCAGGCTGCGCCGCCGTCCCATGACCACATCGGCACCGGCTACGATGCCTTCCACCACAGCATCCTGGCCAGGACGCAGCGCGCCAATCGGCACAATACGGGTACGGTTCTGGTAGCGCAGGGGCAGGTGAAACAGCACATCCTGCAGGGTTTCCAGTCCGACCTTGGCAAGCTTTTCGGCCAGGGCCGCCCCCACGCCTTTCAGCGCGGTTACAGAAACCGCGGCCAGTTCGGTCATGGCCTGTTTTAGCTGCTCTTGGGCAGTGGTTTGGCCACCGAGCAAAGGCGGATCGAGTCGGTCAGCACTTCAATGGCATTCGGTCGTGGGAAGCTGGCGCGCCAGGCAATGGCCACGGTGCGGAAAGGCACCGGTGCACTCAGCGGCCGTACCTCGATCACGCCAGGGGCATAGTGGTGGCTGTCGACCGCCGAGAACGGCAGGATCGACACGCCCAGCCCTGAGGCGACCATGTGGCGAATGGTTTCCAGCGAGCTGGATTCCACCGTGGTGTGCTTGGCGCTGTCTTCACCACTTTTGCGCAGGGTGGGGCAGGCTTCCAAAACCTGATCGCGGAAGCAATGGCCTTCACCGAGTAGCAGCAGACTTTTGTCGTTGAGCAGTTTGCTGTCGATGGTTTCCATCGCAGCCCACGGGTGGCCGGCTGGCAGCAGGGCGTAGAACGGCTCGTCATACAGCGGCTTGGTCAGCACGTCGGCTTCATGGAAGGGCAGGGCAATGATGATCGCGTCCAGTTCGCCGTTGCGCAGCTTGTCACGCAGCACGTGGGTGAAGTTTTCTTCGATATATAAGGGCATCTGCGGCGCGACGCGGTGCAGTTGCGGAATCAGGTGAGGGAAGAGGTAGGGGCCGACGGTATAGATGGCACCGATCTTCAGCGGCGCGGCCATCTGGTTCTTGCCAGCCTGGGCCAGTTCGCGGATGCCTTGGGCTTGCTCCAGCACTTTTTGCGCCTGGGTAACAATGCCTTCACCGACTGGCGTGAGGCGCACCGCGCTTTTGCTGCGCTCGAAGATCAGCACGCCGAGTTCGTCTTCCAGTTTCTTCACCCCCACCGACAGGGTCGGCTGGCTCACGTGGCAGCGCTCGGCGGCGCGGCCGAAATGCTGTTCCTGAGCGAGAGTGACTATGTAGCGCAGTTCGGTGAGGGTCATAGTCTTTATCCATTGAGATGCCGCCAAGCATAGCGGCTGTATTCATTGGAACCAACAGTTGATGCCTTTCCAGCGCCCGGTTTTAAGGCTTGCGGCAGCTCTGGCGTTTGTTTGGGTGTTTATGTCGCGTGGTGAATAGAAATAAATTTGTTACTAATTATGTGTATGCATAGAATTGCGCCCACAATTGCCGTTCAGACCTATGCTGGGGTTGTACGCGCACAAAAGAACTAGGTTCTGTTGACGTATCAGCGGAGCCACAACAGGGTTGCAGCGAAGGCCAGCATAGACTTGAAATGACTGGCCTTTTTCTCAAAACGCGTAGCAATCCGCCGG
>CAMCJM010000129.1 GCA_945874835.1 Pseudomonas synxantha | reverse complement strand
GCCACGTCGTGGAGTGCCTGTTCGGCAAACTGAAGCATTACCGGCGGATTGCTACGCGTTTTGAGAAAAAGGCCAGTCATTTCAAGTCTATGCTGGCCTTCGCTGCAACCCTGTTGTGGCTCCGCTGATACGTCAACAGAACCTAGGCTTTTGGCTTGTTCGTGGCGCAGTTGCTGCTCGTTGGCGAGCAACTGGGCTTGGGCCAGTTGTTCAGCGCGCTGGGTTTGACGAATGCATGCGCCCAGTGCGAGCGAGAAAATCACCATCTCAAGCAGGCTGCCGATTTGCTGGGCGTGCAGGGTGAGTAGGGAGTTGGCGATCAGCCCTGTGCCGCTAACGACGCTAAACAGGCTGGCGATGATCAATGCCGTCCAGCCCAGTGCAAAAAATTTGGCCGGTGGGTAGCCGTCGTGCCAGCGCAGCGCAATAAAGACGCCGCCAACCAGCGCACAGGCAATCAACAGCATAAAGCTGCCGATCAGGGCGATCAGATAGGGGGCTGTTAAGGCCAGCCCCATCACCAGCAGGCTGCAGGCAATCAGGCCGCGGGTGATCCAGGTGTAGGTGGGGTGCTGTGACTTGAGGTCGAGGAGGCCGTGAGCGAAGAGGATGCCAAAGAGGGTCGCCAGCGCAGAGCTAAAGGGGAAGCTCATCTGGTGCCAAGTCAGCGATTGCGGCCACAGCCACTGCAATGCAAAACCCAGCTGGATGAATTGATACAGGCTGAAGCTGGCAACAAACAGGCTGTACCAGAGGTAGTTGCGGTCGCGGGTGATGATGAAGATCGACAGGTTGTAGATCACCATCACCAGCAGTGCGCCGAAAAACAGACCCTGTAGCAGCAGGGTGCGTTGCTCGTGCCGGTTGAACGCCTCGACACTCATTAGGCTGGCGCTCAAATTTGCCGAGCCATCGGTCTGCATGCGCAGGATCAACTCGCGCTCTTCCCCGGCCGCCAACGTGAGGGGTAAAACCAACTGACGGTGATCGACCCAGCGTTGCTCGAATGGGCGTTGATCACCCGCTTGATAAACGCGCTCACCGTCCAGTCCGTAGGCGTCTAGCGAGTCGAGTAGTGGGTTACCAATCAGCAGCACCCAGTCAATCGGTTGGTCGGCGGGATTGTGCAGGCTAAGGCGCAGCCAATAGGCGTGGGTGCTGTAGCCAAAGCTGGCATCACGCCGCGCCACGGGCTGCCAGGCGGATTGTGGCAGCCGACGCACGCTGTCGATATCCGCTTGTCCTTGCGGATCCTCCCAAACATACAGCGCCGGGCCAGCCAGCAATGGCGTATCAGCCTCAACCAGCGACAGGCTGGTGGCCTGCACCAGTCCGGGCAGCAAGAGCAGAAGGCAGGCTCGCAGCAGCGCAATCAAAGCAATCTTTCCATGATAGGGCGTTGGCAAAAAACAACAGGCGTGCATTATGACGTTGCCTTGTGACATACCGATAGCTAAGCCAGAGTTGCTTATGAACCAAAATAGGCTGCATTGCTTCACACAACGCGATCTTTGTCTTCGCGCGCTGGCGAATGACTTGCTGGCGCAGGTTAACGCCACGTTGCTTGAGCAGCCACGGGCCGGCTTGGTATTGCCGGGCGGCAGCAGCCCGCAGGCGTTATTGCCGCTGCTGGCTCAGGGTCTGGACAGCGCGCGGGTGGATGTAACGCCAAGTGATGAGCGCTGGGTGCCGGCTCATGCCGCGCACAGCAACTGGCGGTTGCTCAGTGATGGCCTGCCGTTGACGACGTGCCTGGACCCGCGCCAGGGGGTAACGCAAACCCAGGCTGCGCAGAACTGGGGGGCGCAATTGTTGCAGTGGCCGCCGTTTAGCGCGGTGCTGTTGGGCATGGGCGATGACGGCCATATTGCTTCGTTGTTTCCCGGTATGCCGGGCCTAGAGACGGCGCTTGACCCAGATGCAACGCCTGCGTGCCTACCAGCCCTGGCCCCGCAGGAACCCCGCGAGCGCCTGTCATTAAACCTGGCCATGTTGCAGCGTGGACAATGGTTGGGGCTGTTAGCGTTTGGCGCAAATAAGCGCGATTTAATAGAGGCCGTGCAAAAAGATCAGCCCGGTGCGCGTGAATTGCCGCTGTATGCTTGGCTGCAGCGCCGCCCACGACCGGTGAATATTTACTGGGCACCTTGAGGGGTGTTTGCGCCGTGCCCCGCGTGATAGTCAGGGCTGTAAGCGGCGCTAAGCCGTTACACTGCACCCCAAACCTTGTTGAAAAGGCTAGCCGCTATGCTGCATCCGGTTGTTGAGCAGGTCACCGCTGCATTGGAGCAGCGTTCGATGGTTCGTCGCGCGCGGTACTTGCAGCGCCTGCAAGAAGCCGCTGGCCGTTCCTCACGGCAGTCGCTGGGCTGCTCCAATTTGGCTCATGCGTTGGCGGCGCAACCCGATGATGCCCGGTTGATCATGAAGCAAGGCGGCTCGCCGCATATCGCGATCATCTCCAGTTACAACGACTTGCTCTCTGCTCATGCGCCCCTCAGGGATTACCCCGAGCGGTTAAAAGTGGCCCTGGCCAGGGCGGGTGCTACCGCTCAGTTTGCGGCAGGGGTGCCGGCGATGTGCGACGGCATCACTCAGGGGGAGGCGGGCATGCAGCTCTCGCTGTTTTCCCGTGACCTGATTGCCCAAGCCGCCGCGATTGGCCTGACCCACGGTATTTTTGATGGCGCACTTTACTTGGGTGTGTGCGACAAGATCGTGCCGGGTTTGCTGATTGGCGCGCTGCACTTTGGCCATTTACCGGCGGTGTTTGTGCCGGCGGGGCCGATGCAGTCGGGCCTGCCCAATAAGGAAAAAGCCGCCATTCGCCAGCGCTATGCCCGTGGTGAAGTCAGTCGTGAAGAGCTGCTGGCTGCTGAATTGGCCGCCTACCATCAGGCGGGCACCTGTACCTTTTACGGCACCGCCAACACCAATCAATTGTTGATGGAGGTTATGGGCCTGCATGTGCCGGGCAGTGCTTTTGTGCATCCCTTTACGCCGCTGCGTGATGCCTTGACTGATGAGGCTGCGCGTCGGGTGGCCAGCAACAGTCGTCAGGGCGAGCGCTACCTGCCGGTCGGCCAGCAGATTGATGCGCGGGCGTTGATCAACGCTGTGGTCGCGCTGCTGGCCAGTGGCGGCTCCACTAACCACACCCTGCATTTGCCTGCCATTGCCCGTGCGGCTGGGTATGAACTGAACTGGGATGACTTCGCTGCGCTGTCGCGCGTGGTGCCTTTGTTGGCGCGGGTTTACCCCAATGGCGCAGCGGATGTGAATCAGTTTCAGGCCGCCGGTGGGCCAGCATGGCTGTTTCGTGAATTGTTGGATGCCGGGTTGCTGCACGAGGATGTTGCCACTGTCGCTGGCCAAGGCTTGCGTGCTTACACCCGTGAACCCTGGTTGCAAGACGATGCGCTGGCCTGGCGTGAACTGCCGCTGCAGAGCCCTGTGTTGGATATTCTGCGGCCAGCCGCCGAGCCCTTTGCTGAAGAAGGCGGCCTGGTTCTGCTCGAAGGCAACCTGGGTCGTGCGGTGGCGAAAACCTCGGCGGTGGATTCGGCCTTCTGGAGCATTCGTGCCCAGGCGCGCATCTTTGACTCTGAGGCTGCGGTGCAGGCGGCATACAGCGCCGGTGAGTTGAACGGTGACTTGGTGCTGGTGGTGCGCTTCCAAGGCCCACAAGCCAATGGCATGCCGGAGTTGCATAAACTCATGCCGCTGTTGGCCAATCTGCAGCAGGCCGGTCAACGCGTCGCCTTGATCACGGATGGGCGCATGTCCGGAGCGTCTGGCCAGGTGTTGTGCGTCCTGCACCTGACGCCAGAGGCGGCAGCAGGTGGGCCGTTGGCACGGATTGAGGAAGGCGATTGGCTGGTGCTGGATGCGCAGCAAGGGGTGCTGCGGGTTGAGCTTGACGACCAGCAGTTGGCTGCGCGCGCGCTGAGCATGGCCAGTGCGCCACTGGAGGTGGGCTACGGGCTGGCTATGTTTGCCGGTCAACGCCGCTTGGTTGGCTCGGCGGAGCAGGGCGCCAGCAGCCTGTTTGAAGAGTGACGGTAACGGTTGAATCTTGAGAGCGGGGAGCAAGGCATGAGCCTGACGATGGATATGGTGCTGCAACAGGCCCGCCCGGTGTTGCCGGTGTTGGTGATCGACGATATCAGCCTGGCGGTGGACTTGGCGCGTGCGCTGCACGCCGGTGGCATTCGTGTGCTGGAGGTGACGCTGCGCACCCCCGGTGCATTGGATGCCCTGGCGGCTATGCGCAAGGAATTGCCAGACCTGCTGGTGGGCGCGGGCACCCTGATTCATGTCGAGCAGTTCCAGGAAGCGCGCGAGGCGGGCGCACAATTTGCGGTCAGCCCGGGGTGCACTGAGCGCCTCGCGGCGGCGGCGGAAACGTCTGGCCTGCCGTATTTGCCGGGTGTTATGACACCCTCCGAAGTGCTGCTGGCGCTGGAGTATGGCTATCGCTCGCTGAAGTTGTTTCCGGCTAACGGTGCTACCAGTATCAAGATGCTCAAAAGCTTTAAGGGGCCGTTCACGGGCATCCGTTTCTGCCCCACTGGCGGCGTGACCCCGGACAACCTGCTCAGCTTCCTGCGCTTGCCCAACGTAGCTTGTGTCGGTGGCACCTGGATTGCGCCGAGTAATCTGGTGCGCGCCCGCGCTTGGGATCAGATCACCCAACTGGCCGCTGAAGCGCGTGCGCTGGTAAGCCGCCTGGAGCAATCCTGATGAGTTGGGATTTAAGTAATCCGTTCGTCATCGATATTGAGGTGACGGCAGACGATATCGATGGCCTTGGACACGCCAACAACGCGGTCTATGTCAGCTGGCTTGAACGCTGCGCCTGGCGGCATTCGCAATATTTGGGGTTGGATCTGGCCGAATACCGGCGCCTGAATCGGGCCATGGCCGTGCTGCGTCACGAAATCGACTACTTGGCCAGCGCCTATGAAGACCAGCACCTGCAAATGGCCACCTGGATTGTCGAGTCGGACCAACGCCTGAAAATGGATCGACGTTTTCAGTTGATCCGTCCAGAAGACGGCCTAACCCTGCTGCGGGCGAAAACCACTTTTGTCTGCATCGAACTGTCGACGGGCAAATCCAAGCGCATGCCGGCCGAATTTGTTGAAGGCTACGGGGCTGCGTTGCCTGGCGCACTGTAACGCGCCGTCTGGCGAATGCTTGCACGTTGAATATCCGCGCCGCGTACACTGCGCGGCGTTTTTCTGTCCGGGGCTTAGGGTCTGTTCCGGTTGTGTGCGTTGCAGGTTATTGAAGAGAGTGTCTATGCAAATCGCCCTGGCCCCGATGGAGGGGTTGGTCGACGAAATCCTCCGCGATGTGCTCACCCAAGTGGGTGGCATCGACTGGTGCGTGACGGAATTTATTCGCGTGACCGAGCGTGTGTTGCCCGTCAGCAGCTACGAGAAGCTCGCACCTGAATTGTTCAGTGGCGCGCAGACAGCCGCTGGCACGCCGCTCCGCGTGCAGTTCCTCGGCTCTGATCCAAGTTGTTTGGCAGATAACGCCGCCTTTGCCTGCACCCTCGGCGCACCGGTGATCGACCTCAACTTCGGCTGTCCGGCCAAAACGGTAAACAAATCCCGTGGTGGCGCGGTGCAGCTCAAGGAACCCGAGTTGCTCTATGCCATCGTCCGCGAGGTACGTCGCGCGGTGCCGACCGCCATTCCGGTAACGGCAAAGATGCGTTTGGGCTTCGACCACAAGGACGATGCCATGGAGTGCGCCCAGGCCCTGGCTGATGGCGGTGCCGCGCAGATTGTGGTGCACGCGCGCACCAAGGTCGAAGGCTACAAACCGCCTGCGCATTGGGAGTGGGTGGCGCGGGTGCAGGAGGCGGTCAAGGTGCCGGTATTCGCCAATGGCGAGATCTGGACCCTGGATGACTGGCGGCGTTGCCGTGAGGTCAGTGGGGTTGAGGACATCATGCTCGGTCGTGGCCTGGTTGCGCGTCCTGACTTGGCCCGGCAGATTGCCGCTGCCAGGGCAGGGCAGGACGTGGTGCCCATGAGCTGGACTGAATTGCAACCGCTGCTGGCTGATTTTTGGTTGCAGGCGCGGCGCAAGATGTCGCCACGCTATGCACCAGGACGACTCAAACAATGGCTGGCGATGCTCACTCGCAGCTATCCCGAGGCGACCGAGTTGTTCAATCTGCTGCGCCGCGAAAGCGATTGCCTGCGTATTGATGCCCTGCTTGGCGTGCACTTCAGCCAAGCTGAGGCTGCCGAGCAGGCGAGTGCTTAACAGGCGTTATGCAACTCGCGAACATGCCCTAGGCGCAGTGCGTGTCGCAGTGCTCTCAAGCCTTTAGCCGTTAACCCGACCTGGCCTTTTACAGCGTCATGGGTATGCGGTTGTCGTTAAGCATTTGCTGGAACTGCTCCAGCGCCACGGGTTTACTGAACAGGTAGCCCTGATAGAGAAAGCAGCCCTGCTGCTGAAGAAACTCAAGTTGGTCAATTTGCTCAACGCCCTCGGCAATCATGTCCAGGCCCAGGCTGCGTGCCATGGCGACGATGGCGCGGATGATTTCGGCATCGTTGGCGTCATGCGTGGCGTCGCGCACAAACGACTGATCAATCTTCAGCACATCCACGGGTAAACGCTTGAGGTAGGTCAGTGAGCTGTAGCCCGTGCCAAAGTCGTCCATAGCAAAACTTACACCAAGGCGCTTGAGGCGATTCATCTTGGCGATGGTGTCGTCGATATTTTGGATCACGATGCCTTCGGTGATTTCCAGCTTGAGCATGTGCGCGGGCAGGCCGCTGTTGGCCAAACTGGTTTCCACACGCTCGACCAGATCGTGCTGGCGAAATTGCCGTGGACTGATGTTTACGCACAGGCTGAATTGATGTTCGGTAACCAGCCCTTTACGCAGGAATTCGGCGCACGCGTGGCACGCCTCGGCCAACACCCAGCCGCCCACTTCGAGAATCAGGTCGCTTTCTTCCAAAATGTGAATAAACAGTGCCGGTGACTGTGCGCCTTGAATGGGGTGTATCCAACGCAGCAACGCTTCGGCCCCGATGATCTGGTTATTGCGGGCATCGACCTGTGGCTGGAAGTGCAACTCGAACTCGCCCCGTGCTTGGGCCAGGCGCAGGTCATTTTCCAGGCGTAGGCGCTCGCTGGCGGCTTTCTGCATGGTGTTGCGAAACAGGCGAATACTGTTGCGGCCGGCATCCTTGGCGCGATAGAGCGCGATATCGGCCCGCTTGAGCAAATCTGAGGGCGTGTCGCCGTGATCAGGAATCAGCGCAATGCCAATGCTGGGCGTGACCTGCAGTTGATGGCCTTCAAGCAGCATTGGCTCAGCCAAAACCTGGCGCAGCTTTTCTGCCACGCTGCGCACCTGGCTGACCACGGCCGAGCGTTTACCCTCAAGGCCCGAAATCAGCACAACAAACTCGTCGCCACCCAGGCGCGCCACCGTATCTTCCTGGCGCACGTTCGCTTGCAGGCGAGCGGTGACCAGCTTGAGCACGGCATCGCCAACGGGATGGCCCAGAGAGTCGTTGATGTGTTTGAAGTGATCGAGGTCGATAAACATCAACGCGCCCCGCAAATCGTGGCGTTTTAGCAAAGCGATCTGTTGTGTGAGGCGATCAAGCAACAGCGCCCGGTTAGGCAGGTTGGTCAATGAGTCGTGATAGGCCAGGTGTTGCACCTGTGCCTGGGCATCTTTCAAGGCGCTTACGTCGCGCGCGGTCAGCAGCAGGCAGGGAACGTTGTTGAGGGCGATCGACTCAACGGATACCTCCACCAGTTTGATGTGGCCGTCACGGTGTTTGCCGCGCATTTCCATGTGGTACACATGGCCGTCGCGTTTAAGCCGCTCAATCATCTGTTCGCGCTCAGCCAGGTCAGCCCAGACATTCAAATCCTTTGCGCTGCGCCCAATGACTTCTTCCGGAAGGTAGCCAGTGAGCCGGTAAAAGCCTTCATTGACCTCAATGTAGCGGCCGCTGTCGCGCTCGGTGATGGTGATAGCGTCGGGGCTTGAGTGGAAGGCCAGGGCAAATTTTTCCTGGCTGGCCTGCAGCATGGCCTGGGCTATTTGCCGTTCACTGATATCGCGGAAGGTGGTGAGAATGCAGCGTTGGTCATTGAGCGTGATCGGTCGTGATGAAACCACGCAGGTAATCAACCGGCCCTCTTTGTCGAGAAAGTTGGCCACCTCGTTGTCCAGTGTTTGCTCGCGCTCGAGCTTCTCATAGAGCGATGTGCGTTGGCTTAAATCGGCCCACAGGTTGAGGTCGACCATTTTGCGGCCCACCACTTCGTGCGGTTGCCAGCCAAAAATCTGGCTGAAGCTTGCATTGATCTCCATGGCAATGCCGTCGGGTAGGGTAGTCAGTGCGACGGGGTCTGGGCTGGCTTGGAACAGGCTGGCGAACTTGGCCTCTGAAGCGGCGAGGCTCTGTTCGCGGCGCACGCGCTCGCTGATGTCGATCAGAATGCCGGCCATGCGTTCGGGCTTGCCTTGCGCATCGCGATAGAGTTTGGCCGTGCTCTCCAGGTAATGCACTTCGCTGTTGAGGTAAATTGCCCGGTAGGTGACTTGATAGTCGTCACATCGTCCGCTGGCCAGATCCTGGTAGTTTTGCGCATGGCGTGCCGATCGGCCATGGGTACACAGCTGAAAAACTTGCGGAAATCATCGTGAAATGGCGCTTCCTTTAAGCCATGCAGTTTGGGCGCCCGTGCAGAGCCGAAAAGCATGTTGCTGGGGATGTGCCAGTCCCAGGTGCCCAGATCAGCTGAATTCAGAGCGAGGTCAAGGCGCTCTTGGCTATCACGCAGAGCCTGTTCTTGTTGGCGTTGCACAGTAATGTCGCGCAGCGATAACACTAGGCAGGCATGCCCGGCCAGGGTGATTTCGCCGCCAAGCAACTGGTTGTAACAAATGCTGCCGTCGCGGTGATAAAGCGCGACTTCAAGGCCGTTTAATGCGTTGTTGTTGAGCGCATCAATCATGCGCAGGCGGTCTTCCGCGCAGGCCCAGATGCCCAGCTCCATGGAGGTGCGGCCCAGGGTCTGCTCGCTGCTCCAGCCGAATTGGCGCTCAAAACCAGCATTGATTTCGATAAAACGGCCGCTGGCCTTGTCGGTTGCGTATTTCGGCCCACCGTGACCGGCTGTTTCGGTAGATCGTGACCGGCCATTTCGCTAACGCGTGACCGCTCATTTCGCTATCAACGTGACCGATTTCCAGCCTGCTCCGAAACAGGCGGTCACGACTTACCGAAATGGCCGGTC
>CAMCJM010000128.1 GCA_945874835.1 Pseudomonas synxantha | reverse complement strand
CCAGCCGCGCCAAAGGCTGCCCGGCTGCTTCCAGTACGTCACTCAAATCCTGCGCAATAGACATAAAAAATCCGGAACCTAGTAAGGGTTCCGGATTCTCCTGCTGAACAAGGATTAGTCAACAATCCTTAAGTGAACAGCATTGCGGCCGAAGCCGGGTTTTTTATACAGCCAGATCGCTTACTGCTTGATCTGAGCTTCTACTTCAGCTTCTACGCGGCGGTTTACAGCGCGGCCAGCGTCGGTAGCATTATCAGCAACCGGGCGGGACTCACCGTAACCAGCAGCGTTAACGCGAGCAGCGTCTACACCGTACTGGTTAACCAGCACGTCACGAACAGCGCTTGCACGACGCTCGGACAGCTTCTGGTTGTAGGCGTCGCTGCCTTTGGAGTCAGTGTGACCTTCAACCACGGTGGTGGTCTGCGGGTACTGATTCATGAAGTCAGCCAGATTTTTGATGTCGCCGTAGCTTTCAGGCTTAACCTGGGCTTTGTCGAAATCAAACTTAACGTCCAGTTCAACGCGAACCAGTTCAACCGGTTCTTCAACAGCAACTGGCTCAGGAGTCGGCTCAATGGCTGCAACAACTGGAGCAGGCGCAGGCTTGCTGCCGCCACCGAAGTTCATGCCGATACCGACGCTTGGCGCCCACTCGGTGTCGCCTTGGTCGATGTTGTACTGCGCTTCAACACCGGCACGGGCGTAGAAGTTATCAGTGAAGAAGTACTTGGCACCGCCACCGATGTTGGCAAAGGTGGAGCCATTGCGACCGTCGCGGCCGGACTGACCGATGCTCTGATCAGAGAAACCTGCAGAAACGTAAGGACGCAGTGCGTCGCCAGCATTGTTGAAGTGATACAGCGCATCAAGGGCAGTGTTGGAGCCTTTGATGTTGCGGCCATCTTCGCCACGGGCGTTGTGCACTTCGTCGTAGCTCAGACGCAGTTCAACGTCGTCAATCAAGTAGTAGCCTATGCTGCCGCCGAACAGATTGCCGTTGTTTTTGAAGTCACGGGCGCTATCGAAGATTTCCTTCTTAGCAAAACCCTCCACTTCTACAGCGCCTTGACCCTGAGCCATAACGCTGAGGGAGGATACGGCCAGCAGCGAGCCGATAGCGACGCCTAAAGTTTTTTTCAGTTTCATCACGTAAATACCTATCTTGGTGGTCAGTAAGTTGTCTGACATACACAAGACAACTCAGCCGTTAACTCTAACAGAATTAACCGTACAGTGAGACGCCAATACCCTAACTAAGTTTCGGGATTGCTCGAAAATTTATCACGCAGACGATCAAGCGCTCTTTTGTAGCGCATTTTTGTTGCGCTGAGGCCCATGTGCATGATGTCAGCGATCTCCTGAAACTCCAGTTCTGCGACAAAACGTAGCACCAGAATTTCACGATCAATCGGGTTGACGTGCACCAACCAGCGGTCAAGACCGGCCTTATCCTCTGGCTTGGGCATCTTTTCCTCGGAGGCTTCCTCCAGGGGATCCAAACTTAAGGCGTCAATAAGGCGTCGCTTTCGCCGCTCTTTGCGATATTGGGTAATACATTCGTTATAGGTAATGCTGTATAGCCAGGTTTTGAACTTGGATTTGCCCTCAAAGTTTTTCAGGCCATATAAGACTTTAAGCATGACCTCCTGACAGACATCGTCAGCATCGCGCTCATTACCCAAGTAACGCGCGCACACGTTAAACAAGGTGCGCTGATAGCGGCGCATCAGCTCTTCATAAGCGCGGGTAATATGAAACAGTTCGTCATGCGCACGCGCCACCAACTCTTCGTCCGAGAGTTCGCGGGGATCGTAACGCACAGAGACAGGATGGGCTTTATTCAAAACGAGTCGGGCCGACAGTCAGGACAAAAGCCAACGCAGCCTGAAACCAGGCTGCGATTTGGCCGCATACAATAGCAGGTATTCGCACTAGCGGCTGTTGACCTGCTGCTCAAGCAAGGTGCGATTGGACACGGAAATCAACTCACCCGCGTCCGTCAACACGGTGGTTTTCACCGTGCCAATCTCCTCGATCTGCCCTTCGACAGCGCCCACCTGAACATGTTGCCCCACCTGGTACAACTCGCGCACATAAATACCCGCGAGAATCTGACTGGCAATATCCCGACTGCCCAAGCCAAGCGCCAACGCCACCGCTAGGCCTACCGAAATCAGCACGATGGCGATGACGTTGTTGAGCAGGTCTGTTTTGATCTCCAATTGGCCGATGGCAACAGAGATGCTGATGATGATCACCAGCCCTTGAGCAATCCGCCCCAAGCCATGGGCGTACTCAAGACCGACACCCTCTGCGGCGCCACGCACCAGGCCACTGACCAACTGCGCGAGCAGCACGCCCGCCAACAGCACCAGGGCTGCACCAAAGACTTTTGGCAAGTACAGGGCCAGCACATCAAGCGTCGACGAGACACGCTCCAGGCCAAGAGACTCTGCAGCCGAGACCAAAAAGATCAGTAACACAAACCAGTAAATGATCTTGCCAATCAGCGTCGACACCGGCACCTGAATGCCGACTCGGCCAAGCAGCTTGGTCAAGCCAGTCCCCGTCATCAGGCGGTCCAGCCCGATCTTGCCCAGCAGTTTGGACAGCAGGGTGTCGAGCAGTTTCGCCACCACAAAACCCAGCAGAACCAGAATCAGTGCAACGAAGAGGTTCGGAATAAAACCGGCCACCTTGGTCCACAACGCGGTCATGGCGGTAATCAGGCTTTGAGTCCAGGGATCAAGTTCCATTTCAGTCGGCCTTATCAGTCGAGCGGTTTGAAGGTTTTTGGCGTGAAACAGGCGCGATGTGCGCCGAGCCGTTATTCAGGGCAATCATCAGCGCGCTTAGCCAGTGCCCCATCAGGGCAAACAGGTCACACGCACCGACCTGACGGTTTGCGGTTTTCAGCACACGATGCAAGCACGCATCGTCGTCATGGCTTGAGGCGGACGACTTAAGCAAATCGCGCAGTGATTCTTCAAAGGGATCGTGCATGGCGCACCTCACAGGATGTGACGGCTAGACGAGGGGGAATCAGGGTAAGTCACATCAGATCCAGCGCAGTCGACGAAACAGCAACCACTGGCCAAGCGCAACAACGCCCATCAAGGCACACGCCAAGAGAAATCCATAAGGGCTTTCAGCGCCCGGAATACCGCCAACATTGATGCCCAGCAGGCCGGTGAGGAAACTCATCGGCAGGAAAATACAGGTAATGATGCCAAAGCGGTACAGGGTGTGATTCATGCGCTCGTCCATGCGCCGATTTTCACCCTCCAACAACAAGCTAACGCGCTCACGGCTCAGTTCGAGCTCTTCCAGATAGCGTGTCAGGCGGTTGTTCAGTTCATTCCAGTGACTGCTATCAGTCGCGACAAACCAGGCTTGCGCACTGGCCGTAAGCTGACCGTAGATATCCCGCTGGGGCGCCAAAAAGCGCCGTAAACTGGCTGCACGACGACGCATTTGCAGCAGATCGGCATGGTCCAGCGAGCGAGTCTGAGCGGCGTCGGCGCGTTCCTCTTGCTCGTCGATCTGCTCAGACAGCTCGCTAATCAACAGCTCGATTTTATCCGTCAGATAATGCGCAAGTCGCAGGATCAACTCAGCCGCGCTCTTCGGCCCACGACCGGCCAGCAGGTCTTCAATCAAGGCTTCTGTGGCGCGCAACGGCCGCAAACGCAAGGTAATGGCTCGCTGCGCATCGGCAAAAATACGCACCGAAACCATGTCTTCCGGCTCCGCCCCAGGGTTGAGGTTGAGCCCACGCAAAAACAGCAACAATTTCTGCTCGGGCAACGCCAGCAAGCGCGGCCGGGTGTTCTCTTCCAGCGCAGGTTGCAGGCGAACTCATCAAGCCCGCTCTGCGTCCGCAACCAAGTTTGCGTATGCGGATGCCCGCGATCCCAATGCAACCAGAGGCTCTCTTGCGCCTGCAGCACGAGGCCTGGTAACGCTTGGCGGGCGATGCAGCGCGCACCGCCGCACCCGTTCAGGACAAAGGCATGCACCAAGCCCCACTGGGCATTTTCTTCCTCGCGCATCACGGTTTCCTGCAAGGCGGTTTACTCCGGCATTTGCAGGGCAGATGGGGAAATGATCACGCCATTGTTGTCGGCGTAAATAAACTCACCAGGGCGGAAGGTGACGCCGCCAAAGGTCACGGCGACATTCAGATCACCAATGCCGCGCTTGTCGGTTTTCATTGGGTGACTGGCCAGCGCCTGAATACCCAGATCAGTTTGCGCCAGCACGTCAACGTCGCGCACGCAGCCGTACACCACAATGCCTTCCCAACCGTTCTTGGCGGCCTTTTCGGCCAGCATGTCACCGAGTAGCGCACGACGCATGGAGGCACCGCCATCCACCACCATGACCTTACCTTTGCCAGGCTGCTCGACTTGCTCTTTGACCAACGAGTTGTCCTCGAAGCACTTGATGGTAACGATTTCGCCACCAAAGGAGTCGCGCCCGCCGAAGTTGCTGAACATCGGTTCAACAACCTGCACCAGTTCTGGGTAGGCGTCACACAAATCAGGGGTGATGTAATGCATGAGAAATCTCCTTGTTAAGCGTCATTTACTGAAAGATCGCGCACAATGCGCGCACTTTAAAAGCAAAGAAAACATAAACCCAGCCAACGCTGCAGTCACTCTACTGCCACGCCTGCGCCGATACCAGAAACAGCCCTCAGGCTCAAACAGGCAACGCTTACTCAGTCGCAGGCTCACGTTCAAGCTCGGCGGCCACTTGAGGACTTTTGCGCAGCCACTGCTCAACCAGCGGCCAGACCTCTCGTTGCGCCTCCTTGCTGATCAGCATTTCAACGTGGCCGAAATCGTTGGTAAAACCATGCTTTTTGCCCAAACAGAGGAACTCGCTCAAGGAGGAGCCAAATTGTTTGAGTAGCTTCTCACAGGCCCACGCAGGGTCTTGATGATCGCCAATTGCAGCCACCGCCATCACTGGCACGCGCACCTCTGCCAAGCCTTGCCACCAGTCGCGATCGGCATCACCAAAGCGACCAAACAGGCCATGCCAACGCAAGCTTTCAACAGCCAGGCCAATCGGCTCATCCTCAGGACCACGCTTTAACCGCGAGCCAGACAGCACAGAAAAACGCTTAAGCAGAAAGCGGCTGCCCCACTCCACCGGTGGTAATTTCAGCGGCCAATAAACCCGACTGACCTGGCTGCCAAACAGCACACTCGAAGCCACCCGGGTTTGATCAAGGTAATGACCACCCAGGGCACCCGCCAAGACAATGCCGCCCAACGAGTGTCCCAACCAGTGGGCTTTTTGCGGGTTCTGCTCGAAAACAAAGTCAGCAATGGCCGGCACGTCATAACGCACATAATCACTGACTGTATTGCGCTCATAGTCACGGTTGCGCGGCGACAGGCCATGGCCGCGCATTTCGGCAATCCACACATCAAAACCGGCACGCGCCAAAAACGGCCCCAGACCAATGCAGTTGGGCGAATACCAAAACCGCCGGTTGGAAAAACTGCCGGGGATCAAAATAACGGGAATACCACGCGTTTGTTCGTGTCCAGCACGCCCGAGGCGCGTCAAGGCCAACTCAACACTGCTGTCGGGGCTGTTACCCGGTTTGAGGCGATACACATCCTCACTCAGGTCGCCACGAAACTCCGCGCTGATCAAGGCAACGGGAAAAATATCACTGCTGCTTTGCATCTATCTTCGCTCTGGTACATCCAGTTGCCGGGAGCACATTCACGCCGCTTGCGACGACCCGGAGGGTAAAACTCAAAACGGTTTTCAGCACAACGGTATGTACTGAACACAAAAAAGGGCAGGTTAAACCCGCCCTTTAAAGCAAGAGGTTAAACCGTCGTCAGACCGACTGGCCTTCCGCCAGGAAGAACCAGGTATCAAGCACCGAGTCGGGATTGAGCGATACGCTTTCGATGCCTTGCTCCATCAGCCAGCGCGCCAAATCCGGGTGATCCGATGGGCCCTGACCGCAAATGCCGATGTACTTGCCCGCCTTGTTACAGGCCTGAATGGCGTTGCTCAGCAGTTTTTTCACTGCAGGATTACGCTCATCGAACAGGTGCGCGACGATGCCGGAGTCACGATCCAGACCCAACGTCAGCTGGGTCAGGTCGTTGGAGCCAATGGAGAAACCGTCGAAAAACTCGAGGAATTCTTCAGCCAGAATGGCGTTGGACGGCAACTCGCACATCATGATGATCTTCAGCCCATCTTGCCCACGGGCCAGGCCGTTGGCAGCGAGCAATTCGACCACCTGACTGGCTTCGCCGAGGGTGCGCACGAACGGCACCATGATCTCGACATTGGTCAGGCCCATCTCGTTGCGCACTTTTTTCAGCGCGCGGCATTCCAACTCAAAGCAGTCACGGAACGATTCGCTGATGTAGCGCGAAGCGCCGCGGAAGCCCAACATCGGGTTCTCTTCTTCCGGCTCATAGAGCTTGCCGCCGATCAGATTGGCGTATTCGTTGGACTTGAAGTCCGACAGCCGCACGATGACTTTCTTCGGCCAGAACGCCGCAGCCAGGGTGCTGATGCCTTCAACCAACTTCTCAACATAGAAACCGACAGGATCGTCGTAACCGGCAATACGCTTCTCAACACTGTCTTTGATCTCTGGCGGCAGGCCGGCAAAGTTCAACAGTGCTTTGGGGTGCACACCAATCATGCGATTGATGATGAATTCCAGACGCGCGAGGCCAACACCTTCGTTGGGCAACTGGGCGAAGTCGAATGCGCGGTCCGGGTTGCCGACGTTCATCATGATTTTGAACGGCAACTCGGGCATGGCGTCGACCGAGTTCTTACGGATGTCGAAGCCCAACTCGCCTTCGAAGATAAAGCCGGTGTCGCCTTCGGCGCAGGAGACGGTGACGCCCATGCCATCTTTCAGCACCTGAGTGGCGTTACCGCAACCGACCACGGCCGGGATACCCAGCTCACGGGCGATGATCGCGGCGTGGCAGGTACGCCCACCGCGATTGGTGACGATTGCGCTGGCGCGCTTCATCACCGGCTCCCAATCTGGGTCGGTCATATCCGAAACCAACACGTCGCCTGGCTGAACCTTGTCCATTTCGGAAACGTCATGGATCACGCGCACTTTGCCGGCACCGATCTTCTGGCCGATAGCGCGACCTTCAACCAGCACCGTGCCGGTTTCCTTGAGCAGGTAACGCTCCATGACATTGATATTGGTGCGGCTTTTCACCGTTTCAGGGCGCGCCTGGACGATGTACAGCTTGCCGTCGTCACCGTCTTTGGCCCACTCGATGTCCATCGGACGACCGTAGTGCTTCTCGATGATCATGGCCTGCTTGGCCAACTCGCTGACCTCGGCATCGCTCAGGCAGAAACGGGCGCGCTCGGCGCGATCAACATCGACGACCTTGACCGACTTACCGGCCGTGGCTTCGTCGCCGTAGATCATCTTGATGGCTTTGCTGCCCAGGTTGCGGCGCAGGATGGCCGGGCGACCGGCTTCCAGCGTCTGCTTGTGTACATAGAATTCGTCAGGGTTAACCGCGCCCTGCACCACGGTTTCGCCGAGGCCATAGGCGCCGGTGATAAACACCACATCACGGAAGCCTGATTCGGTATCCAGGGTGAACATAACCCCGGCGGTTCCCGTTTCCGAGCGCACCATGCGCTGCACGCCGGCAGACAGGGCGACCAGTTTGTGGTCAAAGCCCTGATGCACGCGATAGGCGATGGCGCGGTCATTGAACAAGGAGGCAAACACTTCTTTGGCGGCGCGAATGACGTTTTCCACACCACGAATGTTCAGGAACGTTTCCTGCTGGCCGGCAAACGAGGCGTCTGGCAGGTCTTCGGCAGTGGCCGAGGAGCGCACAGCAACAGCCATGTTTTCGTTGCCATTTGCCATGGCTGCGAAAGCAGTGCGGATTTGCGTGTTCAACTCTTCAGGGAAAGAAGCATCCATGACCCACTGACGGATCTGCGCACCGGTCTTGGCCAGAGCGTTGACGTCATCGACATCGAGGGCGTCAAGCGCCGCATGAATCTGATCGTTCAGGCCGCTCAGTTCGAGAAAGTCGCGATAGGCCTGGGCCGTAGTGGCGAAACCGCCAGGCACCGAAACTCCGGCACCGGCAAGGTTGCTGATCATCTCGCCGAGGGATGCGTTCTTGCCCCCTACGTGCTCAACATCGTGATTGCCGAGCTTATCGAGGGAAACTACGTACTCTACCAAGGTGAACCCTCCGAAAATGACCTCTTCACACGCCTAACCCTTTGTTTACTTGAGGTTTTAACCGTATGAAGCCAGTGCTTGAGCGCCCTGAATTAGGCCAGCATGTTAGAATAGTGTTAGAAACCTGTCACCAGTTGGCGTGCCCCATAGCTGCACCTTGGGTGTATCGCAGGTCTGGTGTCTATTACCTGCGTCTTCGCCCCTCGGGCACCTCTAAGAAGTCCATAACGCTCTCCCTCCGTACCCGCCTCAGAGAAACTGCCATGCGCCATACACGTCGAATCCAGGCCACCCTGAAGGTTTTCCATCTGGACCGCCCTGAGGACTCCTGGGAGGAGCTGGTGGGGCCACTGAAGGAACTGGCTGAAAACACGCTATGGGAGCTGATCTCCTTGGAGGAACGTGAAGCGAGGTCGTTGGATTACTCCGAGATGCTTGAGGACCTTCAGCACATCGCAGCGACCCAGCCGGTTACTTCCAGTCAGGTCAAAGCTATCAAAGTGGGCGCAAGGATACTCCAGGCGGCACAGGCGCGACTACTTAATGGCGACCCTGAGCCACTTGGGGACCTTATCGAGGAGTTGAAGGCCGAAGCTGATCAACCCCTAAGGGATAAACCCACTGGACCTACAAGTGAGCCTAAGGGTCCTGAGATCACATTCAGTTATCTCGCTGGGTTGTACCTAACTGAGCAGGCTGACCAATTGAAGCCAGCATCACTGCGGGATATGAAGAGCGCCTGTAAGACCCTAACGGCTGCACTCACTGACCCTGAGGGCAAGGAGCTGGACCTAAGGACCCACACTCGGGAGCACATGACCAACCTGAAGGCTTCCCTTATGGAAGGCCGTAAGCCGCTCACAGTGAACAAGCTGCTTACCCGTATATCGACCATCTTCACCTGGGCAGTGAACAGTGGGTATCTCGAAAAGACCTACAACAAGGGCCTGAAGATCAGTAAGGGCGCTGAGAGTGGCCGTAAGGCGTTCTCTCCTGAGCAGGTTAAGAAGGTGATGTCTGCTATGGGTCAACTCCCAGAAGACTCATGGAAGCGCTGGGCGATGTCTGTAGTGGTCAAGTTTTCCCGGACACCAAGATAGGTGTTTTATCGACCGATTCCCGCTCAAAGACGGAGGGTGGTCGGTAGCCCAGTTTTGAATGCAGGCGGGTGC
>CAMCJM010000127.1 GCA_945874835.1 Pseudomonas synxantha | reverse complement strand
ACTTGAAGCGCATGGCCGTATTACGCCCGCAAATCAGAAATTGAGCAAGAAACAGGCATAAATCCGGGTAAATTGGCAAAAAATGCCTGATTTCCGGAAAAGCCAGTGCTCTATCGGTCTGCGGGACTCAAGTCCGACAGGCTGCTAGAGGAACGGGATAAACGGAATGTCTTTTTTCTCAGGCGGTTTGTCTTTGAGTGGACACTCCGGGCGCACGCCGTAATCCGTCTTCTTGCAGGGGGTGACCATGCGCTTTTGCGCCAGCGAGATGCGCAGCATGTGAAACGGCTGGCTGGGCGTGCGTTCGATGATGCGGCCTTGTGCATCGATGATTTCCACGGCCAATTGATGGCTGCCGCGGTCAATATTCTCCAGCGGGAATACCGGGCTGGTACCCGCTTCGCCGACGGGCTCGCCATTAAGCAATAAGCGGTAGTTGTGCCCAGGGAAGAGCTTGGGTTCGCTGTTAACGCTGACAATCAGATTGCCCGCGCTGTCGCGGATGCTGGCATCGGGCTGCGGCACCAGGATGCGCAGCAGGCTATAGCGCAGGCCGGGTTCTGGCGGCGCGACTTCGGCTGGTGCGGGCGACGCGACAGGCGTGGCTGGCATCGAATTGCTGGGTGCCAGTTGCACACGCTCGGCGTTGCCAGAGCGCGGCTTGTCGGTAAACACGCGGTTTCCCTCGGCGTCGATGTAGGTATACACCTGCGCCAAGGCAGGCAGGGCGAGCAGCATCAAGCTGCACAGCAGCAGAGTACGCATGCGTCAGGTGGCCGGTTTGGGTTGAGGTTTGGGCGGCGGAGGTGGCGGTCGCAGCGCCGGACTGCTGGTGTTGACCCGCTGCACGGTGAAGGTCGCCGTGGCGCTCTGCTGGATCGACTTGCCATCGCTAAGGACCTCAACAGCCAGGCTGTGTTCGCCACGGGCGGCATTGCTGACCTGCAAGCGCGGCACATTGCTCGGTTGGCCGTGGGGTTTACCGTCAAGCAGCAAGCGCAGGCGATGGTTGCTGGCCAGGCGTGGCTCAATGGCTACGCCAACTGCAAACGTGCCGTTGTTGGCGCGCAGGGCTTCGTCGGTTGGGAGGTCGGTTAATTGCAGAGTGCTGTACGGGGCGCTGGCGTTGGCGGGATCAGCTGAGGCGGTGGCGGCCGGTAGGGTGGGCACAGGCATCGGCAGGCTATTGGTCTGTTTAAGCTCAACGCTTTGCGCCGCCTGACCTTCCGGTGGTTGGTCGGTGAAGACCGTGTTGCCATTGGCGTCGGTGTAAGTGTAGATCTGCGCACTGGCCGGCAACGCCAGTCCTAGCAGCAGGCAGAAAAGTAGAGGGCGCATACCAGTCTCTCCCGATTGAGGTGCACCAAGCCTTGCACCGCCAGCGCACTCTGGCAAGCGCGTTGATGGCTGGGCGTGGACCCGCGCAGAAATCATCAGGTTAAACGGTACTGTGGGCTTACCGCTAAATGCAAAAAGGCCACCCGAAGGTGGCCTCTTGTCTTGCGTGCGGGATTAGACGCTGTAGTACAGGTCGTATTCCAGCGGGTGTACGAAGGTGCGTACTTTGATTTCTTCTTCGCTCTTCAGCTCGATGTAAGCATCGATGAAGTCGTCGGAGAACACGCCGCCTTTGGTCAGGAACGCACGGCCTTTGTCCAGCTCTTCCAGTGCTTCTTTCAGGCTGCCGCACACTTGCGGGATCAGCTTGCCTTCTTCTGGTGGCAGGTCGTACAGGTTCTTGTCGGCCGCATCGCCAGGGTGGATCTTGTTCTGGATACCGTCGATACCCGCCATCAGCAGAGCAGCGAAGGCCAGGTATGGGTTGGCAGCTGGATCCGGGAAGCGTGCTTCGATACGGCGGGCTTTCGGGCTGGAAACGTAAGGGATACGGATCGAAGCGGAACGGTTACGCGCCGAGTAGGCCAGCATTACTGGGGCTTCGAAACCTGGAACCAGACGCTTGTAAGAGTTGGTTGCCGGGTTGGTGAAGCCGTTCAGGGCCTTACCGTGCTTGATGATGCCGCCGATGAAGTACAGGGCGGTATCGGACAGGCCGGCATAGCCTTCGCCTGCGAAGGTGTTCTTGCCATCTTTGGAGATGGACATGTGCACGTGCATGCCCGAACCGTTGTCGCCGTACAGAGGCTTCGGCATGAAAGTCGCGGTTTTGCCGTAGGCATCAGCCACGTTGTGTACGCAGTACTTCAGGGTCTGAACTTCGTCAGCCTTGGCCACCAGGGTGTTGAACTGCACGCCGATTTCGTTCTGGCCGGCAGTCGCCACTTCGTGGTGGTGAACTTCGATGACCAGGCCCATTTCTTCCATGGCATTACACATGGCAGTACGGATTTCGTGGTCATGGTCGAACGGCGGAACTGGGAAGTAGCCGCCTTTGACGCCTGGGCGGTGGCCCTTGTTGCCGCTTTCGACGTCCTGATCGGACATCCAGGAGCCTTGCTCGGAGTAGATCTTGAACATCGAGCCGGAAATGTCCGACTTGAACTTGACCTGATCGAAGATGAAGAACTCAGGCTCTGGGCCGACAAATACGGTGTCGCCGATGCCGGTGGTTTTCAGGAACTCTTCAGCACGCTTGGCGATCGAGCGCGGGTCGCGGTCATAGCCTTGCATGGTGCTCGGCTCGATGATGTCGCAAACGATGATGAGGGTCGGCTCTTCGGTGAACGGATCGAGAACAGCAGTGTCGTCGACCGGCAGCAGGATCATGTCGGAGGCTTCGATGCCTTTCCAGCCATGAATGGAGGAGCCGTCGAACATCTTGCCGATTTCGAAGAAGTCTTCGTCCAAGGCATCGCGCGCAGGCATGGTGATGTGGTGCTGCTTGCCCTTGGTGTCAGTGAAGCGCAGGTCAACCCACTTCACGTCGTGTTCTTTAATAAGTTGAATCGACTTCGACATGCTGTCCTCCAGGTGGATAAGGCTCGAACGCTGAGCCCTTAATTAGTTCGGTACGGCTGACGGGATAGTCCGTCAGAGCATCCTGCCTCACAAGAGAGCAAATTGCATGCCAGTGCACAGGAATGGGTGTAAGCCCTGAAACTCAGGGTTGGCGGGGGCTGTGCGTGAATAGCGACGAATTAATTGCACCAATTAAGAGCGTGTAATTTGTGGTGCGCTCTTTATTGGTGCGCGATTTGGCTGTGTGAGGATTTTTGATCAAAGCATGAGCAATTTCCGCTATAATCCGCGCCCCTGTTTTTTGGCCGTCTCGGCACGCAGCGTTTTCATGAAACTGATCGTTAAAGTCTTTCCGGAAATCACCATTAAAAGTCGGCCGGTGCGTAAGCACTTTATCCGGCAGCTGGCGAAGAATATTCGCTCGGTTTTGCGTGAGCTTGATCCACAACTGCAGGTCAGCGGTGTGTGGGACAACCTGGAAGTCGAAACGCAGATCAGTGAACCGAAAACCCTGCAGGCGATGATTGAACGCCTGAGCTGCACGCCCGGTATCACCCACTTCCTGCAAGTCGATGAATACCCGCTGGGCGATTTCGATGACGTGCTGGACAAGTGCAAGCTGCATTTTGCCGATCAGCTGCCAGGCAAGGTCTTCGCCGTGCGCTGCAAGCGTGCCGGCAAGCATGCCTTCAGCTCCATGGACATCGAGCGTTATGTCGGTAGCCAGTTGCGCCAACAGTGCGGCGCGGCGGGTATCTCGCTGAAAGACCCGGACGTGGTGGTACGCATGGAAATCCGCGACCAGCGTCTGTTCGTTATTCATCACCAACACGAAGGCCTGGGCGGTTACCCGCTGGGCTCGTTGGCGCAAGCCCTGGTGCTGATGAGCGGTGGTTTCGATTCCACCGTGGCGGCCTACCAGATGATGCGTCGCGGTCTGGTTACCCATTTCTGCTTCTTCAATCTAGGCGGTCGTGCCCACGAGTTGGGCGTGATGGAAGTGGCGCACTATTTATGGGAAAAGTTCGGCAGCTCGCAGCGCGTTCTGTTTATCAGCGTGCCGTTTGAGGAAGTGCTGGGCGAGATTCTTGGCAAGGTCCACAACAGCCAGATGGGCGTGATCTTAAAGCGCATGATGCTGCGCGCTGCCACGCGGATGGCCGAGCAACTGCAGATCAATGCGTTGGTTACCGGCGAGGCGATTTCCCAGGTGTCGAGCCAGACGCTGCCCAACCTCTCGGTGATCGATTCGGCCACCGACATGCTGGTGCTGCGCCCGCTGATCGCCAGCCACAAGCAAGACATCATCGACACCGCCACGCAAATTGGCACCGCCGAATTTGCCAAGCACATGCCAGAGTACTGCGGTGTGATTTCGGTAAATCCGACCACGCGCGCCAAGAAAGACCGCATCGAATATGAAGAACGCCAGTTCGACATGGCCGTCTTCGAGCGCGCCTTGACGCGTGCCACCTTGCTGCCGATCGACAAAGTCATCGACGAGTTGGGCAAGGACATCAAGGTCGAGGAAATCAGCGTAGCCTTGGCTGGACATGTCATCATCGACATTCGCCACCCCGATAGCGCCGAAGAGCAGCCGTTAGAGCTGCCCGGTATTGAGGTGCAGGCACTGCCTTTCTATGCCCTTAACAGCAAGTTCAAGGAATTGGATGAGGCGCGCCAGTACCTGTTGTATTGCGATAAAGGTGTGATGAGTCGTTTGCACGCCCACCATTTGCTGAGTGAGGGGCATGCCAATGTGCGCGTTTATCGTCCGACATAAAACGCCCGGGTTGAATGGCGGCAGTATCCGCCATCGCCCTCCCGACCCACAGGCGTCGTAGCAGCCCTCGCGCTCTTACGCCGCCTGGCAGAAATCGCAATTACTTAATACTCGCCGCCTAAACTAAGTGGCACACCGAATCCTCTGATCGAGATACACACGTGATCGAAAATCTACGCAACATCGCCATCATTGCCCACGTTGACCATGGTAAGACCACCCTGGTAGACAAACTCCTGCGCCAGTCCGGCACCCTTGAGCGCAACGAGCTCAACGACGAGCGGGTGATGGACAGCAATGACCAGGAAAAAGAGCGCGGCATTACCATTCTCGCCAAGAACACCGCGATCAACTGGAACGGCTACCACATCAACATCGTGGATACCCCCGGCCACGCCGATTTCGGCGGTGAAGTTGAGCGCGTAATGTCGATGGTTGACTCCGTGCTGCTGCTGGTCGATGCCCAAGACGGCCCGATGCCGCAAACCCGCTTCGTGACCAAGAAGGCCTTCGAAGCCGGCCTGCGTCCAATCGTGGTGATCAACAAGGTTGACCGTCCAGGCGCGCGTCCGGACTGGGTTCTGGACCAAATCTTCGACCTGTTCGACAACCTCGGTGCCACCGAAGAACAGCTGGACTTCAAAGTCGTCTACGCCTCGGCCCTGAACGGCATTGCCGGTCTGGACCACACCGACATGGCTGAAGACATGACCCCGCTGTACCAGTCCATCGTCGACAACGTGCCGTCCCCGGCTGTTGACGTTGACGGTCCGTTCCAGATGCAAATCTCCGCACTGGACTACAACAGCTTCCTCGGCATTATCGGCGTTGGCCGTATCGCCCGTGGTCGCGTCAAGCCGAACACCCCGGTGATCGCCATCGACGCCGACGGCAAAAAACGCAACGGCCGTATCCTCAAGCTGATGGGCCACCACGGCCTGCACCGCATCGACGTTGAAGAAGCCACCGCCGGTGACATCGTCTGCGTCAGCGGCATGGACTCGCTGTTCATCTCCGACACCCTGTGCGACATCAACCACGTTGAAGCGATGAAGCCGCTGACCGTCGATGAGCCGACCGTATCCATGACCTTCCAGGTCAACGATTCGCCGTTCTGCGGTAAAGAAGGCAAGTTCGTCACCAGCCGTAACATCAAAGAGCGTCTGGACAAAGAGTTGCTGTACAACGTGGCCCTGCGTGTTGAAGAAGGCGACTCTGCTGACCGTTTCAAAGTGTCTGGCCGTGGTGAGCTGCACCTCTCGGTACTGATCGAAACCATGCGTCGCGAAGGCTTCGAAATGGGTGTAGGCCGTCCGGAAGTAATCATCCGTACCGTCAACGGCGTTAAGCAAGAACCGTTTGAAAACGTCACCATCGACACCCCGGAAGAATCCCAGGGCAAGGTCATGGAAGAGATGGGCCTGCGTAAGGGCGACCTGACCAACATGGTGCCGGATGGCAAAGGCCGTGTACGTCTGGAATACAACATCCCGGCTCGCGGTCTGATCGGTTTCCGTAACCAGTTCCTGACCCTGACCAACGGTGCTGGCATCCTGACCTCGATCTTCGATCGCTACGACACCATGAAGTCCGGCGACATGTCCGGCCGTCAGAACGGTGTTCTGGTATCGGTAGAAACCGGTAAGGCTCTGACCTACTCCCTGGAAACCCTGCAGGCGCGCGGCAAGCTGTTCGTCGAGCACGGCCAGGAAATCTACAACGGTCAGATCGTCGGCCTGAACAGCCGTGACAACGACATGGGCGTAAACCCAACCAAAGGCAAGAAGCTCGACAACATGCGTGCTTCCGGTAAAGACGAAACCATCGCCCTGGTTCCACCTGTTCGCTTCACCCTGGAACAGGCTCTGGAATTCATCCAGGACGACGAGCTGTGCGAAGTCACGCCGAAGTCGATCCGTCTGCGTAAGAAGATCCTCGACGAAGGCGAGCGCACCCGCGCTGCCAAGAAAGCCAAGAACTGATCCAGTTCTAGCTGACTGAAAAGCCCCCGCCGGCGCGAGCCTGCGGGGGCTTTTTCTATTGGGTTTCGTCATCACCGCGCACAACGTGCGCCAAGTATTTCGCCGCGATGCTGCGCGATGACCGCATATGGGTTGTCGGGGTTAAAACCTGCACAAGCCAGCGTGCCCGGGTTTCGTGCGATCTAGTTCGACTGACACCTAAGGTTGCACGCCATAACGCGCCAAGATGCGCGCCCGTGTGCCGTCATGGCGGTAGCGCTCGATCAGGGTATTAAGCTGCTGGATCAGCTCAGGGGGAAACTCTCTGTGGCACGCCAGCCATAACTCGGAGCGCACATCACTCTGGAAAGAGGGCAGGAGTTCAGTTTTGCGGATGTTGGCCATATAAGGGCCGGCAATGCTGCCTGAGATCCACAGGTCCAGGCGGTTATGCAGCAACTTGTCCAAGCTGCTGCCTTCCCCACCGCGAGACTCCACTTCCACACCCTGGTCGATGACCCATTGCACATAGGCATCGCCGAGTTGTCCACCCACACGCCAGTGTCGGGCTTCTGCCAGGTTGCTGAGGCGTATAGGGCGACTGGCCAGGGAGAATAGGGTGATGTATTCGGCAGACAGCGGGCCCACCCACTGATAGTGCAGTTCGCGCTCTGCGGTGCGGGCTGCCGAATAAAAGCAGGCCAGCGGTTGTGTGCGTGCGCTGCGCTGGGCGCGTGCCCAGGGCACTACCCGGTGTTGCGTGACGATACCCAGTTCGGCGAATGCCTCGCTCAGCAAAAGCCCGTTGGTACCTGTCACTGTATCGCCCTCTTTGATATTGAAGGGCGGGTAGTGTTCGGTATAAAGGCGCACCTCTTCCAGTGCCGCGGCTGGCATGCACAAGATCCAGCCTGTCAGCGCAGTCGACAGGGTGATTGCCAGTCTGAATATGTGCATGGGGCTCCAGAGAGTGACAGCTGTAACAATCTCTCAATCAGTGTAGTTGATCCCAACTGGCCAAACCAAGGCGCTGCAGCGATCTTCCGTGGGATGGCCCTGTGAGGTGGGGCGTTCAGTGCATCAAAGCCTCAAGCAGGTCGGTCGCCTGCATGTTCGCTTGCCTAAGGGGGCTATGAGAGCGGTAGCCAACAGCTGTAGATGATGGGGTGTGACCTGTCCCGCGCTGGGGGGTGGTCACAACAATGGGCTGACCGGGGGCAGTTAGGTCTGCGGTTAGTGAAGAGTGCCTACCTATGTTCTGCGCACGGTTCGGCAAATTGAGCCAGTACGGTGAAGTCATCCTCGGCCAGGCGCCAAGTGTTGTCTGCCCCGCGTACCCAGAGCTCCTTGCTTATGACGCCAGAGGCTTTGTTCATCGACCAGTTGGCTGACAGCAGGGCGCTGTCTTCATCAATCACGTGTAATCGCACGTCGTGATAAGCCAGGTTGCTGAGACCTAAATCCAGCATGTTTTGCCAAAAGCCGTGAATGGCTTCTCGCCCGTAAAATCGTCCAAAAGGGGCGGCGGCCAAGCTGGCGTCTTCGCTGTAGCCGGCTGCGCATGCGCTGGCGTTGCCTTGGTTAAAGTGTTCGATCCATGCGTTGCTTGCGCTCAGTACAGGGTTTTGCCGACTCATGTGGAGTGCCTCTTTATAGGTGCGTGTGTATGTTGAGCGGCATGTTATTTAAGCTGTAATGGAAAATAATCACCTCTAAAGTGAATTGAATGTTCAGTCAGAGTGAACAAAAGCAGCTTCCCTATCGCATGATGGTTTTCCATGAGGTCGTCACGCTGGGCTCTTTTACGGCAGCGGCTGAGCGGCTCGGGCATACCAAGTCTGCTGTCAGTGTGTATGTCAGTCAGCTGGAGGCGTTGCTGGGCGTGCGTTTGCTTAAGCGCTCCACGCGGCGGCTGAGTTTGACCGAGGCGGGTGAGGTGTTTGCACGTCGTTGCGCTGCGATGGCGATGCAACAGCAGCAGGCATTGTTAGAGCTGGATGCGTTAGCGACGGAGCCTGCCGGGCGCTTGGCGATCACCGCGCCGCATTTATTCGCGAGTACGCTGCTGCCGGCGGTCATGGCTGAGTTGTGTACGCGTCATCCGGCATTGACGCCGGAGCTTATCTTCACCGATGAGCGCTTGGATTTGCTGACCCACCATATCGATCTCGCTATTTCGGTAGGCACGCTGGCAGATAGCCGTTACCACGCTGTGTCGCTGGGGTGGTTGTCGTTTATTTTGGTCGCAGCACCGTCTTATCTTCAGCAGCACCGGCTTGAGCGATCAGACGATCTTTTGGGATGCAGTGTGGTGAGGCTTCCCTGGCAGGCAAGCGCACTCTTGCACTGCGAGGCTGAGACTCGGCCGATACAGGGCGCGCGTGATCTCAAGGTCAATACCATGACGGCGGCCATTGGCTGTGTTGGCGAGGGGCTGGGGGTTGCGCTGCTCTCTGCGGCTGCAGTGGCGCAGGAGTTATCTGCTGGGCGCTTGATCCATGTGTTGCCCGATTGGCATGGTGGGCAAGCGCCTGTTTATGGTGTGCACGGCTACAAGGACAGGCTGCCGCCAGTGATTAGATCCTGTACCGATCTTCTTCGAGCCAGGATCCTGTCATTACCAGCGGCCCGGCGCTGATCGGGTGGCCACCTGATTGTGGTGTGCGTATTTCGGCCCACCGTGACCGGCTGTTTCGGTAGATCGTGACCGGTCATTTCGCTAACGCGTGACCGCTCATTTCGCTATCAGCGTGACCGATTTCCAGCCTGCTCCGAAACAGGCGGTCACGACTTACCGAAATGGCTGGTCAC
>CAMCJM010000126.1 GCA_945874835.1 Pseudomonas synxantha | reverse complement strand
ACCTGGCCGAGCTGCATGCCTCGGCCCCGCATTACGTCCTGCCGCATCGACGGGAGGAGCGCGTTTACCCTCGGGCTATCAGGCTTAAATCTTCGAAGTATCCGATCAGAAATAAAAATGCCAGTCAGCTTAACTGACTGGCATTAGGCTGGGGGAGAGGGTATTGCGTCGAAGCGCAACAGATCATGGCAGCAACCCCTTGACGTTGATCGGCTCAGCCTCATTCTGCGCGGCACCTTTCGGCTTGCCGGCGATGGCCATGCCAGCGACGCGGTAGAAGTTGTAGTCCGGGTTTTTGCCCGGCCCGCTGATCAGCAGGTCTTCCTTTTCGTACACCAGGTCCTGACGCTTGAACTCGCCCATTTCGAAATCCGGGGTGAGCTGGATGGCGGTGGTTGGGCAGGCTTCTTCGCACAGGCCGCAGAAGATGCAGCGCGAGAAGTTGATGCGGAAGAAATCCGGGTACCAGCGGCCATCTGGGGTTTCCGCTTTCTGCAGTGAAATGCAGCCCACCGGGCAGGCCACCGCACACAGGTTGCAGGCCACACAGCGCTCTTCGCCGTCGGGGTCGCGGGTCAGGACGATGCGGCCACGATAGCGCGGCGGCAGGTACACGGCTTCTTCCGGGTACTGCAAGGTGTCGCGCTTGCGAAAACCATGGCTGAAGACCATGGCCATGCTGCGCAGTTGGGTGCCGGTGCCGACCAGCACGTCCCATATGTATTTGAACATTTGGTGGTTCTCCTTACTGGGCCGCGGCCAGCACAAATGCGCCGGTCACCAGCAGGTTGATCAGGGTCAGCGGCAGGCAGAACTTCCAGCTGAAGGCCATGACCTGGTCATACCGTGGGCGCGGAATCGAGGCGCGCAACAGGATGAAGATCATGATGAAGAAGCAGGTTTTCAGCGCGAACCAGAAGAACGGCATCTGCGGCAGAAGATCAAACGGGCCGTGCCAGCCGCCAAAGAACAGCGTGACCAGCAGCGCCGACACCGTGATGATGGCGACGTATTCACCGACGAAAAACATGCCCCATTTCATCCCTGCATATTCGATGTGGTAACCGTCGGCCAGCTCCTGCTCGGCTTCGGGCTGATCGAACGGGTGACGGTGAGTCACGGCCACAGCAGCCACAAAGAAGGTACAAAAGCCAAAAAACTGCGGAATGATGAACCACAGGTTCTCAGCCTGATAATCAACGATGTCGCGCATATTGAAGGAGCCGACCTGAGCCACCACACCCATCAGCGCCAGCGCCAGAAACACCTCGTAGGACACCGTCTGCGCCGAAGCGCGCAGCGCACCGAGCAGGGCGAACTTATTGTTACTGGCCCAGCCGGCAAACAGCACGGCGTATACCGACAAACCGGCCATGGCGAAGAAGAACAGAATGCCGATGTTCAGATCCGCCACGCCCCAAGTCGGGGTGATGGGGATGATCGCAAAGGCGATCAGCATGGCCGAGAAGGCGATCATTGGGGCGAGGATAAAGATGAACTTGTCGGCGAACGGTGGCGTCCAGTCCTCCTTGAAGAACATCTTGATCATGTCAGCCGCGATCTGAAACATGCCGAACGGCCCGACCCGGTTGGGGCCGTAACGGTCCTGCCACCAACCGAGCAAACGCCGTTCGACAAAACTCAGCAGCGCGCCGCAGACCACCACTGCCAGCAAAATCACGATGACTTTGAACACCGAGGTCAACACGGCCAGCACTTCGGGGGTCAGCCAGTTCATGGCGCGGCCTCCTCTATACGGGTCACGACTGCACCCGCGATCAATGCCGGGATACCCGCCAAACCGACCGGCAGACCGACCACACCAATGGCCAGCTCTTCGGTGATTTGCAGCGGCAGGTGCAGGGTTTGCCCGGCGACGGTGAGGCTGAGCAGCGCGCCATCATTCACGCCCAAACACTGCGCTTCGGCCTTGGCCAGCAGCGCGTATGGCGCAGGGATGCGCTCTTGCAGCGGCGCGGCAGCGGCGGAGGTTTCCTCGCTGCCGAACAGGTGGTGCAAGGCCACGGCCTGCAAGGTGCCCGGCGCCGGATTAAAGGCCGCTGGCACACTGAACCAAGGTAAAACCACACCGCTGGCTTGCAGCAGGCGTACGCCGGGATCACCGGCACGCAAATGGCCGCCGACTTCGTCTTGGAATTTGTTCCAGGCTTGCGGCGAGTTCCAGCCCGGCGACCAGGCGAAGGGGATTTGCTGACGATCTTCCTGGCTGCCGGAATAACCTTCCATGGAGAAGGCAAAGGCTGAATCCTGATCCTGCGGCTGACGCGGCTCGTGCACGCTGATATTGGCGCGCATGGCGGTGCGACCGCTGTAACGGTGCGGTTCGCGGGCCAGTTTCAGACCCTTGATGCGGAACGAGGCCTTGGGCGCAGCTTCACCAATACGCGCCAGCACACTGTTGCTGGCAGCGACGGCTGCGGTCACCGCATCCAACTGCGTCCAATCGAGCGGCTTGCCTTGCAGGGTGCTGTGCAGCGCATGCAGCCAGCGCCAGCCTTCGCGAATCAGGATGTTGGCGTCGTAGTAGCTCGGCTCGAACACCTGGAAGAAGCGCTGGGCGCGGCCTTCAAAGCTGACCAGGGTGCCATCGCCTTCGGCGAAGCTGGCCACCGGCAGCAACAGGTGGGCTTTTGCGCTGGTGGCGGTGTGCTGATGATCGGCGACAATCACCACCTGCGCAGCCGCCAATGCGGCATCCACTTGGGCCGCATCGGCACGGCGGTACAGGTCGTTTTCCAGCACGATCACGGCATCGGCCTGGCCAGACGTCAGCGCCTGCAGCGCCGCATCGACGGACTCGCCACCCAGCAGGGCCAAGCCCATGCTGTTGGCTTCCGGCACCACCAGACTGATGGAGGCGTTCTTTTCGCGGTTCTTCAAGGCGTTGGCGATGTTGGCCGCGGCTTCGATCAGGCTCTTCTCGCCCTGCGATGCGCCGGAGACGATCAGCGGGCGCTTGGCTTCCAGCAGCGCCTCGGCAATCAACGCCACCAACTCACCGACATCCGCATCCAGGCCGTTAACCGCCGGTGCGCTCGGATCGATGGCGTGGGCCACGGCAAAACCGATACGGGCTAAGTCGGCCGGGGCCGCGTGCACGCAGGCTTCGGCAATATCATCCAGGCGGGTCGCGGTGACGCTGGCGATAAACAGCGGATGCAGCGCGTCCTGAGCGACGTTTTGCACGGCCGCCATGTGCCAATCCTGAATTTTCATCGAGGCGGCGATTTCGGTGGCCTTGCCCTTGACCGCCTGACGCAGGGCCAGGGCCATGCGTGCGGCAGTCTGGGTCAGGTCTTCGCCGAGGATAAACACCGCGTCATGCAGTTCAACTTCACGCAGAGTCGGCACCGGCAGCGGACCGTTCTGCAGGATGTCGCGGATCAGGCGGATATTGTCCAGCTCGCCCGCAGCGATACCCGAGTAGAAGTTGGCCTCACCGACCAGCTCACGCAGGGCGAAGTTGCTTTCCAGGCTGGCGCGTGGCGAGCCGATGCCGATCACGCGCTTGCCCTTGAGCAGCTCGGCGGCCTTGTCCAGCGCGGCGTCAATGCCGAGCTTTTCGCCACCGTGTTGATTGACCAGCAGCGGCTGACGCGGACGATCCGTGCGGTTGACGTAGCCGTAACCGAAGCGGCCCCGATCGCAGAGGAAGTACTGGTTCACATCACCGTTGAAGCGGTTTTCGATGCGCCGCAGTTCGCCGTAACGCTCGCCGGGGCTGGTGTTGCAGCCGCTGGCGCAGCCATGACAGATGCTCGGGGCAAACTGCATGTCCCACTTACGGTTGTAGCGCTCGGAGTGGGTTTTGTCGGTGAACACACCGGTCGGGCAAACCTCGACCAGATTGCCGGAGAACTCACTCTCCAGCACACCGTCTTCGACGCGGCCGAAGTACACGTTGTCGTGCGCGCCATAAACGCCCAAGTCCGTGCCGCCGGCGTAATCTTTGTAATAGCGCACGCAGCGGTAGCAGGCGATGCAGCGGTTCATCTCATGGGAGATAAACGGCCCAAGTTGCTGGTTCTGGTGGGTGCGCTTGCTGAAGCGATAACGGCGCTGGTTGTGGCCCGTCATCACCGTCATGTCTTGCAGGTGGCAATGGCCGCCCTCCTCGCAGACTGGGCAGTCGTGCGGGTGGTTGGTCATCAGCCATTCGACGACGCTGGCGCGGAACGCCTTGGATTCTTCATCGTCGATGCTGATCCAGGTGTTGTCGGTGGCCGGCGTCATGCTCGACATGACGATGCGCCCGCGCGTGTCGTTTTCATCGCTGTACTGCTTGACCGCGCACTGGCGGCAGGCACCGACGCTACCGAGCGCCGGGTGCCAGCAGAAATAAGGGATATCGAGACCGAGGGACAGGCAGGCCTGCAGCAGGTTGTCCGCCCCATCGACTTCGAAATCTTTGCCGTCTACGTGGATAGTGGCCATGGTTCAGGTTTCTTCTTTGCCCACCGAAGCGGGCTTGGCTAATGGAATCACGCTGTGCTGCGGGGCCAGGTGAGTAGCCGCCGCAACGCTAACTTCACGCGGGGACGAATTGCCCCGTCGTCGCCGGAGCACTCGGGCTGGCGATGCCCGCCTCAAACTCCGAACGGAAATACTTGATCGCACTGCCCAGCGGCTCAACGGCACCCGGCGCATGGGCGCAAAAGGTTTTGCCGGGGCCAAGGAAGTTGACCAATCCCAACAGGGTATCGATGTCTTCTTGCGTGCCTTGCTTGCGCTCCAGCGCACGGAGAATCTTCACGCTCCACGGCAGGCCGTCGCGGCACGGGGTACACCAGCCGCAGGACTCACGGGCGAAGAACTCTTCCATATTGCGTAGCAGCGAGACCATGTTGACGCTGTCGTCCACCGCCAGCGCCAGGCCAGTGCCCATGCGCGTACCGACCTTGCCGATACCCCCGGCGTACATCAGCGCATCCAGATGCTCGGGCAGCAGAAAGCCGGTGCCGACACCGCCGGGTTGCCAGCATTTCAAGGTGTAGCCATCGCGCATGCCGCCGGCATAGTCCTCAAACAGCTCGCGGGCGCTGACGCCAAAGGGCAGCTCCCACAGGCCGGGGTTCTTCACCTTGCCGGAAAAGCCCATCAGCTTGGTGCCGTGGTCTTCGCTTTGCGGACGGGCCAGGCTTTTGTACCAATCCACGCCATGGCCGACGATGACCGGCACGTTGCACAGCGTCTCGACGTTGTTCACGCAGGTGGGCTTGCCCCATACGCCAACCACCGCTGGGAACGGCGGCTTGGCGCGGGGATTGGCACGGCGGCCTTCCAGGGAGTTGATCAGTGCGGTTTCTTCACCGCAGATATAGCGCCCGGCACCGGTGTGCACGAACAGCTCAAAGTCGAAGCCGCTGCCGAGGATGTTCGTGCCCAATAAGCCGGCGGCCTTGGCTTCCTCAATGGCGCGGTTGAGATTCGCCGCCGCCTCGACGTATTCGCCGCGCAGGAAGATGTAACCGCGATAGGCCTTGAGCGCGCGGGCGGAGATCAGCATGCCTTCAATCAACAGGTGCGGCAGCTGCTCCATCAGCATGCGGTCTTTCCAGGTGTTGGGTTCCATCTCGTCGGCGTTGCACAGCAGGTAGCGGATGTTCATCGACTCATCCGTCGGCATCAGCCCCCACTTCACGCCAGTGGGAAAGCCAGCACCGCCACGGCCTTTGAGGCCGGCGTCTTTCACCGTCTGCACGATATCGGCTTGAGCCATTTCGCTCAGCGCCTTGCGCGCGGCGGCGTAGCCGTTTTTCTGCTGGTATTCGGCCAGCCACACCGGTTGGCCGTCATCACGCAGTCGCCAGGTCAGCGGGTGGCTTTCCTCGCTGCGGGCAATCGTGTTGGCCGGGCCGATGGACGTCAGTGTTTTGATGCTCATACGTAGGCCTCCAGCAGTTGGGCCACGCCCTCGGCATGCACATCGCCAAAGGTGTCGTCGTCAATCATCAGTGCCGGAGCCTTGTCGCAGTTGCCCAGGCAACATACTGGCAGCAAGGTAAAGCGGCCGTCGGCGGTGGTCTGCCCCGGCACGATACCGAGCTGATCCTTGATGCCCGCCAGCACAGCTTCATGCCCGCCGATGTAGCAGGTCATGCTGTCGCACACGCGGATGATGTGGCGGCCCACCGGCTGACGGAAAATCTGAATATAGAAGGTGGCCACGCCTTCGACGTCGCTGGCGGGAATACCGAGGATTTCGCCGATGGCATCAGCCGCACCGTCCGGCACCCAGCCACGGGCCTTCTGCACGATTTTCAGGGCTTCGATAGACGCCGCGCGCGGGTCTTCGTAGTGGTGCATCTCGTGCTCGATGGCCGCATGTTCGGCTTCGCTGAGGATGAAACGATCAGTCTGAATAAGTGTGCTGCTGTTGGTTGTCTGGATCATGTCAGCGGTCCACGTCAGCCATAACAAAGTCGATACTGCCCAAATACGCGATCAGGTCGGCGACCATGCTGCCGCGAATCACCGAAGGGATTTGCTGCAGGTGCGGGAAGCTCGGCGTGCGAATACGCGTGCGGTAGCTCATGGTGCTGCCGTCGCTGGTCAGGTAGTAACTGTTGATGCCCTTGGTCGCTTCGATCATCTGAAAGCTCTCATTGGCTGGCATCACCGGGCCCCACGAGACCTGCAGGAAGTGCGTGATCAGGGTTTCGATGTGCTGCAGCGTGCGCTCTTTCGGCGGCGGCGTGGTCAGCGGGTGATCGGCCTTGTACGGGCCTTCCGGCATATTGCGCAGGCACTGGTCGATGATCTTGATGCTCTGGCGCATCTCTTCCACACGCACCATGCAGCGGTCGTAGGCATCGCCATTGGCGGCCAGCGGCACTTCAAATTCGAAGTGCTCGTAGCCGGAATACGGCCGCGCTTTGCGCAGGTCGAAGTCGCAGCCCGTGGCGCGCAAGCCAGCACCGGTGGTGCCCCATTCCAGCGCTTCCTGGGTGTTGTACTGCGCCACACCAATGGTCCGCGCCTTGAGGATGCTGTTTTTCAGCGCGGCTTTTTCGTACTCATTGAGGCGCTTGGGCAACCAGTCGACGAACTCCTTGACCAGTTTGTCCCAGCCGCGCGGCAGGTCGTGGGCCACACCACCAATGCGATACCAAGCCGGGTGCAGGCGGAATCCGGTGATGGCCTCGATCACCTTGTAGGCGCGCTGACGGTCGGTGAAGGTAAAGAACACCGGGGTCATTGCGCCGACGTCCTGGATATAAGTCCCAAGGAACAGCAGGTGACTGGTGATGCGGAAGAACTCGGCCAGCATGATGCGAATCACGTCGACCCGCTGCGGCACGGTAATGCCGGCGAGTTTTTCCACGGCCAGCACGTACGGCAGGTTGTTCATCACCCCGCCGAGGTAATCGATGCGGTCGGTGTAAGGAATAAAGCTGTGCCAGCTTTGGCGTTCGGCCATCTTCTCGGCACCACGGTGGTGGTAGCCGATTTCCGGTACGCAATCGACGATTTCCTCACCGTCGAGTTGCAGGATGATGCGAAACGCACCGTGCGCCGAAGGGTGGTTGGGGCCAAGGTTGAGGAACATGTAGTCCTCATGCTCGCTGCCGCGTTTCATACCCCAGTCTTCCGGCTTGAAGCGCGCGGCTTCTTCTTCCAATTGCTGCTTGGCCAGGGTCAGGCTGAACGGATCGAATTCAGTGGCCCGCGCCGGGTAATCCTTGCGCAGCGGGTGACCTTCCCACGTGGGCGGCATCATGATCCGCGTCAGGTGCGGGTGGCCACTGAAGTGGATGCCATAGAGGTCCCAGACCTCGCGCTCGTACCAATTGGCGTTGGGCCAGATGCCGGTGACGCTGGGCACATTCAGATCGCGCTCGCTCAAGGCGACCTTGAGCATGATGTCGCTGTTACGCGCCAACGACATCAGGTGATAGAACACCGTGAAGTCCGCATCCGGCAGGCCACGGCGCTGGGTGCGCAAGCGCTCGTCAACGCCGTGCAGGTCATAAAGCATGACGTAGGGGCGCGGCAGGTTGCGCAGGAAGGTCAATACTTCAACCAATCGCTCGCGGGCCACCCAAAGCACCGGCATACCGGTCCGTGTGCTTTGCACGGTGAAGGCTTCAGCGCCAAAACGGGAAGTGAGTTCGGCGACCACATCGTGGTCGCCAGGCTTGTACGGCGGTATGGACAGAATGCTGTCTGCAGTCATGGTCTCGATCGCTATCGGTCAACGGCGTCAGTAGGCGGGCTCAAAAGAGCCCAGGCTTACACTTCGTCGGGGCTGCGCAGGTTGGTTACGGCAATGCGTTCGGCGCGGCGCTGCTCTTTCTGCGACGGCATCTCGGCGCGGTAAACGCCTTGATCACCGACCACCCAAGACAGCGGGCGACGCTCCTGACCAATGGATTCCTGCAGCAGCATCAAGCCCTGCAGAAACGCCTCGGGACGCGGCGGGCAACCGGGAATGTAAACGTCGACCGGCAGGAACTTGTCGACACCCTGAACCACAGAGTAGATGTCGTACATGCCGCCAGAGTTGGCGCAGGAGCCCATCGAGATCACCCACTTGGGTTCCAGCATCTGCTCGTACAGACGCTGGATGACCGGCGCCATCTTGATAAAGCAGGTGCCGGCGATGACCATGAAGTCTGCTTGGCGCGGGGAAGCCCGGATCACTTCCGCGCCAAAGCGCGCGATGTCATGCGGTGCGGTAAAAGCGGTGGTCATTTCCACATAGCAGCACGACAGGCCGAAGTTATAAGGCCACAGGGAGTTCTTGCGCCCCCAGTTCACGGCACCGTTGAGCACATCGACCAGCTTGCCCATGTAGATGTTTTTATGGACTTGATCATCTAGCAGCGGGTCGGAAACAGTCTCCCGCTCGCCGACCGGGTAGCGCTCATTGGGCGCATCCGGATCGATCCGAGTAAGTTTGTAGTGCATCGCCAAAGCCTCATTGTTTTAGCTTCGCCTGCCGCTTACGACGCCCTTCAGGTGCCCAATCGAGCGCACCAATGGCCGACTCATAGACAAGACCCGCGAACAGAATGGTTATAAAAACGCTAGCGCCGACCAGGCCGACCCAGCCGCTTTCGCGCACCGAGACAGCCCAGGCGAAGAGAAACAGGGCTTCGACGTCGAAGATCACGAAGAGCATCGCGACCAGATAGAACTTGGCGGACAGACGCAGGCGTGCGCTGCCGACCGGCAACATACCGGACTCAAAGGGCTCGTTTTTGCTGCGCCCCCAGGCCTTGCTGCCCAGCAAGCTGGACAGGCCGAGCATAAAGGCGATCAGGCCAAGAACGCCCAGCACGAAAACAGCAAACGCCCAGTGATGGGGCACGGCGGACACTGCATCAGGCATGCCGGTACTCCTTGGTGGGTAAGGAACGGCTTCTCTAGGTTCTGTTGACGTAAGCCACCGGCTAGAATCTGGCTTTTGCCATGACCGACAGAAGCCAGTTAAGCGATACCGAGTGGGCTCATATACAAAGCCTGCTGAGTGCCACAAAGGGGATACGGCTACTGAACGCACCCAGTTGTC
>CAMCJM010000125.1 GCA_945874835.1 Pseudomonas synxantha | reverse complement strand
AAAAACGGGCGAGGGTGACGGTCGCGTCAGGTCATGCGCAACGGGGTGGAAGTATTTCGCTAAGCCGTGACCGGCCATTTCGGTAAGTCGTGACCGCCTGTTTCGGAGCAGGCTGGAAATCGGTCACGCTGATAGCGAAATGACCGGTCACGATCTACCGAAACAGCCGGTCACGGTGGGCCGAAATACGCAATTAAATGGCTGATAAATAACGATTAAATACTTAAAAATGCAAAATGGTGCATGCCCTCACCATTTTGACGCACTTGACAAGAATCAAATTTGGTCAAGATTTCCTATGCAAAATCAGGCGTTTGAACCTGATGGCTGTGAGGCTGGGGTGGCAAGAATATTTTTGCTTGCACCACTTTGAATCCTGACTGAGCAGACAGGCGTGAAGAACGGGTGGAGAAGTGCCCTGCTGGGGCCTGATGCCATTCCGGGTTGATTATTTAAATATAAGTAAAACAATAAGTTATAGCGTGATTTTTGGTGTTGGTGAGGTGTGAGCAGGTTCTCGGCACGCTTATTGATAGCCGTCGCTACCACGTTGGCCGGCCTTACGATGGGCATGCACTCCGGCCATCGCGAACAGCCGCCACGCCGCGCAACCGCTGGCAGGCGGTCGTCAATCCCGATGAGCAGATAATCAGAACAACGACTGGAGAGGCCCATGCAACAGAGCAGATCGCAAGTGACTGAGCGCGATGGCTTGTACGAACTGGCCGCAGGCCCCGACGTACTCGACAGCCCCCGCTACAACCACGACATCGCCCCGACCAAAGTGCATGAGCGCACCTGGAACAAATGGCACATCACCGCACTGTGGGTCGGCATGTCGGTCTGTGTGCCGACCTACACCCTAGGCGGGGTACTCACGGCCTACTTCGGTCTGTCGGTCAGTGAAGCGCTGCTGGCGATTTTGTTGGCGAATATCATCGTCCTCATCCCGTTGACCCTGAATGCCTTTCCCGGAACCAAGTACGGCATCCCGTTCCCGGTGCTGCTGCGGTCCTCGTTCGGGGTGATTGGCTCCAACGTGCCCTGTCTGATTCGCGCCGTGGTCGCCTGCGGCTGGTTCGGCATCCAGACCATGTTTGGCGGCTTGGCTATTCACCTGCTGCTTGGCTCGATCTTCGAAGGTTGGAAGAGCCTGGGCGGCACCGGTGAGGTCATCGGCTTTATGATTTTCTGGGTGCTTAACCTGTGGGTGGTGCTGCGCGGTGCCGAGTCGATCAAGTGGCTGGAAACCCTGTCCGCGCCGCTGCTGGTGCTGGTCGGCGCAGGCCTGCTGATGTGGGCACTGCCCAATGTGTCGATGAGTGAACTGCTGGCGCAACCGGCCAATCGTCCTGAGGGCGCTGGCGTGACCAGTTACTTTCTCGCCGGTCTGACCGCCATGGTGGGCTTCTGGGCCACCCTGTCGTTGAACATCCCGGACTTTAGCCGTTACGCGAAAAGCCAGAAAGACCAGATCATCGGTCAGGTGGTTGGCCTGCCGCTGACCATGTTCCTGTTTGCCGCACTGGGCGTGGTGATGACTGCCGCGTCGGCCTCGCTGGTGGGCGAAACCGTATCCGATCCGGTCAGCCTGATCGGCCATATCCAGAGTCCGGACTGGGTCGCCCTGGCCATGGTGCTGATTATTGTGGCCACGCTGTCGACCAACACGGCGGCGAACATCGTCTCGCCCACTAATGACTTTCAGAACATCGCGCCCAAGCTGATCAACCGTACCAAGGCGGTTGTACTGACCGGGCTGATTGGCCTGGGCCTGATGGGCCATGAGCTGCTGAAAAAGCTCGGCCTGTTGGCTTCTGATCTGAGCCTGGAAAGCGTTTATTCCAACTGGTTGTTGGGCTACTCCAGCCTGCTGGGGCCGATTGCCGGGATTATGGTGGTGGACTATTTTCTGATCAAAAAGCAGCAGCTCGACTTGGCCGGTCTGTACCGCGACGACGTCTATCCCGCCTGGAACCTGTTCGGCTTTATCGCCTTTGGTGTGCCCGTGGCCCTGACCTTGCTGTCGCTTGGCAGCAGCGCCTTTAGCTGGTTCTACAGCTACGGCTGGTTCACCGGCTCCTTCCTCGGTGGGCTGATTTATTTCGGCCTGTGCAGCATGCGGAGTTCGCAGCCTGCGGTGGCCAAGGCACCGGTTTAAGGTAACAGCGTCGCGGGCAATCGGAACGCCGCCCGGCCGCTTCTACAGATGCACATTGCATTTGTAGGAGCGGGCTTGCCCGCGAAGCGATTGAGCAGGCACAGCCATCGCTAACGACAATCAGAAAGGCCCAAGGAGAACACCATGAATACTGCCGCTGAGGTTCTGCAATCCAGCCAGCCGCACATCAATTGCGAGCGTTTGTGGCAATCGCTGATGGAGCTGGCGCAGCTCGGAGCCACCGTTAAGGGCGGTGTCTGCCGCCTGGCCCTGACCGACCTTGACCGCCAGGCACGCGACCTGTTTGTGCGCTGGTGTGAGGCCGCCGGCTGCACAGTGACGGTCGATGCCGTAGGCAATATTTTCGCCCGTCGCCCTGGGCGCAACGCCAACCTGCCTCCGGTGATGACCGGCAGCCATATTGACACCCAGCCCACGGGCGGCAAGTTCGACGGCTGCTTCGGCGTGCTGGCTGGCGTTGAGGTGCTGCGTACCCTGAATGATTTGGGCGTGCAGACCGAAGCGCCGCTGGAATTGGTGGTGTGGACCAACGAGGAAGGCTCGCGCTTCGCACCCTGCATGATGGGCTCGGGCGTGTTTGCCGAGAAATTCACCCTGGAAGAAACCCTGGCCAAGCGTTACGCCGAAGGCATCAGCGTCGGTGAAGCGCTGCACGCCATCGGCTATGCCGGGCCCCGCGCTGTGACCGGCCACGCGGTGGGTGCTTATTTTGAGGCGCATATCGAGCAGGGGCCGATCCTTGAGGATAAGGGCAAGACCATCGGCGTGGTGCTCGGCGCGCTCGGGCAGAAGTGGTTCGATCTGAACCTCAAGGGCGTTGAAGCGCATGCCGGCCCGACGCCGATGCACCTGCGCAAGGATGCGCTGGTTGGGGCTGCTGCCGTGGTGGCTGCGGTTAATCGGGTGGCGCTGGCGCATCAGCCGCATGCCTGTGGCACGGTAGGTTGTCTGCAAGCCTACCCCGGCTCGCGCAATGTAATCCCCGGTGAAGTGCGCATGACCCTGGACTTCCGCCATCTGCAGCCCGCGCAACTGGATTCGATGATCGAAGAGGTGCGCGGGGTGATCGAGGCCACCTGCGCCAAGCATGGCCTCTCGTTCGAGCTGACACCTACGGCGGACTTCCCGCCACTGTATTTTGATCAAGGCTGCGTCGATGCGGTGCGTGGCGCGGCGCTCGGCTTGGGCTTGTCGCACATGGACATTGTCAGTGGTGCCGGGCATGACGCCATCTTCCTTGCCGAGTTAGGCCCAGCGGGGATGATCTTCGTGCCGTGCGAGGGCGGCATCAGCCATAACGAGATCGAAAATGCTGCGCCCGCCGACCTCGCCGCAGGCTGCGCGGTGCTGCTGCGGGCCATGCTCGCGGCCTCGGTGGCGCTGGCCGAGGGCAAACTGGCGGCATGATTGGCTGAATTGCCGTTGCATTGTCGGCGGCGGTCATGGACGTGGGGCAGGCTTGCGCGCCAAGCTGCGGTTCCTGCGTCTAAACCCACGGAGTTGCCATGACTGTCGCTTACTGGTGTGTCCTTATCGCGTTGTTCCTGCCTTATCTCTCCACCGTCACGGCCAAGGCGGTGAGTGGTGGTTTCAGTCCCAAACACAACCATGATCCACGGGCGTTGTTGAACAGCCTGACCGGCCTGGGGCGGCGCGCCAATAATGCGCAGCTCAACAGCTTTGAAGTGACCCCGGCCTTTTCGGCGGCGGTGATCATTGCCCACTTGGCCGGTGGCGCCGAGCAAACCTTGATCGATCAACTGGCCATGGCTTTTGTCGCCAGCCGCGTGCTGTATTTCATCTGCTACCTGGCGGATTGGGCACCGGTGCGTTCGCTGGTGTGGTTCGTCAACATGGGCTTGATCATCAGCCTGTTTGTGGTCTCTGCGTAAGTTTTACCGCCCGGGTTGAAATCTGCGGCAAAACACCACGCTTGGCCCTGAGTGGATGGCTAGCGATACTGTCGCCCGTTATCCACCCGGTTTTCGGCTGTGAAGGTGTTATGAAGCGTAAATATGTGTCCCTTGTTGTGCTGGCGCTGCTGCTTAGTGGTTGTGGCGGTGTCGACCCCAACTCGCCGCAAGGCCAGCGACAAACCATCTTCAAAGAGATGCTCAAACAGAGTGAAGACCTCGGCGGCATGTTGCGTGGGCGTTTGCCCTTCAATGAGCAGGCCTTCGCCGCAGGGGCGATCAACCTCGACCAGCTGACGCGCACGCCGTGGCAGCACTTCCCGCAGGTGCAAGAAGAAGAGGGCGAGACTCGCGCCAAAGACGATGTTTGGCAGCGTCAGGCTCGTTTTCAGGAATTGGCCCGCGCCATGGAAGCGAGCTCGGCCACGTTGGTGCTGGCCAGTGCGACACCGCCGTTGAAGCCGCACACCCTGGTTGAACCTATGCAGCGTGTGGAAGACAGCTGCAAGGCCTGTCACGAAGAGTTCCGCGCCTATTGATCGGCAAACCCGGCCAGTCGCGCGGCGCGCAGTTGCTCGCGCAAAGCCTGTACGTCCGGGTGTTGGAAAAACGCCTGTAACTGTGCCGCCCGCTGCGTGCCGATGCCGGGCTGTTGTTGCCATTCGGCGGCGCTGCGTCGCGTGAGGCTGTCCCAATCTGCGTCCAGTTGCACGGGGCGCGGAACTCCCAGTGCGTGCAGCCATTGCCCTTGCGTGCGTGTTTTGGCCAGCTGAAAACTCGCCTGCAAGGCCGCTGCCCGGCGCTCGCCCATGCCTGGGACTTGCACGAGTTCGGTTGCCGTCAGCGACAGCCAGTCGAGCAGGCCGTTGACGAGTTGCGCCTGTACCAGGGTTTCCCACGTGCCGGGGCCAACGCCGGGCAATGCCAGGCCCTGCTTGCCGCTGAGCCAGGCCAGGCGCGCGTGAAACTGGCTGGCGCAGGTGCTGGAGGCGCGCCAGCAACTCAGGCTGTGGTAACTCTCAGCGGTTGGTACGGCCAGCGGTGCGCGGTGCTCGGTACGCCAGAACACGCTGTCGAGTGCTGGGATGGTCAGCCCGGCGAGGCGAATCACGACCTGATCACCGGGGCGCACATCCAGTGTTTGCCAGCGCTGCAACGAGCCGACACTCAGGTACTCAATGCGTTTGTCGTCCAGCTTCACCGGTTGCACGCGCAGTACCGGGGTAATGCGCCCGCTGCGGCCAATCCGAAAATCCACTGCCTGAACCACGGCCACACCCTGGCTGGCCGGGTGTTTCCACGCGCTTGCCCACTCCGGCGGCTCGGCTCGCCAGCGCTCAGCGGCGGGGCGCTGAGCCTGGCGTAACACCACGCCGTCAGTGGCGAAGGGCAGCGCGTTGCGGTACCACTGCTCGCGCCAGCGGGCGGCATCGGCGACGCTGCGGATCGGCTGGCTAAAGCTCGAGCTGTCGGTAAAACCCAAGGCGTTTAGCTGTTGCAGGCGCGCCAGCATACTGGTTGGGCCGTCGGGCCAATCCCAGACAAACAGGCCAATACCTGCGGCTTCTTCGGCGTTTAACTGTTGCCGATTCATCAGCCCGGCCACTGTGCTGCGCGCGCCCTGGCCGCCGCGTTGCTGTTGGATGTGCCCCGGCAGACGCCAGTACAGCTCGCCTTGCAGGGTCAGGTCCGGTGTGCCCGGCAACTGCGCGGGAATGGCAGGCAGTTGCCGGGCCAGGGCTGTCCAGTTCTGCCCATGAAGGCCATCGCCACGGCTGATCAACTGCTGCAGCTGGCCCTGGCGATAAACCAGGCTGACGGCCACACCATCGACCTTGGGCTGAATCCACAGGTCATCACGGCTGGCCATCCAGTTGCCTGCCGCGAGTTTATCCGCCAGTTTGCGCAGGCCGGTGTGGGCGACCGGGTGCGACAGTGAGCCGGCGCTGCTCGTCAGTGGGTCAGTTGGGCTGAGTTCGATACTGGGGAAGCAGGCTTGCCACTGCTGCAGGGTGGCGCGAGCTTGGTCATACAGTTCATCGGCAACCGGGCTTTGCCCTTGGCGGTGGTAGGCGTCGTCCCACTTGGCCAGTTGTAGGCCGAGGGCTTTGAGTTCGTGCGTGGCTTGGCTGGTGGGCCAGTCGGGGCAGGCGGCCCAGAGGGGGCTGCTGAACAGCAGCAAGCAGGCAATGCAGGCTTTCATGGTGAGCGTCCTTGCTCGGCAGATGGCTCACTCAGCCTAGCTGCTTTTACTTAACGGACGGATTCACAGGCAAGAAAAAGCCCCGCACAAGGCGGGGCTCCGGGTGTTGCGCAAGGCTTACAGGCCAGCAGCGGCGCGCAGGTCGGCAACTTTGTCGGTTTTTTCCCAGGTGAAGGTGGTGAAGGTGTCGTCGCCGACCGTCTTCTGCTCCGGGGTGCGACCGAAGTGGCCGTAGGCGGCGGTTTCCCGGTACATCGGGTGCAGCAGGTCGAGCATCTTGGTGATGGCGTACGGGCGCAGGTCGAACACCTCGCGCACCAGTTTGATGATCTGATCTTCGGCAATTTTGTGGGTGCCGAAGGTGTTGATCGAGATCGAGGTCGGTTGGGCCACGCCGATGGCGTAGGACACCTGGATTTCGCAACGCTCAGCTAGACCGGCGGCGACGATGTTCTTCGCTACATAGCGACCGGCGTAGGCGGCCGAGCGGTCCACCTTGGACGGGTCTTTGCCGGAGAACGCGCCGCCGCCGTGACGGGCCATACCGCCGTAGCTGTCGACGATGATCTTGCGGCCGGTCAGGCCGCAGTCGCCCACCGGGCCACCGATCACGAAATTGCCGGTCGGGTTGATGTGGTACTGGGTGCCTTTATGCAGCAGTTCGGCTGGTAGGGAGTGCTTGATGATCAGCTCCATCACGCCTTCTCGCAGATCACTCAGCGACACTTCCGGGTTGTGCTGAGTCGACAGCACTACGGCGTCGATGCCGACCACCTTGCCGTTTTCATATTGGCAGGTGACCTGAGATTTTGCGTCCGGGCGCAGCCACGGCAGCAGGCCGGATTTGCGCGCTTCGGCCTGACGCTGCACCAGCGCGTGGGAGAAGCGAATCGGCGCGGGCATCAGCACGTCGGTTTCGTTGCTGGCGTAGCCGAACATCAGGCCCTGGTCGCCAGCGCCTTGATCTTCCGGCTTGGCGCGGTCGACGCCCTGATTGATGTCCGGGGACTGCTTGCCAATGATGTTCAGCACGCCGCAGGTGGCACCGTCGAAACCCACGTCGCTGCTGGTGTAGCCGATGTCACAGATGACGTCACGGACGATCTGCTCCAGATCAACCCAGGCGCTGGTGGTGACTTCACCGGCGACGATGGCCACACCGGTCTTGACCAGGGTTTCCACGGCCACGCGGGCGTGTTTGTCCTTGGCGATGATGGCGTCCAGCACCGCATCGGAAATCTGGTCGGCGATTTTGTCGGGATGGCCTTCGGAGACGGACTCGGAGGTAAAGAGGGAGTATTCGCTCATCGTGCGGGTTCCTGTTGGTGACCGGTGGTTGCAGCCCGGAGGCCATGAGTTATCGACGGTTTGGCAAAGTGCCGCACCTGAATTTGAAAGCCGTTGCGCAGCCCGACGTAGAGGCTTTCGCCGTTGTTCAGCCCGGCTGCTGCGGCCCAGCGGGCCAAGTCGTCCTGCTCAAAGCCCAGCCACAGGTCGCCACAGGCTTCGCGGGCCCAGCTTTGGTTGTGGCTGCACAGTTCGGTGATCAGCAAGCTGCCGCCCGGTTTCACACGCAGGGCCAGTTGCTTAAGGGCATCGGCCGGGGCGGCGAAATGGTGCAGCACCATGTTCAGCACCAGGCAATCGGCGGCGGGGTAGTCGTCCTGCAGGGCATCGGCCAACAGCAGGTGAACATTGTCCAAGCCGTCGCTGTGGCAGCGTTGTTGCGCTAGCGCCAGCATCGCGGTGCTGTTGTCCAGGGCCAGCACGTGGGTGAAGCGCTGCGCCAAGGCGGGCAAAAAGCTGCCGTCACCGGGGCCGATTTCCACGGCGTTGGCGTCGCTGGCAAAGCCCAGTGAGTCGAGCAGGGCCAGCAGGCTGTCGCGGTACTGCGGCAGGCCGGCGATCAGGTCTTGTTGGGCCTGGAAGCTGGCGGCACTGCTGGCGAAAAAGGCCTGGCTGGTGGCTGCGCGTTGGCTGTGTACGGCGGCGATGCGTTGTTGCACGTCATCGGGCAGCGACAGTTGATCCACTTCATCTAATAAAGCGGCGTGTAAGCGGCTGCCCAGGTGTTCGCTCTGGGCCAGGGCGCGGCGGTAGAAGATTGCATTGCCTTCACGGCGCGTGGCCACCAGTGCGGCTTGGGCGAGCACCTTGAGGTGATGGCTGATGCCGGATTGGCCAGTGGCAAAAATCTGCGCCAGTTCCAGTACGCCGAACGAGTCGTTGGCCAGCGCGCGCAGGATGTTCAGGCGCAGCGCGTCGCCGCCGGCCTTGCACAAGGCGGTGAGGGCGTCTACGGGCTCGAAGGCCAGATGAGGGGCGCGCATATTCATAGGTTGAGCAGTCTAGTCAGACACTTTTTATCCAGCAAGGGCAATATCAAAAAGTTTTGATATTGCCCTTGCTGGATGTGAGGGCGTTTGTCACTTGTCCCGGTGGGGCTGACACGTGTCTGCCGGGCCAGTGGGGCGTAGTGAGTTTGTTCACCCAACATTACATGCGCCGTGAGTTGCCTTCTCAATTTGCTCTGGTTGCTGGTGATGCGTAGCACGGTGCAGGGCTTGTGGCATGGCGAGCTGTTTCGCGCGCCTTGTCTGGCGGCGCAAAAGCCGCTTTGAGGCGTTTTGCCGGGGCTAATTACCGATTGTCGGGGCTTAACGACCATCTGTGATTGCCCCGATGGCGTGGCTGGGCGAAAATGGCCGCCTTTTTCGACCCCCAAGTTGCCCAAGCAGCCCCGCAGGAGATTCAGTGATGCCCAGCCGTCGTGAGCGAGCCAATGCCATTCGTGCCCTCAGCATGGATGCCGTGCAGAAAGCCAACAGCGGCCACCCCGGTGCCCCGATGGGCATGGCGGACATTGCCGAAGTCCTCTGGCGTGACTTCCTCAAGCACAACCCGAGCAACCCAAGCTTCGCCGACCGTGACCGCTTTGTGCTGTCCAACGGCCACGGCTCGATGCTGATCTACTCGCTGCTGCACCTGACCGGCTACGACCTGTCGATCGATGACCTGAAAAACTTCCGTCAGCTGCACAGCCGCACGCCGGGCCACCCCGAGTACGGCTACACGCCGGGCGTGGAAACCACCACCGGCCCGCTCGGTCAGGGCATTGCCAACGCCGTCGGTTTCGCCATTGCCGAGAAGGTACTGGGCGCGCAATTCAACCGTGACGGCCACGCCATCGTCGACCACTTCACCTACGCCTTCCTTGGCGACGGTTGCATGATGGAAGGCATCAGCCATGAAGTCTGCTCGCTGGCCGGCACTTTGGGGCTGGGCAAACTGGTCGCTTTCTACGACGACAACGGCATCTCCATCGACGGCGAAGTCGAAGGCTGGTTCACCGATGACAC